>CAWLAJ010000072.1:0-16267 GCA_963854795.1 Deltaproteobacteria bacterium UBA4427 | reverse complement strand
TTCTGATCGGAGCGGTCGCTGTGTGGGATTATTGGCGTCTTCGCGCCGACAATGTCGAACTCGCCGGTTTGCGTGTCGAGGCGTTCGAGCAGCGCGAGCAGATCGCCCTCTTCAGCAATCGGCTCGAACACGTCAATGGCCAGCTGGCTCGTGTGATCGACCTCGAACGCAAGGTTCGCATCATCGCCAATCTGCCGGGCACCGCCGGCGTAGGCGGCGATGATCTGTTCGAACTCGTGCCACACGCCGAAGGCGAGGTGATGCTCCCTGTCGGCGTGCCGATCGAGCAGGCGACCTCTTCTTCGAGGGAACCCAGCGCTGGGCAACGTGGCCAGGGTGGCGGTGAGCCGTTTCCCGCTGACGCGTCCTCCTCGGGAGATTCCGCGTTCTTCAAAGCTCTCGATGATCGAGCCGTCCAGCTCGCGGCGGGTGCGGGTGTCCGGGCCGAGTCGCTCGAATACCTACTGGGACAACTCGCCGACAAGCGTCAGCGGTTGGTGTCGATGCCGTCCATCTGGCCTTCGAAGGGCTGGATGACCTCGCGTTTCGGGCCGCGTGTTTCTCCGTTCACGGGTCGGCGTCAGCAACATGGTGGCATCGATATCGCGGCAGCAGACGGTACGCCAATCCACGCGCCGGCTCGCGGCCGCGTCACTTTCGCCGGGCGCAAGGGGCCGCTTGGAAATGCGCTGGTTCTCGATCATGGCTTCGGCGTGAAGACGGTCTATGGGCACACGAAAGAGATTCTCGTGAACACGGGCGACACGGTCGAGCGCGGTGACCTAATCGCCTCCATCGGCAGCAGCGGACGCAGTACGGGTCCGCATCTTCACTACGTGGTCGAAGTGAAGGGCAAGCCTCGTAACCCGCTCGACTACATCTTTGATTGACCTGGATCGTCCCACTCATTCGTGCGGGCTCTGAGAGTTTCAACTTCGACTCGTTTCACCCGCCGATTTGCCGCTCGCGGGTGCCTCTTCTACGCTCCATCTTCATTCAATCACGGTTTTCCAGAACCCTCGCGCTGGACTCGCTCGGGAGACCTCCCGACTCAATCAATCGTGTCGGGATCGGATCGGGTCGATGCAACGCATTCTGAGCAAGCTCTTCGGAACCAGCAATGAGCGCGCCATCAAGCGCCTGTTACCGCTCGTCGAACAGGTAAACCTCCTGGAACCGGCTCTGACGCGCATTTCGGACGCGGACCTGCGCGCCCGAACAGGCGACTTCCGTCAGCGGCTGGAAAACGGCGAGAGCCTCGCCGATCTGCTTCCCGAGGCCTTTGCCACCGTTCGCGAAGCGGCCAAACGCACACTCGGACAACGTCCTTACGATGTTCAATTGATCGGCGGCATCATGCTCCACGACGGGCGCATCGCGGAAATGAAGACCGGCGAGGGCAAGACGCTCGTCGCGACCTTACCCTCGTATCTCAACGGCTTGAGCGGTCGAGGCGTTCACGTCGTCACTGTCAATGACTTTCTGGCCAAACGTGATGCCGAATGGATGGGGCAGCTCCATCGATTTCTGGGTCTCGACGTCGGTGCGATCGTCCATGGCCTAACAGATGTGGAACGTCTAGCCGCCTACGGATCGGACGTGACCTATTGCACGAACAACGAACTGGGATTCGATTACCTCCGGGACAACATGAAATTCTCGTTGGAGACCTGTGTCCAGCGGGAGCTTCATTTCGCGATCGTCGACGAGGTCGATTCGATTCTGATCGATGAAGCGCGAACGCCTCTGATCATCTCTGGGCCTTCGGAGCAGAATACGCAGATCTACACGATCGCGAATCGCCTGATTCCTTCCCTCAAGATCGGTGCTGCCGCGCAGCCAGCGAAGGGCATCGAAGAGACCGGCGATTATTGGATCGATGAGAAAGCGCATTCGGCGACCTTCACAGACGAAGGGATGCACAAAGTCGAGGGCATGCTGCGCGTCGACAATCTCTACGATCCCGGGATGCTGCCCGTCCTTCACGCGATGCAGCAGGCCCTGATGGCACATTCGCTGAAGCGGATCGACGTCGACTACGTCGTTCGGGTCGGCGAGGACAAGAAGAAGGAAGTCGTGATCGTCGACGAACATACCGGGCGACTCATGCCGGGACGTCGCTGGTCCGACGGGCTCCATCAGGCTGTCGAGGCCAAAGAGGGCATTACGGTTCGCAGCGAGAACCAGACCCTCGCTTCGATCACGTTCCAGAACTATTTCCGCATGTACGAGCGGCTGGCCGGAATGACGGGAACCGCGGATACGGAAGCGGAAGAATTCGGACAGATCTACAACCTCGAAGTTTCGCTGATTCCGACCAACCGTCCATTGATTCGCGACGACGGTGCCGATGTCGTCTTCAAGACGAAGCGGGAAAAGTTCAACGCGGTCCTGGACGAATTGAAAGAGCGACACGAGGCAGGCCAGCCCGTGCTGGTCGGAACAATTTCGATCGAGACCTCCGAAATGCTGTCGAAGAAATTGAAGAAGGTCGGGCTCAAGCACACGGTGTTGAACGCCAAGAAGCACGAAGGCGAAGCCGAAATCGTCGCCCAGGCCGGCCGAAAAAGTGCGATCACGATTTCCACCAATATGGCGGGTCGTGGAACCGACATCCTGCTCGGTGGAAATCCGGAACAGATGGCACTCGCGAAATGCGGGCACGACAAGGAGCACGAAGACTTCGAAGCGGTCCACGCTCAATTCGAATCCGAATGTGCGAGCGAGCGCAAGGAAGTACTCGAAGCGGGCGGTCTGCATATCCTGGGGACCGAGCGGCATGAGAGTCGCCGGATCGACAACCAGCTTCGAGGTCGTTCTGGCAGGCAGGGCGATCCCGGATCGAGTCAGTTCTTTCTCTCCCTCGAAGATGATCTACTGCGCATCTTCGAAGCAGACCGCGTGGCCCAGTGGTGGGATCGTGTCGGCGTCGAAGACGGGGAAGCGATCGAGAACCGAATGCTCACGCGCGTGATCGAGGGCGCCCAGAAGAAGGTCGAGGGGCGAAACTTCGACATTCGCAAGCATCTACTCGACTACGACAATGTCATGAACAAGCAGCGGCAGGCTTTCTACGCTCGCCGCTTCGGCGCAATGTCGGCCGACCCGCCCGCGCTGCGCGAGGAGTTGGAAGCCTGTCTCGAGGGTTACGTTGCGAATCTGGTCGAAAGGACCTGGCCTCAGCGAGGGGATCCCGAAGACGATGATCTCGTGGAGATGGCGCACTCACTCGAAGCGCAATTCGGAGTCGCCTTCTCGATCGAAGAGACTCCCTTCATTGCGGACGATTCGAAGCGCCATGGTGACAAGGATGAGTTGGGGCGCGCCATTCTGGGTCGATTGACCGAAGTGTTGAAGGCGAAGGAGGAGGAGGGACGCGAGCTCAAGGAAGAGACCTACGCGTCGCTCGACAACTATCCAACTTTTGATTCGATCGTGCGCGACATCCAACTGCAGATTCTCGATTCGCAGTGGAAGGCGCATCTTCATACGATGGACGCGCTTCGCGAGTCGATCAATCTTCGTGGCTATGCGCAGCGCGATCCCAAGATCGAGTATCAACGCGAGGGGTTTGCGCTCTTTGGCGAGATGGAACAGCGCATCGATGACTCCTTCGCAGAGTTCGTGTTCAAATTCGGCTATCCGCGACCGGGCAGAGCGCCCAAGGTCACCGCGCGTCGGGTAGACGGAGGACCGGCGGCTGCTGCCGGTACTGCGCCGCAGTCGGGACAAGCGGGGGCGAAGGCTCCAGCGGGCGCCGGCGCGGGTCCGCGGGCGGCTGCAGGAGCCGCCTCGACCATCAAGGTTGGGCGCAACGCTCCCTGTCCCTGCGGCAGTGGCAAGAAGCACAAGAAATGCTGCGGGGCCTGATCGGCCAATGAAGGTTCGGCGCGTGTGTCTTCCTGTGCCTGGCTTTTGCGCGGCCGGGATTCATTCCGGTATCAAGGACAAGGCCAAGGACCTCGCCTTGATCGCCGCGGATGAGCCTGCCAACGCGGCGGCGATATTCACGACATCGACGGTGGTCGGCGCTCCCGTCGAGATCTCCCGCGAGCGAATCGCGCGCGGGCGTATTCGCGGCGTGATCGTCAATAGCGGAATCTCGAATGTCGCCATGGGCCCGCGTGGACTCCGCGACGCTCGAAAGATGGCGGCAATGGCCGCCCGCGAACTCGACTGCGCCGCTGACGAGATGTTGGTCGCCTCGACGGGCGTAATCGGTGAACCGCTTCCCATGGATGTGCTCGAGAAGGGCATTCCGCGTGTTGCCGGCGCGCTGTCCGCTAGTTCGCGGGGCTTCGCGGACGCGGCCGAAGCCATTCGAACGACGGATACGCACGCCAAGGTCTCATCGATTCGCGCTCGCGTCGGCGGCCGAAACATTACGATCGTAGGGATGGCCAAAGGCTCGGGGATGATCGAGCCGAACATGGCGACCATGTTGTCGTTCATTGTGACGGACGCCTCCATTTCACCGGGACTCCTGCGAAGCATGCTGCGGCGAGTGGCGGACTCGACCTACAACTGTCTCACGATCGACGGGGAGGGATCGACCAGCGACACCGTCGTGCTCATGGCTAGCGGCCGTGCGGGTGGCGCGAAGCTGCGATCAGGCAGTCCGCCTGCGAAACGATTCGAAGCGGCGCTCCTGGCCGTCTGCGAGGATCTCGTCCGGCAACTGGCGCGCGACGGCGAGGGCGCCACCCATCTCGTCACGGTTGAGGTTTCCGGTGCTCGTTCTGCGGCGGAGGCGGATCGGGCGGCCAGACGGATCGCGAATTCGCTGCTCGTGAAAACGGCGATTTTCGGTGGGGATCCGAATTGGGGCCGAATCATGCAGACGATCGGTGCCGCGGGCATCAAGTGGAATCCCGAGAAAACCCGAGTGCGCGTTGGCGGCGTGGCGGTCTTTTCGCAGGGACGCTCCGCCGGCACGGCCGCTCGAAAGCGCGCCGAGAAGGCGCTCCGGGCCGAGGAAATTTCGATACAAGTCGACCTCGCCCGTGGCCGTGGAAAGGCGCGTCTTTTCACTTGTGACCTCAGTTACGAATACGTCGAAATCAACGCGGAGTACACGACCTAGAACAAACCCGGAGGGTGGGCGGAATCCTCGATGGCTTGATGGTCCGGCCAGTGGGATTCTGCTAAACACCCGCAAAATCACACGTTCCGAGTCACCCCGGCGGTGCCTGGAGCGGATCGAGCGAGCGACACGCCCTGGTCGGATTCTCCGATGAGGGCGATTTTCAAGCGGCACCGTCGTTGGTTTGGACGCGTCAGGTCGGGGATAGGACGGCTGGGAGCGGAGGCCTAACCGCAAAAGGAGCGATCCATGTCCGATACGCCGGCCTCTCCCGAGGTCGTACCGACCCCTGTCCCATCCATCGATTCGACCCACTCAGCCGCTGCATCCGCGAAGGGTGCGAAGAGCGAGATCGGTGAAGCCCTCAAAGAACAAGAGCTGACGATCCACTCGCTACTCGAAGCCGGCGTGCATTTTGGCCATCAGCCCGGGCGTTGGAATCCGCTAATGCGGCCCTTCATCTTCGGCCAGCGTAATGGCACGCACATCATCGATCTCGATCAGACGTTGCCGATGCTGAAGGAGGCGATCAATTTTCTTCGCGAGACGACGGCTGCTGGAGGCAAGGTCCTGTTCGTGGGAACGAAGCCGCAGGCCGCGGCTCCGATCATGACGGAGGCCGTGCGGGCCGGCCAGTATTACATCAACAACCGGTGGCTCGGCGGGATGCTGACGAACTGGAAGACGGTGAAGAAGTCGATCGATCGGTATAACCAATACATCGAGATTCTTGCCTCCGAGGACAAGCGCGCGGAGCTCTCCAAGAAGGAGTTGGCGAGCATGGCCCGCCAGGTCGAGAAATACGACAAGTCGCTCGCGGGAATCCGGTCGATGGATCGCACGCCCGACGCAATCTTCATCATCGACGTGGGCAAGGAGGCGATCGCCGTCTCGGAAGCGAATCGGCTTCATATTCCGATCGTCGGTGTCGTCGACACGAATTGCAGTCCCCGCAAGATCGATCTCGTCGTTCCCGGCAACGATGATGCGATTCGTGCCATCGACCTTTACTGCAAGGCCGCTGCGAATGCCTGTCGCGAGGGATTCGAAAAACATCAGGCCGAGCTGGTCGCAAAGAAGAAGGACGAGCCCGCCAAGGCCAAAGCCGAGGCCGGACCCAAG
Source organism: Deltaproteobacteria bacterium UBA4427 (assembly GCA_963854795.1). Taxonomy (GTDB): domain Bacteria; phylum Myxococcota_A; class UBA9160; order UBA9160; family UBA4427; genus UBA4427. Next base: position 10,062 of record CAWLAJ010000072.1, on the reverse strand, counting down.
TCCGGACGTCGCGTCGTCGAGATCAAGCAGCAGCCACGTCGCGGACGTGGCCAGGGATCTGCGGGCGGCGGAAAGAGCTATTCGTCCGGTGGCGGCAAGGGAGACAACGCGAAGAGCGCTTCCCCGGCTCCCGCAGCGGCGGAGAGCAAGGCTGCCACGGCAAAGCCGGCAGCTGCCAAGAAGGATGCCGCCAAGAAAGCTGATTCCGGTCCCGAGACCAAGGCCGCAACAACTGCCGCGAGCGCAGAGGGTGAGAAGAAGGAATGAGTGTTTCTGCGAAAGATGTGAAAGCGCTTCGGGATTCGACGGGCGCTGGGATGATGGATTGCAAACGGTCTCTGTCGGACGCCGACGGCGATGTCGAGCGCGCGATGGAGTTGCTGCGGGAACGCGGACTGGCGAAGGCCGGCAAGCGTGCGGGCCGCGAAACCAGCGAAGGGGCTGTCGTCTTTCGTGCGAACGGCGGGCGTGGTGTCTTGATCGAACTCGGCTGCGAGACGGATTTCGTTGCCAAGACGTCGGAGTTTCAGGGTCTCGCCACGAACATTGCGGAATCCATTCTCGCCCTCGGCGGCGAGCCCGATCTAGATAGCGCGCTGGCCACATCGATGGACGGCGCGACGATTGATGATGCGGTCAAGGCTGCGGTCGCCAAGATGGGCGAGAACATTCAGCTGAAGCGCGTTGCCAGCGTCGATGTGTCAGGACTCGTAGGCGGCTATGTCCACGGCGGTGGAACGCTCGGCGTACTGCTCGCGCTCGAGACCAACGCGGACTCGGACGGGGTCGCGGAGATTCTCCGGGACGTGGCGATGCACGTGGCGGCCCATGACCCGACGCCGATCGCGATTGATCGAGAGGGTGTACCGGCGGACATTGTCGAGAAGGAACGTTCCTTTTTGAAGAATCAGGCTCTCGAGAGCGGCAAACCGGAGAACGTCATCGAGAAGATGATCGATGGTCGGATCAATAAATTCTTCGCCGAAAAATGTCTCGTCGAACAGAAGTTCGTCAAAGATCCCGACAAGAGCGTGCGCGAAATCCTCGCAGACGCGGCCCAGGCCGTCGGTGGCGAGTTGAAGGTGGCTCGCTTCGTGAGATTCAAGCTGGGAGAGGCTGCCTCATAGTGACGACTGGCTACCGGAGGCTTCAGCACAAGCTCTCCGGCGAGGGACTCGCCGGGTCCGACGACTTTGGCAACCACCGAGGAGTCCAGTCTATGGCGGCTACACCGACGAGAGAGCCGATCCCAACACGATTCCAGACGCGCCGCCGCAGCCCGCGATGGACCCTTTCCGAGGCACTGATGCGCTAGGAGAGCGTAGGAACGCTCATGCGCGATACTCACGAGTCGAAACCCTCGGCGCCCTAGTTGAAGCGCCAGGAAGTTGGAGATCTGAAATGGCGGAAGATGAAGACATCGCTGCAGTCATCGACGAAGGGCGCGAGTCGATGAACAAGGCGATCGAACGTTTTGGCAAGGACCTGACCAAGATCCGAACGGGTCGAGCCAGCACGAGTATTCTCGACGGCATCAACGTCGATTACTTCGATACCCCGACGCCGCTCAACCAATTGGCGACGCTCTCGGTTCCCGACCCGCGCATGATCGTCGTTTCTCCTTTCGATAAATCAGCGATCCCCTCCATCGAGAAGACGATTCACGCGTCGAGTCTCGGTCTGACCCCGAACAACGATGGCAAGGTGATCCGAATTCAGATCCCGCCACTCACGGAAGAGCGCCGCAAGGTTCTCGTCAAGCAGGTGCGCAAGATCGCCGAGGAACATCGCATTCGGGTCCGCGATTCACGGCGCGATTGTTTGTCTCTCCTCAAAGACCTGGAGGACGATGGGCTTTCGAAAGACGATCGGCATCGTGCGGAGAAGAAGGTTCAGGATTTGACGGATGAGTTCGTCAAGAAGATCGACAACCAGACGGCTCAGAAGGAAAAGGACGTGCTCGAGGTCTAGCGAGGGCTGGTTTCTCGAACTGGAATGAAAGTCGAGTAGAAGTCGAATCGATGGCGAAGGCGATGGCGCACCCAGACATCCAGAAAGGTCGTATTCCGCGACACGTGGCCATCATCATGGATGGCAACGGGCGCTGGGCCCTATCACGTGGATTCGAGCGAAACGCGGGTCATCGCGAGGGCATCGAGTCCGTTCGCGAGATCATCCGTGCATGTCGCGATTACGGGATCGAGATTCTCACTCTCTATGCCTTCTCGATCGAGAACTGGAATCGGCCCCGCGGAGAAGTTTCAGAGTTGATGCGCCTGCTCGAGGAATATCTCGAGACGGAAATCGAGGAAGTCATGGAGTACGGCGCGCGCGTACGCATGATCGGGCGCGTCGATCGACTCCCGCGGAGTACCCGGCGCGCGGTCCAGAATGCGATTGCCCGGACGAGTGAGAACACGGGGATGCAGTTGGTCTTTGCGCTCTCCTATGGGGGGCGTGCCGAAATCGTGGACGCCGCTCGAAAGCTCGCGCGGGATGTGGAACTCGGAAAAATCGATCCGGAAGGAATCGATGAAAAGGGCTTCGCATCGTATCTCTATGCAGGCGATCTCCCGGATCCCGATCTCTTGATTCGAACCGGCGCCGAACAGCGCGTATCGAATTTCCTGCTCTGGCAGATCGCCTATTCCGAACTTCATCTATCCGATTGCATGTGGCCGGAATTTCGACGTACTGAGTTCGAAGAGGCAATTCTCGACTACCAGCGCCGCGAGCGCCGATTTGGCCTGACGAGCGCGCAGGTCCAGCTGGAAGAGGGCGAGTCGGCGGACTCTTCGGATCCGGAATCGGGTCGATGAAGCGCCTGGCGATCCTGGGCAGTACGGGGAGTATCGGCGAACAGACTCTGGACGTTGTGTCCGCTCATCCGGACCGCTTCGACGTCGTGTCGCTCGCGGCGGGTCGTCGCGTCGAACGCCTGATCGAGCAGACGAGAGAATTTCGCCCTCGGGTCGTTTCGGTAGCAAACCCCAATGACGTTTCTGTCGTCGAATCGGCATTAGGCGATGAATTCGCCAGTGTGAAAGTCCTTAGCGCGGACGCCGGATTGGTCGCCGTAGCAACCGAGCCTTCGGAACTCGTCGTGGCCGCTCTCGTGGGCGCTCTTGGGCTGGCACCGACTCTGGCCGCAATCCGAGCCGGACGCTCGATCGGATTGGCCAACAAGGAAGTCATGGTGATGGCGGGTGCGCTCGTTCGTCGCGAGGCCGAGGCCAGCAACGTCGACATCATCCCCATCGACTCCGAGCACAGCGCGATCTTTCAGTGTCTAGCGGGCGCCCGGACCGCCGACGTCGATCGATTGATTCTGACTTGCTCGGGCGGTCCGTTCCGAACCTGGTCCCGAGAGAGAATCGAGAACGCCAGTGTCGAGGAGGCACTCGCCCATCCAAACTGGTCGATGGGAAACAAGATCTCGATCGACTCGGCGACCCTGATGAACAAGGGGCTCGAAGTGATCGAAGCGCGCTGGCTCTTCGATGTTCCCGCCGACCGCGTCGAGGTCGTCGTCCATCCACAGTCCATCGTGCATTCGCTCGTCGAATATCGCGATCGATCGGTAATCGCCCAGCTGGGCTTGCCGGACATGCGCGTACCGATCGCGGTTGCACTCGCGCACCCAGAAAGAATTTCGCTCGATCTGCCCCGACTCGAGCTCGCCGAGCTCGCGCGGTTGGACTTCGAGAAGCCCGATCGCGCGCGTTTTCCTTGTCTGGATCTCGCGTACCTCGCGGTGGCTGGCAGCGAGGCGGCACCCGCCGTCTTGAACGCGGCCAACGAAATCGCCGTGAGCGCATTTCTTGATCAGGAGATCCGTTTCCCGCACATCGCGGCGCTGAACGCTGCGACGCTCGACGCGCATTTGAAGGACCATCGCGGAGAACGGGTCGAGACGCTCGATGAGGTCGTGGCCTCCGACGCCTGGGCGCGCGATTCCGCCCGCAAGTGGCTCGAAGCGAATCCATCGGACGTGCGACGCGCTGCCGCGGAGGTCGGGCTCTAGTGGCGGTGATCGACACGCTCGTCGCAGTAATCCCGATGCTGGGGATCCTGATCGTTGCTCACGAACTCGGCCACTTTCTCGTCGCGAAGGCCTGCGGTGTTCGAGTCCTGAAGTTTTCGATCGGCTTTGGCTCACCGATCGGCTTCGGGCGATTCCGCATGCGCTGGGAGCGCGGCGGAACGGAATATGTCATCGGATGGATTCCCCTTGGCGGTTTCGTCCGCATGCTCGGGGAACCGATGCCCGGCGACGAGAACTCTGCGCCCCCGATCCCCGACGATGTCCGGCCAGATGAATTTCTCGAGACGCAGCCCGTCTGGAAGAAGTTGTCGATCGTGTTTGCCGGGCCAGCGATGAATCTCTTGCTGCCGATCCTCTGTTTGATGGGAATTCTCTGGGTCGGTCTGCCGCGTCCGGATGCCGTCGTCGGCATGGTCGAGGCGAATTCGCCGGCGGAGGCGGCCGGCTTGCAGGTCGGTGACAGAATCCTGTCGCTCGATGGTGACCCGGTCGAGTGGTGGGACGAAGTGCTGATCCCGATCGAAGGACGTCATGAAGGCGAGACACTCGTGCTCGAGATCGAGCGCGATGGCGAGTCTCGGCAGATCGACGTCCCGGTCGCCGAACAGATGGCGCGCGATCGCTTCGGGTCGGTCGTCGACAAGGGTTGGATCGGAGTCGGCCATCGTCGACTGGCCGCCGTGATCGGCGTGCCCGAAGTGACGAGTCTGGCGGCACGATCGGGTCTGCGATCCGGTGATTTGATCACTGCGGTGGGCAGGGTCTCGGACAAATTCGAGGACCAGGTCGAGGTCAAGGTCGAAGATTGGCAGACGTTGCGCGATATCCATGCGAGCGCAGTCGCGACGGCGCTGGCGGCCGGGGACGATCGAGTCATCTGGCATCTGCAACGCGAGTTGGCCGAATCGATCGAGGCGAGGGCGAAAGCCGGGGGCGCGCTAGAGCCGAACAGTGAAACCCGGTCGCTGGAGGTCGAGGAACTCACGCTTGCGCTTCCCGCGGTGCCCGACTTCGACGGACTCGGACTCCTGCCGGCCACGATCCTGGTCGCCTACGTCGGCGAGGACAAACCGGCAGCACTCGCCGGCCTGCAACCCAATGACCTCGTTCTGTCCGTTGATGGCGAAGCCGTTGGGAGTTTCGGGAGTTTCGTATCGCTCGTTCAGACCAGTGGCGGTCGCGAGCTCGAATTGGCGTATTCACGTGATGGACGGGTCGACACCGTTCGTCTTCGCGCTCGCGAAGAGACGGTCGCCGGGCCCTATGAAATCGAGGGGATGGAAGAAAGGGTCTATCAAATCGGATTGGCTGCGGCCGTGTCCTCCCTGCCGGGCGTTCGTTCGATTCAGAAGCTGCGCAATCCGATCGAGTCGCTTCCGCGGGCCGTCATGATGAGCTGGCAGATGACGATGGAATATCTCGAGGGACTCGGGAAATTGTTTACCGGCGAAATCGGTACCGACAAACTCTCCGGGCCGATCGGGATCGCGCGGATCGCGCGGAAATCGCTGGACCGTGGCTGGCTCGACTATCTATCGATGATGATGTTGATCAGCATCAACCTGGGCATCCTGAACCTCTTGCCGATTCCCATTCTCGATGGGGGGCAGGCGACGATCTACGCGATCGAAGGCATCAAGCGATCACCGCTCTCGATGCGTTCGCGAGAGATCGCGACTTCGATCGGCTTCGGCATGCTCGTCCTGCTGATGGGTCGTGCCTTCTGGAACGACCTGACGCCGACCTGGATGAGATTCGTGAACTGGCTTTCGAGCGGGAGCCAATAGGCGCTCCGGGCGATCCACCGTGAATCCACAACCGACCGGCTTCGAACTCTGAGATCATGACGCGAATGCTCCTGGCTATCGAATCTTCGACGGATTGGCTCTCGGTCGCGTTGTTGCGCGGCGAGGAGATCATCGAGCTCGAAGAGAACGAGCAGAGTCGCCAGCATGCCTCGGCGCTGCTTCCGGCCATCGACCTCGTTCTGGGTCGCGCCTCCATCGGTCTCGACGATCTCGAGGCGATCGGGATCGCGACCGGCCCCGGATCCTTTACCAGCCTGCGCATCGGACTGGCGACGATCAAGGGATTGGCGCTTGGGCGCTCGCTCGAAGCGGTTGGAATCTCGACGCTCGAAGCGATGGCGTTTTCCCTTTTGGAACCCGATTGGACCGATGGCGACGAGAGCGCCGAACCGGGCGAGCCGGGTGAGGTCGTCGCTCTGCTCGATGCGCGGCGAGGACAGTGGTACGCGGGGGGATGGTCGAGGGCGACGAGTCCTGATGGTCTCGCTGTGGCGAGAATGCCGGAGGGCCTCTATGACGCGGAGACCGTGCTGAAAGTTCGCGGGCCGGCAACGATCGTGATGACACCGGATGCTCCCGGCTGGCATCGCGCCTGTGAGGACGCGGGCTTGCCCGTCGGGTTGCTGGTCGAAGGTCGCGCGGCCCGACCACGAGCCGATTCGGTGGGTCGGCTGGCCGCAAGACGGCTTGCGCTGGGACAGGGCGTACCGGTCGCGACACTCGAAGCGCGCTACCTGCGTCGCGCAGAAGCGGAGGCGAAGCGTCTCAGTACCCCCGTCGAGACCGGCGAGCTGGCTCGCTTCACGAAGAGCTGATCCAGGCGCTTCGTGACTCTGGCGCAGAGCGAAAAGGTCGCGTAATCTCGCGCAGTTAGCGCCGCTTCCCGACGGGACGGATCAGCCTTCAACCTGGGATTTTCGACTCGAAGACAGCGAACGGAGCAAATGGAACGGTAGGGCAGCCCGCGCCGACGCGGATCTGCTCGGCGGGTCGGCGGTAGCCCCGACAGTGGGTGCTCTCGAACAGCGAATCCTTTTCAAGAGGCTCTTCAGAGGGCCTTGCACCAGACCTCTTCACTGGGACTTTTCACTAGGACTTTTCATCAAGGGCAGGGACATCTTTCATGGCATTGAATATCTACTACGACAAAGACGCGGACCTCGGGCGGCTTCAGTCCACGAAGGTGGCCGTCATCGGTTATGGCAGCCAGGGACACGCCCATGCCCAGAACCTGCACGCTTCCGGCATCGATGTCGTCGTGGGTCTGCGAAAGGACTCCTCGAGCTGGAGCAAGGTCGAGGCGGCGGGTCTCAAGGTTGCAACGGTCGCCGACGCGGCCGGTGAAGCCGATCTGATCATGCTGACCGTGCCCGATGAGCTGGCGGCGGCGATCTATCGCGACGAAGTGGCGCCCAACCTCGAGCCCGGCAACTACCTCGCCGTCGCGCACGGCTTCAACCTGCATTTCCAGGCGATCATTCCGCCGGTCGATGTCAACGTCATCATGATCGCGCCGAAGGGCCCCGGTCATACGGTTCGCGACCACTATGAACAGGGTCGCGGCGTTCCCTGCCTCGTGGCCGTTCACCAGGATCCCTCTGGCGATGCGTTCCAGATCGCACTCGCTTATGCCTCCGCGATCGGTGGAGGACGGGCCGGTATCATCGAGACGACCTTCCGTGAGGAGACCGAAACAGATCTCTTTGGTGAGCAGGCGGTGCTCTGTGGTGGGTTGACGTCGCTCATGCAGGCGGGATTCGAGACTTTGGTCGAGGCGGGCTATGCGCCGGAGATGGCGTATTTCGAGTGCATCCACGAGACGAAGTTGATCATCGACCTGATCTACGAAGGCGGCATCGCCAATATGCGTTATTCGGTTTCGAATACCGCGGAATATGGCGATTTCGTGAGCGGTCCTCGAATCATCGATGCCAGCGTCAAGGCACGCATGAAGGATGTGCTCGCTGACATCCAGAGCGGCGACTTCGCCCGGCGCTTCATTCTCGAGAATCAGAGTGGCAATGTCGGCATGCAGGCCAAACGCCGCGCGGCCGCCGAGCATACACTCGAAGAGGTAGGTGCTCGCTTGCGCGGCCTCATGCCGTGGTTGTCCGAGAAGCAGCTCGTCGATCGTTCGAAGAACTAACGCGCTCGACCCGAGCAAGGGTCGACGAGGAGTGTCCGTGTCCGTGCTTGGAGAGGAGACTTCGGGGGATTTCGCCGACGCGTCGAACGAAAGCCGCCGGCGGCGGCGAAAGCGTAGACGCCGGAGATCCGATCCGGATCGCGTTGGCTTTGCGTCATTGCTCCCGCAGTTGCTCACGACCGCCAATCTCGCCGCCGGTTTCTACGCGATCATCAAAGCCAGTGGCGGCGATGTCCTGACCGCCTCCTATGCGATCTTCGTCGCCGCGGTCTTCGACGTACTCGATGGACGGGCCGCCCGGATGACGGGCAACGTCAGCCGCTTTGGAGCGGAGTACGATTCGATTGCGGATACGGTGTCCTTCGGCGTCGCCCCGGCGGTATTGGCGTTTCATGCGGGCGAGATCTCGAGCCTGGGCTGGGCCGGCTGGGTCATGGTCTTCGCGTATACGGCTTGCGCTTCCTTGCGCCTGGCGCGCTTCAACGTTTCGTCCGGTCGCTATCAGGGTCGTTTCGACGGACTCCCGACTCCGGCGGGAGCGGGCATGATCGTGTCGGCGGTCTGGTTCAAGAATTTTCTGGTCGGACCCGAAATCGGACTCGGATTGCCTCCGATCGTGCCGGCGCTCGGTGTGATGTTCGTGGGCCTGCTGATGGTGAGCCCGATTCCGTATCACAGCTTCAAGAACCTGCGTTTCGGACAGACTTACTCAGCGACCGTAATCCCCGTCGTGCTTTCGATTCTCCTGATCCTGGAACCGGAGTTGAATTTCTTTCTGGTCGGGCTGGTCTATGTGGGTTCGGGGCCCGCCGGCTATTTGTGGCGCCGACGGACGGGACGTGCGCTCCTTCCCGTGGACGGACAGGACGCCTCCTCGTCCGGGACCGCGGATTCAGCGCCCAAGCCCGCGCCCCAGGCGCATTCGGTTTCTTCGTCCCCTGATTCGGCAACCGCGTCGGCCTCCCCGTCGGCCACGAATCCTGGGGGCGGCCGCGCTGGCATCACGTCTCTCTCCGATCGATTGAATCACGGCGTTTCGACGGGACGTGAGGAGGAGCGATGAGCGGCGAGAGGCTTCGGATCTTTGATACGACCTTGCGCGATGGTGAACAGTCGCCGGGCTGCAGCATGAACCTCCAGGAAAAGCTCACTCTTTCGCGCCAACTCGAAAAGCTTGGCGTGGATGTCATCGAAGCCGGCTTTCCGATCGCGAGCGACGGCGATTTCGAATCGGTCCGCGCGGTTTCGAAGGAGATCGAAGAGGCGATCGTCTGCGGGCTGGCGCGGACGGGACGGCTAGACGTCGACCGGGCCGGACAGGCGGTCGAAGCGGCCAGGAAACCGCGCATCCATGTCTTCATTGCGACCAGCGACATCCATCTCGAATACAAACTACGGATGAGTCGCGAGCAGGTTCTCGAAGAGGTCGACCGTTCTGTTCGTCATGCGCGGACCTACGTCGACGATGTTGAATTCTCGGCCGAGGACGCGACACGTTCGGATCGAGACTATCTGGTCGAAGTCTTTTCCGCGGCCGTGGCAGCCGGGGCCACGACGCTCAATGTCCCGGACACGGTGGGCTACACGACCCCCAAAGAGTATGGGGCGCTGATCGAGTACCTCTCTGCGCGCGTTGCCGGGGCCGAAGGAGTGCTCTTCTCGGTCCATTGCCACAACGATCTGGGACTCGCCGTCGCCAATAGCCTGTCCGCCATCCGGGCGGGTGCCCGTCAGATCGAATGCACCGTCAATGGCATCGGCGAACGGGCAGGCAATACCTCCCTCGAAGAAGTCGTGATGGCGCTGGCCGTTCGAAGCGACGAGTTCTCCGGCGTTGCCACTGGAATCCACACGCGCGAAATCTATCCGGCCAGTCGCTTGCTCTCTTCGATCACTGGCGTTCAGGTCCAGCCCAACAAGGCGATCGTCGGCGACAACGCCTTCGCACACGAAGCCGGCATCCATCAAGACGGTGTGCTGAAGGCGGCGATCACCTACGAGATCATGACACCGGAGTCGATTGGGCGTGCTTCGAACGAACTCGTCCTCGGAAAGCACTCCGG
>CAWLAJ010000071.1:0-16383 GCA_963854795.1 Deltaproteobacteria bacterium UBA4427 | reverse complement strand
TTCGACGCATGGAGCGCGTGACCGTGGTCGGCGACCGGCCCGCCTAGCGACCGTCTGCGTCCAATCCGCCGCTAGACTAGATCGCAATCGTCACCTCACCACGATCGCAGAGCGCCGAAATGCAAGCCATCCAGACTTCCTTCTTCTTGATGGGGCTGGCCATGACGGGCGGCGCGCTCTTGATCAGCCAATTCGGCGTCGCGCCTCGTTCGGAGTAGAAGAGCTGGAGACGGCGCCCAGACTCCCACCACCGGGCGCAAGCCGACGCCGTCCGTCGGGAACATCGCGCCGTCTTCGACCGGTGACTGATCCTTCGATTTATTTCCGAGTGATCTTGACCGGCAGGTACATATATCCCTTCACGAACGAAGAGAACGTGCGCTCCGGCTCGTCGAGCACCTCGATCCGATCGAATCGTCGCAGGACCTCCTCCCAGAGGACGCGCAGTTGGAGTTCGGCCAGCCGGCTTCCCATGCAGAAGTGGGGTCCCCAGCCGAACGACAGGTGCCGTCCCGCGTTCGGGCGTTCGATGTCGACGGCATCTGCGTTCTCGAAAACGTCCTCGTCGCGATTGGCTGAGAGGTACCAGAGCAACAACTGATCGTTCTTCTGGATCGACTTGCCGGCGAGCTCGCAGTCGCGAGTGGCCGTCCTTCTCATATAGGGAAGCGGCGTCTGCCAGCGGATGATCTCGGGCACCATCTTCTTGACGAGACCGGGATCGGCGACGAGCTTGTCGTATTGCTCGGGGAATTTGTCGAGGGCATAGACGCTTCCCGACATGGTATTGCGCGTGGTGTCGTTCCCGCCGACGATGAGCAGCAAGAGGTTGCCCAGGTGGTTCGCGGCGGAGAGGTGTTTAGTGGCTTCCCCATGCGCGAGCATCGAGACCAGGTCGTCGCCGGGCTGCTCGCGGCGTCGGTCCCAGAGCGCTGAAAAGTACTCGACACACTCCATCAACTCGTCGCGCTTTTGTTCCTGCGACTCGACGACGCCGCCGGGTTCGGGAATCGCGAAGACGATGTCGGACCATCGGGTCAGCTTGCGACGATCTTCGAAGGGGAAGTCGAAGAGCGTCGCCAACATCATCGTGGTCAGTTCGATCGAGACCGTGTCCACCCAGTCGAAGCTCTCGCCTTCCGGAAGGGCGTCCAGAACTCGACACGTACGCTCGCGAATCACGGGTTCCAGCTTGGCCAGATGTCGCGGCGCGACCGAGGGCTGCACCGTCTTGCGCTGCTCATCGTGACGGGGTCCATCCTGAGAGATGAACGATGGGCTGCTCGCCGGAAACAGGGTCGGGGCTTGGCGGTCGGCGCGAAAGCCGAGCGTGATCCCCTGGGCCGACGAAAAGGTCTCCCAGTCCGAGCTGACCGTCTTGATGTCCTCGTATTTCGTGACAGACCAATATCGTCCGGCGGATTCGAGCTCGTTGAAGTGGACGGGATCCTCTTTGCGCAGCCGCTCGAAATAGTCCTGCCAGCGATTCTCGCGGAATAGATGTGCGTTGAGCGGGTTGATGTCCTCGAGCGCGAGATCGTGAGCCGCCGCGACGTCGCGGCCCTTCTCCGCCTGTTCCTGCTCTGGAGTCCGGAACTCGGTCGGTCGAAGCGTCTCTGTGGCTGTCGCGGTCATTTGGGTCTTCCTCCAATCGGATCAGCATAGTGGGAGAGCGGTCGCCGGGCATTCCCGAACGCTCCTCGGATTTCGGCTCGGTTCCCGCGTGGGCGATCGTCTGGCCGCCGATCAGAACAGCGAATAGCGAGGGCCCCGCGCCTTGGGAACCTTCACGCCCTCGGGTAGGGTGCAGATCCTGTCCATGCGCGTGATGCTGCCGTCAGCGTATTCCCAGATCAGCTGATCGCCGTCGAGGTAGCGCCGGACGACGACGGGTCCCCAGCCGAACACGTGGAAGTCGAGAACGCCGTCGTTCCAGATCTTGCTGGCCGACGTGCGCGGGCAGAATTCCCGATTGCCGATCGTGAACACCACCGCGCCTTCGGTGTCGTTTGTGTTCTCGCCGAGCGTGCTGTTGGGGCCGAAGTCGTGGATGAGGCCCGAAGAGGTAATCACCGTGCGTCGTCCGCATTGCTCGACACGTTCCACGTGACCGACGTGATCCCCGTCCACGCCGATCCACAGCCCGCGAATGTCGGCGGCTCCCTCGATGAGCGGCTCACTGCAGTCGGCCAGGATCGGGAGTGGGAAGTGATCGTAGCTGCAGCCCGGCGTGTTCCCTTTCGCAATTTCTGCCGCCATCTTTCCATTCCCGTCCAGCACGGGCAGGTCGCAGTAGTCGACCGCGCTGCCGTCACCCGCGAGTGTTGCTGGGTCGGTCGTCAGTGGGGGTCGCGACGAAATGAACAACTGCCAGAACGCGGCCAGGAACAAAGCGACCACCGCACCGATGACTCGAATCAACCACTTTTTCATTGAGCAGTACTCACGGCAGCCGACGAATTGTCATGGGCAGCGTCGAGGTGTTCGCGCAGTGCCGCCAGGACGTAGTTTGGATCCGACCGTCGCTGGTAGTTCTTGGACGGGTCCATCCACAACACCTTCCCATCCGCATCGATCAGCAGAGACGTCGGGACGGGCAGGGCCTTGGCGCCGATCGCTGGCGGCGGGCCCGAGTGGAAGCCCTTGTTGCGCAGCCCGAAGCGATCGGTCACGTCGAGCTCTCGATCCGAGAGCATCGTCGCTCCGAGTCGGTGCCTGCGGTGCCCGTTGGCGAGCTGTTCCGGAGTGTCCGTGCTGATCGTCACGATCTTCACGCCACGCGCATCGAATTCGGGTCGGAGTTCTTCCCATCGCCGTAACTCGGCGACACAGTAGGGTCACCAATGTCCGCGAAAGAACTTGATGAGCACCGGGTGCCCGGCAAGGCTTTGCGAATCGAACGCAGTTCCGTGTTCGTCGGTCGCCGTGAATTCGGGAATCGGGGCCCCGACACGGATCGCTCCGTCACCGACCTTCTGGCCGCCGATCGCGACGGTCAACATAAAGAATGACGACGCAAAGACTGCGATTCCTGCCGGAATGCCGCCGAGCCAGCCGGGCTCACCGAGAAGCGCTGCCACGCCCAATGTCCCGGCGCCCACCCATGCGGCGACGAAGAACCCGTGATTCTCCGGGATCTCGACCCGTTTGAGAGCTCTGAACCAAAAGCGGGCCGAGAGCGCGATCACGCCGAGAGAAGAGAATCCCAGGGTGGCGTCAGTCATTCGTGTTCCTCCTTTCCACTGCGAGCTGATTCGAAACCCGGAGCCATGCGAATTCCCGTTGGGCGCATGCCGTTGGAACGCGAAGTAATACGGCGAAGTGATGCTGGACGCCGCGACTAGGAGCCTGACCCAAGACTCTCGTGGGAAGCCCAGGTGTCGAGACGCGCCGCTGGGAAGGCGCGGGGCCGCAGCTGTCGCGAGCTACAGCAAGGTCTCGCAACGCACGCAGCGGTGATGGATCGGCGCATGGGCGTCGCGACGAGTCTTGGGTCAGGCTCCTAGTTCCGCCCACCGGTTCGACGTTCTCAACAGAATTCAAGTTCGGGATGATAGTATGTTGATCGATTGGATTTCAAAGGCTCTCGCTGATGGCGAGCCGAATTCAGATCGGGAGATTCCTGCGATTCCCCGGGTTTCGGGTGTTGGGGTCTGGAGAATCCGAACTGGAGTCAGGTGGTTGGCGCGCCCCATGGCGTTAGATTCAACGATCTTCTCTGACGTCGATCGACACAGCTCGAGATGACGGCTCAGACTCCGACGCCATGCAGTAATATGAACTCCCCAATCACCTGAATCATTGGAGCGACGAACATGGCTGGGCAAGACGCATACGAGCCACCCGAGGTCTGGAAATGGAATCCCGACAGCAATCAGGCCTTCGCAAATATCAACCGCCCGACGGCGGGCGCGCAGCAGGAAAAAGATCTGCCGGTCGGAAAGCATCCGCTGCAGTTGTATTCACTCGGCACGCCCAATGGTGTCAAGGTGACCGTGATGCTGGAAGAGTTGCTGGCCAAAGGCCATAGCGGTGCCGAGTACGATGCCTGGTTGGTCAATATTGGTGACGGTTCACAGTTCGGCAGCGGATTTGTCAGCGCCAATCCCAACTCCAAGATCCCGACGCTGGTGGACCACAGCGGCGACAGCCCGATCAGGGTTTTTGAGTCGGGGGCAATCTTGGTGCACCTCGCAGAGAAGTTCGGAGAGTTCCTGCCGGTGGAATCGGCTGCACGCGCCGAGTGTTTGTCCTGGTTGTTCTGGCAGATGGGCGCAACGCCACTGATGGGTGGCGGTTTCGGCCATTTCTACGCCTATGCCCCCGTCAAGATCGAGTACGCCATCGACCGCTACACGATGGAAGTCAAACGCCAACTGGACCTGCTCGACAAGAACCTCGCTGAGCGCCGCTACATCTGCGGCGACGAGTACACGATCGCCGACATGGCGATCTGGCCCTGGTATGGCGGCGTCGTTCGCAACCTCGTCTACAAGGCGGCGCAATTCCTCGAGGCACACACCTACACAAATCTGATCCGCTGGGTCGATGAAGTCAACGAGCGGAAAGCGGTCAAACGCGGGCAGATGGTCAACCGACCCTTCGGCGACAAGTCGAAGCAGCTGCTCGAGCGCCACGACGCCAGCGACTTCGAGCTGCGTACTCAGGACATTCTCGACCCGGATCCACCCGAAGACAACTAAGGACGACGGCGTTTCCACCGGTCGTGCCGATCGGCACGCCTCGCCTCAGAGCGTGGCGCGCTGATAGATTGGATCCTTCGTGCTGAGATCGCTGAGCGAGATGTCGCCGGTCAGAACGGCTTTCTTCCATTCCTGATGAGCCGGTTCGCGCGCCTGGAACTCGGGCATGACCTCGCGGGCAAAGACCTCGAGACTCGAGCAGATGTCTTCGTGCGTGTTCTTGCCCGCCTGATTGAGCAGGATGACCGGATCGATATTCGATTCCTCGAATTTCCGAAGCTTTTCGCGGATCGTGTCGGGCGAGCCAATCAATCCGGTGCCATGGACCTTCTGGCCTGCCGGCGTACGGTATGAACCGTTGCAGCCTGCGGCACAATCGCGCCCTTAACAAATGAAGTCAGTACGGCAGTCGTCGCGCCGAGAATCACGGCCAGGCGAACGCAACCGGCCGTGCGGCCGCGGCGCTCGACCGCGATGGCTACCCCGACCTTGCCCGCCCCACGCCCGTTCCATCCCTTGCGATAGCCACCGATGTAGGTCTCGTCGGCCTCGATGTCGCCCATAAGGAGTGGCGCGGGAAGGGCCGAAAGACCCGATCGAAGCTTGTGCAGCAACGTCCAGGCCGTCTGGTAGCTGCCCAACCCCGTGTCCTTTTGGAACTCAAGCGCCGAGATGCCCTTCTTGTGACGCGCCAAGAAGAAGACGCCGAGAAACCAGATGCGAAGCGCGACACGAGTTCCATGGAAGACGGTCCCTGCAGTCACCGAGCCCTGATATCGACAGGTACGGCACTGCTCCAGGCGTCGGCTCGCCAAGAAGTGGCTGCCGCGGCCGCCGCAGCGCGGGCAAACAAAACCGCGCGGCCAGCGGGCGCAGCGTAGGTACGCCCAACAATGTTCCTCACCGGGAACTGATCTTGAAACTCGACAAGCGTGCGCGAAAACTGCATTCGGACTTCCTCCTAGGAAGCCACAAAAATGCGTCAAGGTCGTGACAGGCAAGGTCACGAGCGGAGCCAACCGGATAGGCGGAGGAATTTCAAGCTGCGTTTTCAGCACCACCGATACTAGACAATATGACAACCAAGCCTCGGATGGAGGCCTACTCCCCGTTCCGGGGGTCCATTCCGCCGTAACTATCGAGGTGGAGTTCGTACGTCCAGTATTTCGTGAGTCGAGGCTTCACCGTTTTTGAGCTGAGTCATCGCGGCTCGAAGGGATACGGTCGAAAGTTCAGAGAAGCCGGGTATAAGCAGTTGGGCAGAGCGATACAAGACGACATCACCGATGGGGTCGAATGGTTGATCGCGGAAGGGATTGCCGATCCTGAACGAATCGGAATCTTTGGAATCGGGTATGGCGGTTACGCAGCCCTACAAGGACTGACTTCTACGCCCGAGCTTTTTGCCGCAGGGGCGAGTTATGCAGCAATCAGCGACATCGTCAGGCTACTGGACGATGATAATCTCGCCTACTACGGGATAGAAGCAGTCAACAAGGCACTGATCGGATCGAGATGGACCGACCGCGCCTATCTTCGCGAAGTTTCTCCGGCACACCATGCGGACAGAATCAAAGTGCCCGTTCTACTTGGACATGGCACGAACGATTGGAACTACAATATTCGCCACACTGACAATATGGCGAGTGCGCTCGAGAAAGCGGGGGTCGAGCACGAGGTCTACCGGTATCGCGGCGAAAGTCACGAGCTTCTGGATGAGCGCACGCGAATCGATTTCTTTCAGAAAACCGGCGCGTTCTTCGAGAGACATTTGAAGCCGGACCCGGCGCATATCCTCCGTCCAGTGACGGGAAGCGAGAAGTAGTCGGCGACGCTCTCACTCGATCCTTTGATCAAGAGTCGCGAACGTCATCCGGAATCGTGAACAACCCCGCATAAACCGCCGAATTGGCCATCAGCTCTTCGTGGGTTCCCGATTCCGTGACTCGCCCCGCGTCGACCACGAATATCCGATCGGCGCTGCGAATCGTCGAGAGGCGATGCGAAACCAAGAGCAACGTGTGTTCCCCTCGAAGCTTGTCGATCATGGTTTGAACAGCCTGCTCCGTCTCTCCGTCCAGCGCGCTCGTCGCCTCGTCGAGCACCAGGAGGTCGGCGTTTCGCAGGATCGCGCGGGCGATCGTGGCGCGTTGACGCTGGCCACCCGACAATCTCATACCGAATTCTCCTACGGGCGTGTCATATCCCTCCGGTAGAGCGGCAATGAACTCGGCGGCTCCAGAATCCTTCGCCGCCGCTTCCACCTCTTCAAAGGTCGCATCAGGACGGCCATATCGGATATTCTCGAAGATGGAAACGTCAAAGAGAAAGGGCTCTTGAGTCACGACTGCCACGCGGCCCAAGAAGCTTGCTCTCGTCATGTGCCGCAGATCCACACCATCGATTTGAATCGACCCGCTCGTGGGATCGTGAAACCGAAGCACCAAGTCGATCAAGGTGCTCTTTCCTGCGCCCGTCTTTCCGACGAAAGCAACCACTTCGCCACGCTGAATTGTTAGATTGATGTCTCTGAGGATCGGTGTTCCGCCAAAGTCGAAACTGACATTCTGAAATGAAATCTCGTTCCGAATGGCTGGCATCGGTACTGCGTTCGGTCGGTCCACAGGCTCTTCGGGTCCATCGAGAAGATCATAGAGACGCCCGGCCCCCGCCAACGTCTCCATGATCGTCGAATAGGAAGCAGCTAGCGACTTGATCGGCTTATACGTCGTAAGAAGAATGAGCGAGAACGCGGAGAGGGATCCGAGCGTCACGCCTTGCTGTTGTGTCAGCGCGAGCCAAGCTCCGATCCCGAGAGTCACGAACGCGACGATCTGAGTCAGTGCCTCCGTCGTCGTCTTCGACATCACGCGATTCGACGCGATCTTCAGGTTGCTCTTGAAAAACCGGTCGGTCTCTCTCGCATAGGCCGCTTCCTCGATTTCGTAGCCCTGAAAGACCTTGATGATCTTTATCCCCGACAGAATTCCCGTGAGTCGCTGGGATAGTTCGCCGAGTGTTTCTTGGCGCCTCCGGGTCTGCTTGTGAATTCTTTGGCCAAAGAAGTTGAGTAGCAACCACAGTGGGGGAGCGGTTGCGAACGTGAGCAAGGCGAGTGGCCAACTCGTCGCGAGGAGGACCACGAGACTCGTCACGCACATGATTGCACTCAACGCGACATCCCTGAAGACCTGCGTGAGCACTTCGCACGCCAGCCACACGTCGTGAATGGCACGGGCCAACAAATCTCCGGTGGACCTCGTTCGAAGAGTGGCGATGGGAATCCGCATTAGTTTTCGTGCGACGGCTTGGTCGAAATCCCGGCGCACCTGGGAAACGACCCAGGCGGTCAGGTAGCCGCGACCAAAAGCGGCGACCGGAGAAACCAATACAGTCATCGCCAGAATCACGCCGAGATCCACTAGAGGCGCTTGAAAGAGATCGACCGATTCTTCGCCGCTCATCGACGCCGCTGGCACGAGGATATCGTCGATCAGTGGCCGCGCGATATAGGCGCGTAGATAGCGGGATCCTGCAAAAACGATCCCGCAGAGGAGACTCAGTATGAGCGTCGTGCGGTAGCGGAGTGACGCACGAATCGTTCGCCAAAGGATCGGCCAAGTCCGGACCCCACTGTCCGTTCCCACAGCCGAGCCGTGTGTGCGATCCGAATTTTCCGTCGCGCCTTTAGGCTTCACCCGACTGTGCTCCTTTGTCCTCGTCTGACCCGATCAGATCACGCGAAAATCACCAAGATCTCAACCGCAGTGGCCCCGGTCGCATGAGCCTTTCGCACCCCGCCAAATTCGATTTCAGAAGTCGAATTCAGGCCCGATCCAACACCGCTACTTAGACTTAGACGTCGGTCGGAAGAACCGGCGAACCAGTGACACCAGCCCTTTCTCTGGCCAACCAACCAGTCGATGCAGCACCCTGTTTTCGAAATCCAGATCGATCGTATCAAACGGGCGGCGCGGTGCCTTCTCTGGTGACAGCGCCATGTTGGCGCAATACGCGATGAGATCATTCTCTGACAAGTTATCCTCTAGAGTTTGCTGCTGAATCGCCATTCTCGCTGGATCTCCCCGACACATCGATTCAAGACCCTCCTCCCAACTCGTGTGCCTACCTAACAGCCAGCCCGACTGATAGAAGAGGGGTGCATCGCGAAACATCAGCATCGCAGTTGGCCGGTTCAAGGCCATCGCCTCCAGTAGTACACTGCTTGGAGTGCCGATCACGCAGCGACATAAGGCCAACGCATCCGAGAACTTGACTGATTCGTCAATCTGCCCCGTCGGATGCTCAGCTACCACGCGCTCAAGCAGCATCGGATCAAAGAGTCGAACCAGTGTCTTGTACCCACCCGCTTCTAGCGCTCGGGCACACGCTTCTAGCGCCGCCACGAGGTCGGCCTTCTCCCGATCATCGAAATACGGCGTCTTTGCCGTCGTGAGAAGGAAATCGAAGGAGACTAGTTCGGCGGTCGACGTCCCGTCGCCATCCGACCCCGTAGAAATTCTGTGGTTCTTGTAGGTCATGAATTCAATTTGGCGGCCTCGGTTCCGAAATTCGACCCAGGCTGCTTGGGCATCGCCGATCGCAGCCACGATGTCGTGTGCGACAGGCTCGAATAGGCCTGTCACCCCACGTGCCGCGAGCGTCGGGTTCTCGTAGACATTCGCCCATTCGAGCGGTCCGTCAATCAGGAGCATTGTCGAGATCCCGAGCCGACGGGCCGCAAAAATCCAGCGATTCAGTTCAGGCCTTGGATAGCTCTTTGAGATCACGAGTGCGCAACCCGCAAGCGAACAAGGGCTGATTCCGATTCCGCTCGGCTTCACGAATCGAAAACTACCCAACAGCGAGTTCGGAATCGGGCCAACGAACCTCTCGAAGCTCGATCTCGACGCCAATACGAGGATTCGCCTACTGCCCCTTCCAGCCATGCATTCTCCTGCGCCCCGGCGTCATCCTTCCCTCACGGACAGGTTGATCGGTCGTCGCACAACGAGCCATGCGCGATTTCAATTGTCTCCGGGTGGAGAGTCCACAGGCTGAAGATTGTAACCACTGCCCGTTTGCGAGGACGAGCTCAGACTTCTACGCCCTGCGGAGCCATAGAAATTCGCGAACTGATTCAATGTGCGATCAAAATTCATGTGACGAGCCACCCATGCAAGCCCGAGTTCTATTCGCTTCAGACGCAACGGCTGATCGTGTAGCACGCGACAAATCGCGTCGGCTAACGAATCCGGTGTGCGCGTCGCTTCCTCGAATTCCATTCCCGACCGTCCCATCAATTCCGATTGGCCGTCGAATGGAGTCAAAACGACCGGTATACCGCTGGCCATCGCCTCGAGAACAACGTTTGGCGTCCCCCCCTCCCGTAAAGTCGGCAGAACCAGGACATCCGCGGCTCCGAGAAGCTCATTCACGTCGCTTCGCACGCCCGCAAAGTGAACGCGGTTGGGACGAGGGGATTCGGCGATCAATCGGTTCACCCGAGCCTCGAATTCGGTCCGTTTGCCTTCGCGCTGACCGTCCCAGGGGCCGATCAGCACTAATTCCGCATCGGGCTCCTCCGCTAGAAGTCGCACCCACGCTCGAATCAAGAGGTCGCTTCCCTTTCGTGCACTCACAGCACCAACGGTCATGATGACCGGACCTTCACCCGACACGCCGAGTTCCTTCTTCGCTCGACTCCTCTCTTCCATGCAGGACGGACGGAAACGCGCTTGGTCGACACCATTGGGGATCACGCTGATCGGAGTGATCACACCGTACTCGCGAAGATAATCACGAATCACCTCGCTACTCGTCACGACACCATCGAATGCATTGTAGAACTGCCGAAGAAAGATTCGCTTTAGAGCCCGGAGGAACTGATTCTTCCCTTTGGCAGGTCGCGCGATCATAATCGCGTACACAACCGGAATCTTGAGGCGCTTCAGCCGCCAAATCCAGTACAGCGCCTCGACGCGTTCGAACGAATGAAGCTGAATAATATCAGGTCGTGAGTTCGCGTTTCCGCAGAGCCATATCAACGCCTTGAAGTACTGGGACGTCCTTCGAATACTTGTTTGCTCGGCGAGCCGAACGCGATGGACTCGGGTTCCGCGGATATCGACGGGCGATAGCATCGCTCCTTCCGGGCACTCCGGCCATTCCGCGAACGGGTCCGCTTCCGACAAGTGCTTCTCTCGAGTTGATCCTGCGAGAACCATGCTCTCGATACCGCGTTCCCTGAGTCCAGGCTGATACCCCATGAAACGAAGTGAGCCTCCGCTAAAGCTCGGGAAGTAGGTCGGCATCGCGAAACAAATCCTGAGCGAATTCGGCGTACCGGTCGGCTCCTGTCCACGACTGATTCGGTCAGGAGTCTTGTGCATCGCCACCTCAAAACAAAGCGTTGGATTTTCTACAGACCATAATGGTTTCGTTCACCCGCAAAAGCTGCGGCCGTGCATTCAAACTGAGCTGACTAAGATGTACGTCAGTCATACGGGGCCTGATAGCCCAACATAATACCTCTTGATGAGAAATCTTTGCAAGTTCCAACCCCTTCTAATTCATCGCCGGCTCCAATAAACTCCAAGCCTCAGGTACAACCCACATTCCGCCTACGCAAATGACCGACGGCGTGACCTCTTTCCCGGCCAAACTGGGAGCTTCGGGAATATGCGCCGCGTGATGCGGCGTATACGAGGCCGCTACTCGGCGCCTGGAACCGCCTGAAGGGAGGCAGAGTTCCACATGCAAATAAGTCGAGCAATTCTTCGATCCTCGTGTTCATGATGTCGAACATATTCCGGAATGACTTCTTTGCTTCGACATACTGTCGATACGAAGAAGCCGCGTGCCCAAGAGTTCTATCCCGCAGGGCTTCTCTTTCGCTCCGCGTACGTCTGCGCGATATGAATCGCTTCCGCCTCATCTCGTCTCCGATCAGCGAAAACGACTAACTCAGCGACTCGATCCGCGATCGTGAGTCCGGCCACGGGCATCAAGTGCCCTTTCTCAATCTGGCTCTCCTTTTGCTCAGCGAGGAGCACGACCCATCAGGCGCCGTGAGGCGAGCTTCTGATACGTCTCGAAACGCTCTCGCTGTCGTACATCCCACTCGCGAGTGCAGTCGACCTGTCTCTGTGGCCTAGCAGGAGGCTTGGTTGACTCCTCATCCCATCGCTGCTCGGTTTAGCGAATCCAGCAAGCCTTGATTGGGTTTGCGAGTAGAGGAGAATCGCTCGAATCGCTGTTCACGGCGAGAACGGTCGCTTCGAACTAGAGCGTCGGATCCATCGGTTGATCCATCGTCGAAGATCAGGAGCTCGATCCGCGGATAGGTCTGAGCCAATTGACCTTCGATCGTTGAAGAAATGAATCTCCTGTGGTTTTACGAGGGAATCACCGCCGACACTAGATCGGTCATCGCATCGAGCCTTCGACACGGGAACAAGATTCGTTCCTCGATGACTCGCCGTGTTCGACGCGACCTAACGACCCCACCACGCCGATCCTCGAATCGCATACCGAAGGGTGGACGACACACTTCCTTCCCTCGCTGTACGAATAAGCATGCGACGCCAGTACGACCTCAGGATCCGTGAAAGCACCGCTGGTTCGTAGATGCCGCATCGATCGTTTCCCGACACCAACTCACCGAACCAATTCGATAGCCAGCCGAGATACGAATCGTCCACGTCACAGTGGATGCCGAATCGCTTCTTTCGCGGAATCCCGAAATGCTTCGACAAGTCTTCCTCTGTCGGACTCAGTCCGAGCCGACAGAGCAGTCTTCGCTGAATCTCGATCGTGTCCTTCGCTAACCTTTGTGCAGCCCTTTTTGAAGTCTGATGGGAGCCTTGTCGATAGTAGGCCAGAACCTCGGGCAAGTTGCAGACCACGTGATCGGTCGCCAACCTCGTCCACAGGTCGTAGTCTGAGCAGACCGGATACCGCGTGCGATAGCCATACCGTCGCAAGACTTCGGTCCGCAATGTAACGACGGGTTGATGCATCGCCGAGAAGAAGAGAAGACTGCATGCAATTTCGGCGTATTCGACGGGTGTCTTCTTGATCCGACCGGTCACCCCTCCAGTATCGTCTATTGCTCGGTACCAAGCCCCGACTGCCGCGACCTCTCTCTCCTCCTCCAAGAGCTCAACTTGTCTTGAGATTCGGGCTGGGCACGCGATGTCGTCCTGGTCAAGGACTCCGAAATACTTACCGCGTGCCTCTGCCAAGGCACGGTTCTGTGTCTCTGGGATTCCGCGATTTTGGTCGTTCGACAGTACACGGACGCGAGGATCCGAATAGGAAGTGGCCACCTCACAGCTCTCATCAGTCGAACCGTCGTCCACGATCAACAACTCGTAGGCATCAAAATCCTGAGCGAGTACGCTTTCGATCGCAGAAGCGAGAAAGCGTTCGCCGTTGAATACTGGAATCACCATCGTCATGAGCGGCTTCGGCGTCACGTCGCGACCCCTATCGTTTCACCTAGCCCCACGAAGATACGAACTCAGACAAGAAGAAATGAACGAGTTGCTCGTGAAGCCGACGCAAGAAACCCGGCTGTGGGCTGTGAATGCCGCTGACGTTTATCTGGCCGGACGAACGATCGATCAACAGCACGATAGATCCATTTTAGCCCCTTCAAATCCGCGTCCGATCGCAAAACTTCAAGTAGAAGTGACGGCCGGATCAATTACTTTCCGACTGCATCGTACAATTCTCTGAGCGAAACGACTAGGATCGTCACATTCGCATCGATTGCATCAGCACAAGTGTGCACGACATCGAGATCCATCGCGCGGGCGATATCGATCTGAACATGCTCGATCGTGTGATTCAGCGCGATCGACTCAAAAAGGGAAGAGAGATTAAACTCCCCGAGGCGATCGAAAGAAGGGCCCTTGCCAATAATCAGCCAGTCCCGTTCGCACCACTTCTGGTGGAATAGGTCTCCGACGTGTCTCATCGATCTGCTTGGTTGATCTTCATTCCAACCCCACTTCGAATCACAAACTGGTCGATCCCGAACGTTTGCGAGGGTAGATAAAGCACAGACCATCGTCTACATCCGGAAGATGACTCGGCAGCGCGGCTCTGGAGCTCGCCGTCGTTTCGTGTCGCGCGAAGACTGAGCGGATCCTGTGAAATTACAGATCGAGCCGGACATCCAGCCATCATCTACCTAGATGATGGCCAAGGAGGTCCAAATGACCAGAGATCAACGAGAAATTCATCGAAAGAAGAGGGTTCTCGAGTACGCGGAGCAGATCGGAAACATCAACAAGGCTTGCCGGTACTTCGGGGTCGCGAGGTGTTCGTTCTATGAATGGCGAGACCGATATCGCGAGCTCGGCGATGAGGGTCTGAAGAGCCGGAAGTGTTGCCCTCACAATCACCCGAACAAGACGCCCGATGAGGTCGTCGAAAAGATCCTGCACCTTCGACGGACGTATCACATGGGGCCGATCCGCATTGCCTGGTATCTCGAGCGCTATCACGACATCCAGACCTCTGATGCCACGGTCTATCGCGTCTGCAAGCGCCATGGCATGGGCAGACTTCCGAACCGAGTGGGTCGACGAGCCGTGCACACGCATCGGTATCAGAAGCAGGTTCCTGGCCATCACGTGCAGGTAGACGTGAAGTTCCTCACGCTTACGCGAAAGAAGGGGTCGCCCGTGCGGCGCTATCAGTACACGGCCATCGATGATGCGACGCGAGTTCGAGCGCTGAAAATCTACAAGCGGCACACGCAGTCGAATGCCATCGACTTCATCGACTACGTGGTGAAAAAGTTCCCGTTTCGAATCCGAACCATCCGCATCGACCGCGGCCACGAGTTCCAGGCGCTGTTCCACTGGCACGTGGCCGACCTGGGTATGGAGCACGTCTACATCAAGCCGCGGACGCCGCAGCTCAATGGGAAAGTCGAGCGATCCCACCGAACCGACAAGGACGAGTTCTACCAACTCCTCACCTACAAAGACGATGTCGATCTCGAGAAGAAGCTGGCCGTCTGGGAACGTTTTTACAATTTCGATCGCCCACACGGAGCTCATCGCGGCAAAAAGCCATACGAAGCGCTACGGGAGAAGCTATCCTAGTGAATAACGTCCGACTTGATTCCTAATATCACACTCAGTTGCGGGCGGCGAGCGAGCAGAGAAAGTTACCTGGACGCGCGCCGTCGAGGGAGTCGAAGGCATTCTTGTGTCGCTGCTCGAGGCGGACCGCGGTGCGTCCACGAGCGAAAGACCATTCTGCCGGAACTCAGGAGAGACATGAATGTCAGAGTTGAGCGGACTAGAAGTATCTTCTGCAGACGGAGATGTTCGATACGTCCCAGTGAACCACCTGAACCACCCCGGGATTGCCGGAGGCGATTTCTGTGCCATCGCCCATGAATCAAGATACCAATGGGCGGTCGAACGGTATGATCTCACCGGTAAGACGGTGCTTGATTTCGGTTGTGGTTCTGGCTACGGCTGCGCACTTCTATCCGAGCATGCAGAAACAGTCGTTGGAATCGACTTATCAAAGACCGCAATCCAATTCGCGAGACAGAGATACGGCAACCATGGTACGCAGTTCTTCGAAGCCGACCTGGAGCAGAGAGAGGCGCTAGAATTTTTGGAGCGCAAGTTCGACGTCATTATTTCGTTTGATGTCATTGAACATACAGAAACCTACTATTCGTTTATGCAGAACATTTCGCGAATGTTGTCACCCGACGGCGTTGCGGCGGTGGGTTGTCCGAATCGTCACCAGACTTTTCAATTCAACAACGCCTGGAATCCTTACCATCTTCAAGAATTCACTCCTCGACAATTGAGGTGGCTCGCCTCGCTTTATTTTTCGAGTTGCGAGCTGATCGGTCAGGATTTTCGAGATCCCGACCGAAGGCGGCAAATCGCGAACATAAGAAAGTCCGCAGGTAAAAAAAGATCGGGTCTGGCGAAGGTGGCACGCAAGTGGCAGAAACTGGTTCGCAAGCGACATGGGAAACCATCGCAGAGTTCGATGTTGACGATGGACGACATGTTGTTTTACTCGCTGAATGAAACAGCTCTTCCAGCGCAGCAACCCTTCGGACTGATCTGTGAGTGCCGGCGTCCGAAGCAGGCGGATGAAGAAACCGGAATGCGAATGCAAGAGGATGAAATCTAGGGCGGATACTAGATGCAAGCCGCTCTTTCGGTTCCGCCGTGTACGTCGTCAAAGTCAGGACGCCCCAGAGCCTCCGGCAATCCCGGGGTGGTTCAACCGCCTTTTGCTAATAGACAGTTTTGGTTTCTGATTAGGCCGCCTTCTGGGCCAGGGATAAAGCAACCGTTCTTCTGTAAAAGCGTTGGGGTAGCGAACTTCTATTCGCTCTCCATGACGAGATAGGCTCTTCCTATCTCCCACTCGTCGCTGACCTCGGCCACCACGAGTTCGTCGACGTGCGGGCTCAGCGTCTCGTAGAGCCAAGCACTCTGAAGTCCCTCCTCCATGACCAAATGTTTGTGTCCGGGAATCATCCGAACCGCTTCGACCAATGCCTGGCCGTTGGTCTCGACCGGAAAGTCCTTGAGCTTCCGGCCCTTTTCGGAAATCACCACCAGCGTGCAGTTCGCTGCGTGTACGTCGATCCCGATGTACCGTTCCACCCACTCGCAGCCTG
>CAWLAJ010000070.1:0-16420 GCA_963854795.1 Deltaproteobacteria bacterium UBA4427 | reverse complement strand
GATCGCAGGGACCGTACCGCCCTTCGACGATCCGCTCGCTGAGCGCCGAGCCGATTCCAAAGGACTGCATCACACCCCGCCCGGTGAAGGAATGCGCCTCGAAGAGGTTTGCGATGCCCGGCACAGGGCCGGCGATGCCGCTGCAATCCGGCGTGACGGCATAGAGGCCAGACCAACCCCGCACGTGGCCACAGCGCTCGAAGCTCGAGGCACGATGAGCGAGTCGAGGCCAGATGAATTCTTCGAAGAACTCCTTGCCGTCGTAGTCAAAATCGAAGCCCGGCGCTTCCTCCGGGATTGAGTAACCCGCCAGGAATTGATCCCCGTCCGGATGAAAATAGAGATCGCTGGCGTCGACGATCATCGGGGTTTCCGAGGGCTCGACATCCGGCGCAAAGTCCTCTCGATGGACGTCGACGAGACAAATTTGACGTCGGATGGCTTCGGTCACGTCGCGCAAGCCGAGCTTGGCTGAAAAAATCGGCGACCAGGCTCCCAGGCAATTCAAAACGACTTCACAGCTCACCCGGGTCTCGCGCACACGACATTCCGTTGCGACACGATGGGTCGTCAGAATTTCGCGCAGCCGCCCGGACTCGTCCATCGGATCGAGACCGTCGACTTCGATCACGTCGACGGCTCGGACGCGCCGCAGGCCCGTCAATCCCGGGATTCGTTCCGTGACAACACCGTCGACGTAATGTCGATTCGAGAATCGCACGCCCAACGCCTCGGCTTCCTTCCGGTAATACGAGCGAACGGCATTCGGATTGATCAGACCGTCACCGGGCGACCAGGTCGCTCCGACCAACTCGTCGAGGTTGCGATCGAGAATCGGATAGCGGTCTTCGACTTCGTCGCGCGTCAACAACTGAACGTCGAGTCCCTCGTCATGCTGCAGTGACTGCTTGGCCTGGGCCATCGCGAAGCGCACGGGGTCATCGTAGAGCCACAGATACCCCGACTCGCGAAACCCAAAGAGGCCCCGTCGAGAGCGAAAAAAGTCGAGGGTCATCCGGCAGGTTTCGATGTTGATCGGCTGCCACCATGTCGCGCGCGCACCCCCCGCGTTCAGTTCAGAGGACGCATAGAGACCGCTGAGATCGAGATCGACGACCTGAATGTCACAGACGCCTCGCTTGGCCAGGCACATCGCCAATGCGGAGCCGACGATTCCGCCACCCGCGATCATGACGTTCACACGTTCCATCGTCGCACCACTCGCAGATCCCCGTTCAACCTCCGCCGATATCCACTCCGAAGGCCTCGTAGACGAGGTCGGCCGCACGATGGCGATGGGCGTCGAAGCGACCCGCCAGATCGAGCATGTCGCTCCGGATGAGTCGCGAAGACGTCCGACTTCCCTTCAATTCTTCGAGAATCGAAAAACAATCTTCGAGCAGCTCTCCATGCTCATCGCGCATGGCTGAAACCTGGCGCCACACACGCGGCGCCTTGCCCTCGACTTCAGCAAGCAGCCCGCCCGGCGCTTCGCTCTCGCCGATATGATCGTCTGCGGCAACGACGAGTCGGACCAGCGCCCGATGGACGCGCTGCCGCCAAGCCGAATCATTGAGGTTCGAAGCATCCGCCGCCCTGCGAACCGTGTAGAGCGCGCGGCCAAGGTGCTCTCGCAAGGCCAGAGCTGCGTTGAGGCTCGCTCGCTCAGCTGAAATTTCTGCGACCGATGCCGTCGCGAGCAAGCCGAAGAACTCTCCTCCATCCATTCGAACCAGGGACTCGTGATCTCCTCCTTCGAAGAACACCTCGTCGCGGCCTTCGAGACTCACATCGAGCACGGTCGGCAATCCGTAGGCTGCACCGAGCGGAGGTACCGCCCCGAGAGCACAGTCCGGAAAGAGCCGAACCACATCGTTCTCACTGCACAGATGGAGTCTTCTCCCGAGCTTGTCCTGAATACGATCGAGCTGCAGACGACAGGACGCCGGCAGCACGGCGAGCACGAAACCACGCTCGTCTTGGAGAACGACGGACTTGACCAGGGAGTCTTCGTCAATGTGGGCACGCCTGGCGGTGTCGACACTGGTCGTCGACGCGGCGTGCGTTTCGACGGTATAGGTCGCGTGACGATCGGATAGATAGCTCTCTAGGACTCGAGATAGGGACATGGTCGTACCTCCGTGTTGGCTCTCCAATCGAGCCACTCACGTCTTCAGCGACGCGGCGCCCCCGACAGTGAATGGCTGAAGCGTCCATGAAGCGATCCCGAAAGAAGATCGAGAAACGCCTCACCCGTCATATGAACGACGTCATCGTGATCGCCCGCTTCGAAATAGACGTCCGACAGACCGGCTAGCGAATCGTCGTACACGGTCGGGATTCGATAGGGCGAACCCAGAGCCGGCATCGCGCCGTCTTCGCAATCGTGAAAGAGATCATCGACCTCGGCTTCCGTCGCGAGTTCCAAATGACGGTGAAGTTGAGCCCCCAGGCGCTCCACATCCACTCGGCGAGCAGCAGGCACGAGCGCCATGACATAACCATATTCGTCTTCGAAGAGAACGGGCTTGGCCAGGCAATGAAGTGGGATTCTGGAACGACGGGCGGTCTGGGCGCTATATGCGGACCGCGGATGAGGCAGGACCTCATAATCGACGCCCAAGGCCTCGAGATACAACTCGAGTTGCTTCGCAATCGCCATTCTCGCTTCTCCCGACCTTCGAGCCAACGACCTTTGACCCAGGCCCCTTCCGAACAAGGACCCAACGACCTAAGACCGAGGCGGCGGTTCCTCCATCCAACCCACTGCCGGAACACTTTGGGTTTTCTTGCGAAGAAGCCGGCCATTCGATATCGCCTCGCGATGATCAATCCTGTCCGATCATCGCCAGGGTGCCGAAGCGGCAGTGGCTACACTCAAGGGGTCACGCGCATACAACGGTTATGGGGATCGCGGAGTCGCAACGTGCATATGCGTGAACCGGTGGTTCGCGATCGGTTAGAACCGATCCGAACCAGGAGCGAACTTCGCAGCCCAGTTCAATTTGTTCCCGGGGTCCGACAGATTCCCGCGCTCGTCCCTGACTGCGGGTTCGACCCGCTCTCATCCATGATCCTTACGGATCTCAGACGTTCTGCGGAAACTCGGGAAGACCGAATCCGGTCTTGTCCGGGTCCCGTACAGATCGCTGAATACGTCTGACCTGCACGGCGTTGCTGTGGTCGATCAATCGACCTACTCGAGCCTCGGCGCTTCGCTTTATGATCGGTTGACGATCAGATTAGAATCTCGAAGCGACGACCTCCCGGACGAAAATCGATGAGAGCAGAACCTCGGTCCTCCTGGACCGTACAGCGACGTACCCGTGCAACTTATAGCGACCTGATGGCTTGTCAATCCAAATCTGCGGAAGCTTCAAAATGTTCGACACGCCGTTTTGGCTAGGTCCGCGGTCGAGGTGGAGAGCCCTCAGGGATTTACTTGCAAGACTCCACTAAACCAGCGCCCCCGGGCTTCGATGAATTCACCTATGCGCTTGCACGCGTCGATGTCTCAACGATTCGCAACGATCACCTCGATCGACGCTTCCCATTCGCCCGGTCGAAAGAACATCGGCCCCATGCCTCCCTGGTATGCGATGCGGCCGTCCTGACCGATCAGGTAGAGACGCTCCGGCATCGCCGCGTAGGCCGCGGCCACCGCATCATCCATTTCGTCGACGATCGCGGGGAGTTCGAGCGCCATCTTCAGCATGCAGGTCTGGCCAACTTCGATGCGCTCGTCGAAGGATTGGTGCTCTCGAACGAGCACACCTTCTTCGACGTTCTCGTCGACTTGCCAGCCGTCGGTCGAGTGTATTTCCTTGATGTAGACCGTGAAGAAATCGACCCGATCACGATAGGCACGATAGATTCGGTTGAGGGTCCCAGCCTGGGCCCGGAAGGGCGGTCAGGTGTAGCTCCCAAACACCAGGGCGACCGGGCGGTTCACGAATCGCTCAGCGAGTCGGACCGTCTCGCCCTCGGTCTTGCCTTGGCCGGGCAAGTAGGGCAGCTCGAAATCGGGAGCCTTCTGGCCGACCCCGGCTTGCGAATTCGCGCCGAGCGCTTGAATCTGGGCAACCGTTTCGTCCGCACCTGGAGCACTCATCGCTGCGCGAAGCCGACCGAGATCGAGCCCGGACATTTTCTCGGCTTCACCGCTCTTCACGAGCTGATCCATCATGGCATCGATCATCGCGGCCGAATCCGCGGAAGAGTCGCTCGCTTCCTTCGAAGAATTGGTCTCATCAGCCAACGACCCTCTCCTCGTTCGGCGCCCATTTCGCGGACCGGTCCCGGCGACCGGCCCGGGGTCTGACCAGGCCGTCGACGATGTCGGCCATCCTGGTTGGAAACCTAGCAAAGGCGATGGAGCGAGATCCGTCCCCGAGCTACGCCGTCCCGCCGTTGTGGTCATTGTCGTAGTTGTCGTAGTTGTCGTAGTTGTCGTCGCGCACAGCCAGATCGATCGGCAATCGACGTGCCGCCAACACGAAGAACAGAATACCGAGCGAACTGATCATTCCGACGACGATCATGGCGTAGCGCAATCCATCATCGCCGTAGATGGCCGTGAAGTAGTCGCTGAGCAAGCCGGCTGTCAGCGGCCCCATTCCCAGACCAATCAAATTCAGAACGAAAAAGAGAACGGCCGAGGTCAGCGCGCGCATGGCCGGTGGAACCAGTGTGTGAGAAATCGCGAGACAAGGACCCAGATACGTATTGATCATC
Organism: Deltaproteobacteria bacterium UBA4427; assembly: GCA_963854795.1. Taxonomy (GTDB): domain Bacteria; phylum Myxococcota_A; class UBA9160; order UBA9160; family UBA4427; genus UBA4427. Next base: position 11,686 of record CAWLAJ010000070.1, on the reverse strand, counting down.
ATGTTCACGACGAAAAGAAGAACGATGACGATTCGCAGGTCGTTCACGAGCAGGTAGGGAAATAGAAGTGGAAGCGCGATGAATCCGGCCAACGCCGGGAGCCAGGCGTACCAGCGGGGATCTCTCTTTCCCAATCGATCGGCGAGAATGCCACCCAGCAGCGTTCCCGCAAGCCCGGATCCGCCACCTGCGAAAGCCATCAATACCCCGACTTCACTTCCGGTGAGCCCGTGACTTCGCATGAAGAAGGAAGGCGCGAAATTTCCATTTCCGTATCCACCGAATGCCGTGAACCCGGTGGCGGCCGCGATGTACCAGAACGACCGATAGCGTTTCAAGAGACCGAGGGTTTCAACGAGGGTCGGCCGATAACCCGCGGCCGCCGCCGATTCCCATCGACCCCGCGGCGGCTCGGCGACGGTGAACCGAAAGACCAGCGCAAAGAGGATGCCCGGAACACCGACCACCATGAATGCGATTCGCCAGCCCAACCATTCGTTGATGAATCCGCCAAGCAGGAATCCAACGAAGATGCCGCCGTGCAGACCGGCCGAGTAGATACCCATTGCCGTTCCGCGCTCACTCGGCGCGTAGTAGTCGCTGATCATCGCGTGCGCGGGAGGGCTCCCGCCAGCCTCGCCGATGCCCACACCGATCCGAGCCATCAACAGTTGCAGATAGTTCTGCGCGAAGCCCGAAACCGCGGTCATCCCGCTCCAAACGGCAACCGCGAGGGAAATGATATTTCGTCGATTGCCGCGATCGGCCCAATAGGCGATCGGAATTCCCGCCGTGATATAGACGAGCGCGAAAGAAAATCCGGAGAGAAGACCTAGTTGCGCATCGGAGAGACCCATCTCCTGTTTGATGGATTCCTGGATGATCACGAGGATCTGTCTGTCGATGAAGTTGAATGCGTAGGCGACGGTCAACATCGCCAACGCATAACGAGTGACCCGCGGCGTAATCGCGCTCGATTCGTTCTCGTTGGGTACCTTTGAAACTCCCGGTACATCGCCCTCAGTCAAACTCAAACTTCACTCCGCGTGGAAGAGCCAAGGTGCCCTATCGTCCCGACTGAGCCTAGTGTGTTCGCAATGCCTGTCGAGGATTGACTGTTTGAAGCTCCATGCCATCAGTGACCTCCATGTTGGATACAAGGAAAATCTGGCTGCGCTCAATGCGCTTCCGGATCATCTTGACGATTGGCTCATTCTCTGTGGCGATATCGGGGACACACCCAAGCAGCTGGAAGCGGCTCTTGCAATTCTCGGAAAGAAATTCTCCCAGCTGATCTGGGTTCCCGGCAATCACGAACTCTGGACCCTGCCTCGCGATTCCGAACTGCGCGGCGTAAAGCGCTACGAAGAACTCATCACACTCTGCCGACGATACGATGTACTCACACCGGAAGATCCCTTTCCAATCTGGCAGGGTGAGGGTGGACCGCACATCTTGGCGCCGCTATTTCTGCTCTACGACTACAGTTTTCGGCCAAGCGAAATCCCGGTCGAGCAAGCCGTCGCCTGGGCGGCGGAGTCGAACGTCGGCTGTACCGACGAAGTCCTGTTGCGAACGGAGCCCTACAGCGGTGTCGGCGAATGGTGCGCGGCACGTTGTCAGGCGAGCCGGGCGAGGCTGGAAGAAATCCTCCTCGAGGTCCCCCATCCGACGATCCTGATCGCCCATTTTCCGCTGAAACAAGAACTAGCGATTCTGCCTCGTATCCAACGCTTCATGGTTTGGTGCGGTACTCGAGAGACCGAGGACTGGCACACGCGATTTCGGGCCGACGTCGTCGTGTCTGGGCATCTCCATATTCCCTGCACGAGAACGATCGACGGCGTTCGCTTCGAGGAAGTCTCGCTCGGCTACCCGCAACAATGGAAAATGCGAATGGAGCGGCGCGGCTGGAATCTCGGCGATCACCTTCGACAGATTCTGCCGAGGCCGGAACACGATGCCGGCGACCCGCTGCGAGATTGGAAACCGGAGCCGATCTAGTCGTCCCAGATCGAGCGCATGCGACCCTCGCCGCCGAGAAGTTCGCGCGGGTCCTTCTTGTCGATGTGGCCGATCAGATTTCGATACACGCCGTAGCCGATCAGACGTTGCAAGCGCTTGGGAAACCCGGCCGCCACCTTGCGCGGGATTCCCAACTGTTGATTTTCCTGCTGACGGATGAATCCCGCGCAGTAGTTCATCGCGATGCCCACGCGCTGTTCGTCTGTCTGATTGGCTCCGCCGCCGTGCCAGAGACTCCCGTTCCAGACGAGTACGCTCCCCCGCTTCATCTCCGCGGGAATCGACTCGATCTCCTGACTCCCGTAGACCGGCCACTCTGGATTCCGGTGGCTGCCCGGCACGATTCGAGTCGCTCCGTTGGCCTCGGTGAAATCGGTGGTCGCCCACATCGTGTTGCAGACCAGCGCCGCATGAGGCCTCTTGAGTCCGATGACTTGATCGTCGGCATGAATGGGCTGGGCGGTTTCACCCTTGCCAATGCTGATCGAGGAAAGCGTCGAAACGAGACACCCGTCGTCGAGCACACCTTCGACAACCGGCAGAACCGCCGGCACGATCGGAATTTTCGAGAAGGGTTCACCGTGGGCCAACAGGTTGTAGATTTGAATGGTTTGACGTCCCTCGAATTCGTTCGGCGCGGGAACGATCTCGAGATCGCGTTCAAGCTTCAACAAAGCCTCCCCGACTTCATCGAGAAGTTTGTCGGGAATCACATCGGCCAACACCGTATAGCCCTGATCATCGATCTCGTGGAGCGCCTTCGCGAGCGCGTCTTCGCTGATTGATTTCGTCACCATGCCAAGCATCCTAACATGACGAACCCCATGGATCACGATCGACGCTCAGTGTTGATCCGCTTTCGCCTGAACGGCGCCATCCTCTTCATGCGGTGGGACCGAGGACGAAGGCGCCTCCTCCATCAAGTCGGCCAGCGCAGAACCCGCGGCACCCCCTTCCCGACGCAGACCTGCCCGCACACCCGCGCGATCTTCGGCCGGGCGATTTTGGCTCAGCTTCCACTTCCCCTGGATCTCTTCGATCCAAAGCTCGAGCCCAACGACCCCGCGGACCATCTTCTCGAAAAATTCACCCGGCGCGTCCTCGACTCGCCACGGCCGGGAACGCCTCGATTCGAATCGATCGGTCAGGCGATGGAGCAAAGCCGAGATTCTCTCCGGATCGTCGAAGAAGCGCAGTCGACCCGAGACGTGAACGGCTACGTAATTCCAGGTCGGCACGACCCTCGGATCCGCCGCCTTGCTCGCGTACCAGTCGGGCGACACGTAGCAATGATGAGCCTGGAACACGGCCTCGCGGCCTGCCTCGCCGAGCGGGTGATGTTCGCGCTCGGTGCCCGGGAGGAGCGGATCGCCTGGGGCATCGAAACCGCCCGCGCCGCTCGAAAGGCGGCCGGCCAGGATCCCCAAGGATTCCGATTCGGGACGTACGTCAATTTGGTCTGCCATCCGGACACCGCCGTCGCGCGCCAACTGGTGAGCGGAGGACTCACCACATTCGCGCGCTTTCAGGTCATGCACGGGAAACATTCCGGACCGCTCGCCGGGTCGCAGCGCCGTGTCCTCGACGATCTGCACGATCGCTATGACATGAAGCACCACACTCGAGCCGGCTCGCCCCAGACGCAGAGCCTGACGGACGAATTCATCGACGAATACGCGATCGTCGGATCGGCCAGGCATTGCATCGAGCGACTCCACGAGCTGGCGAAGCTGGGAATGGAGCGCGTCATCGTCATCGGGCCCAGCGCGGGTTCGGATCGGACGCAGGCGAGGCTCGCCGAGGAGATACTTGCGAAGAAAGTCCTTCCCGAATTTCGTTCGAATCCCAGCTGATCGGCTGGACCGGCTAGCTCGCCTCGGTTCTCAATTCCGCGAACACGCCGAAGTGGTCGGTCGGCCAGGCGCCGTCTTCGATTTCGTTGCAAACGACGCGGCAGTTCTCGAACCAGCCGACGCCCTTGCGGCCCGGCAAGCCCGCAAAGATGTAATCGATCCGGCGACTGGGTTCGAACTCGGCACGTGCATAGCCGTTTCGGTTCGACCACGTAATGCCGCGACCTTCTTCGCCCGACAAAGTTTCATCGCCGGCGACTTCCCATGCATCGAGAAATGCAACGCTATGGCCGGCCTGCGAATGTCGGCCCGTCATGAAGCGAATTTCATCGGAATCGGGCTCGGCATTGAAGTCTCCCACCACGATCGGTGGAAATCCGTTTTCAGGTCGGCGCTTCCAGACCCGTTCCGCCAACAGCTCGACTTGCTTCTCGCGAACGTGACCATGATTGAATTGCCAATGGAGATGGGTGCAGGTGAAGCCGATCGGACCATGAGGGCTGTCGACGGTGACCGAGAGCGCCGCCCGCGTCTCCCAATCGCCTCGATTGGGCAGGCGAATTTCCTCGCGATCCAGAATCGGCCAGCGGCTGGCGATCGCATTCCCGAACTCGAGATGCTTGCGATCCGGTAGGGTCATCGCGGCGCCGTAATCGAGGTGGTACGCGTCTTCGCCCAGGATCTCGCGAACCTGATCGACGCCCTCGCCGACCAGGACTTCCTGGAAGCCGATCAGGTCGGGCTCGAGGCGGGCGATCCATTTACGCAAGAGCGGCAGGCGCTCCGACCATGGGTTCTGGTCGTGCCAGATATTCACCGTCAGCACTTTCAAAGTCATGGTCAAAACCTAGCAGCTCGAATCGCGCCCGATCCCGCCCAAGCGGTTGCGTCGCGGCCCACATTCCCACCTCTGGAAGCGCAATATCAGGCCCCATGATCGCCAGCGCTCCGAGCATCGACCCGTTAGTCTGTCCGGGTCGTCTCCGTCGACGATGCGCTGCACGAAGTCGAACCGAAAGGAGTCGAGCGCGATGTATCCGGGAACCCATGCCGAGAAGAAGCCGGACCACCCCGCAGTGATCATGGGCCGCAGCCAGCAGACTGTGACCTACGGCGAACTCGAGGCACGATCAAATCAACTCGCCCGATTATGGAGATCGACCGGACTCAAAGAAGGTGACCACGTCGCGATCTTCCTGGAAAACCATCCTCGATACATGGAAGTCGTCTGGGCGGGATTACGATCCGGTCTCTATGTGACGGCCGTCAATTCTTTTCTGACCACGCCGGAACTCTCCTACATCCTCAACGACTGTCAGGCGAAGGCGCTGGTGACGAGTCGCGCCAAACGCGAAATCATCGTTCAACTCGAAGGAGAGAACGCAACGCCGGAAGTTCATTGCCGACTCATGATGGATGGCGTCGTCGATGGATTCGAGAGCTACGAAGAAGGACTCGATTCCGAGTCGACGGAACGAATCGAAGAAGAAACACTCGGAGCGGCCATGCTCTATTCGTCGGGGACGACGGGGCGACCCAAAGGCATCATGCGACGGCTCCCGGGAATTCACCCTTCCGAGAACGCGGCGACAAGCGCGCTCGGCCCCATCTACGGATACAACGAAGACATGGTCTATCTCTCACCCGCCCCGACCTATCACGCCGCACCACTGGCCTTTATCAATTCCACCCTGTGCTGGGGCGGCAGTGTCGTGATGATGGAGAGATTCGAACCCGCTCGATCACTCGCCCTGATCGAAAAACATGCCGTCACCCATAGTCAGTGGGTCCCCACCATGTTCAGCCGAATGCTCAAACTCGACGAATCCGAACGTACGAGCTTTGACCTGTCCAGCCACGAATGTGCGATCCATGCTGCCGCACCCTGCCCGGCTCCCGTCAAGCGACAGATGATCGAATGGTGGGGTCCGATCCTCCACGAGTATTATGCGGGCAGCGAAGGCAATGGAAGCACGAGAATCGACAGCCATGAGTGGCTGAAGAAACCGGGTTCTGTCGGTCGCATCCGCGTGGGCCAGCTCCATATCGTGGACGAAGACGGAAACGATCTGCCCGCCGGTCAGGAGGGCAATATCTATTTCTCCGGCGCCGGCTCACCCTTCGAATATCACAACGCTCCGGAAAAGACCGAGGGCTCGCGTCTATCCGGCGGCCGCACGACGCTAGGCGATGTCGGCTACCTCGACGAAGACGGATTTCTCTTCCTGACGGACCGCAAGGCCTACATGATCATTTCGGGCGGCGTCAACATCTACCCACGTGAAATAGAAGATCGCTTGATCACCCATTCCAGAGTCGCCGACGTTGCGGTCTTTGGCGTCCCGAACGAAGACTTCGGAGAAGAGGTAAAGGCGGTCGTTCAGTTGATGCCGGGCATCGAGCAAAGCGAAGACGTAATCGAAGAATTGCTTCAGTTCTGTCGAGAAGATCTGGCAGCCTACAAGGTGCCGCGCAGTATCGATTTCATCGATGAACTCCCACGGCTTCCCACTGGCAAGCTCTACAAGCGAATCCTTCGCGATCGCTATTGGGGCAAGGGCGATACCCGCATCGTCTAGCGAATAGGTCTCTCACTCATCCGAATTCTTCCAGCAGAACCAGGCGTCGCACTAATCGACGTTCGAATCCGCCGGCGGCTTCGACGAGCTCGGCCTGTCGATTCGGCGTCTCGGGGGCGCTGCGCCATCGTGTAGGGCGAGTACTTCGGCGAAGCCATCCTCGAGACATTTCCCGAAGAGCTCGGGATCCGTGATGGCCGCCCGATCGACGTTGGCAGCGATGCAGCACGTCCCGCCATGGGTCACGAGCGTGATCATCGTCGCGCAGCCGGGCAGAGGTCCGAAGCCATAGAGGCGTTCGATTCGCGCACCCGCGATGAAGAGCTCTTCCCGGAAACCCGGGACATTGCTGGCCTGCAGATCATTGGCTTTCGTAAGTCCACCCGCGAGACTGCCGAGGAGCGGGGCCGGCAAACGGGCCAACGCGGGTGCGATGAACGAGAGTCCATCAATCGCGGGCTCGGCGCGCGCGGCGCGAACCAGTTCGCCGATCGCCTTGATCCGAGCCTCGGGATCCGCGATCCCCACCGGTGCCGCAAAGCGAGCTCCGGCGAATTTGTTGCCGCCCGCGTCATCGTCTTCGCGACGTACGGAAATCGGAATCGCGATCGGCATCTTCTGGATCGCATAACCCATCTTCGCGTGATACATGCGAAAGGCGCCGAGCAGCGACGCGAGATAGACGTCGTTGATCGTCGCGCCAACGGATTTGGCCACGGCGCGAAGATCGGCGAATTCGATATCGAGCGCCATGAAATGCCAGGCCAGACTCCTCTTGAAGAGCAGCGGGGATCCTTCGACTTCGGGATCCGACACCACGCGACTGAGCGAGTCGAGAAATCGCACGGCATCGCGCATCGTTTTCCCTGGACTCTCGATCGCGCCGAGCAGCGATTGCGCCGTCTTTCGCAGCGTATCCGGCGCGGAGCGCGCCTCGCGCGTCATCTGCTCGAAGAGAAGATCCGTTGGGCTGATCCATTCGGGCGGTAGAGCCTTGGGCTGCGGTTTGTCGGGATTGTGTTCACGGGTCCGCGAGTGGAGCTGCGAGAAAAGTTGGAAACCGCCCATCCCATCGGTCGTCGAGTGATGCAATTTCACGAGCAGCGCGGCCTGGCCGTCCGGTAGCCCCTCGATCAGTACGGCTTCCCAGGGAGAACGAGCCCGATCGAAGGGTGTCATCGCGATCTGTTCCGCGATCTCGAAACACTCCCGAAAGCCACCTTGTTCGCTGAGACGGACTCTTCGAACGTGATAGTGCAAATCAAAGCCGGGATCGTTCACCCAGACCGGGATGCCAAGACCGAACGCGGGCTCGACGACCTTTTGCCGAAACCGTGGCGCCATCCGCGATCCCCATTCGCAGGCGTCCACGAAACGATCCCAATCCGGCATGCGATCCAGAAGCGCCAGCGAACAGATTGTCGATCGCATGCGCGGATCGGATTCTGCACGCCACATCAGCGCCTCGACCCCGTTCATCTCACGCGACCTTGCCCAGTCGAGCGGCGCGTCCTGATTAGGAGGCGCGTCCTGGTTGGATTCGTCCGCGGACGTCACGGTGACACCATGCGCATATGCTTGGGTCGATCGCCGCGAATCCAGCTGACCATTCCATCCGACCAACCGTATTTCTCACGAAAGGCTGCCTTGATCCGTGCTCGGGTGTCGTCGGCTTCCTCGAACTCGATTCGCAGATCGTATTCCGTGTCCCCGACTCGCAAGATCAGGGATTGGGTTCGCACGACATTGGCACCCCAAGCCGTACCCCCCGTTCGTACATAACCCCGCCCATCGTGAACCAGAAGCCAGACCTTGGTCTCACGCAGCGAACCATCCTCGTCTTCAGTGACGACCTCGACGGTTTCAACATCTGCCAGCGCGCTCCAGTCTGGTGTATTGGCGCGGGCCATTGGCGCAGCCACCAGAATCACAGCCATCATCAGGAGCACGCGAATCGAACTTCCTTGGAAGTTCCACGTCACGCTTGGCATTGATTGGATCATCTTTCAGCTGTCCCTTTCGCAGTCCGCTCCGCGCTACCGAGTTGCCGAACTGCGGATTCCACGACCCGGTTCGAAGCCGCCATACGTCATGCTAAGTCGCTTCGACGAATCCCGCCCAGATCGTCGCCGCGCAGCCTCATCCGTCCCTATCCGAGCGTTTCAGCCGCCTTCGTCCGAGCGCTTCAACTCGACCCCGGCTTGGAAGCCACGATCTGGTACACGCGGAGAGATCCGATCTGAAACGCCGTCGCCACCCCCGCGAGGTAGGCCAACCAGAGACGGGTCTTTTCCTCGCCCACGATGGTTTCAGCCTCTCTGCGACGGTCCCATAGGCGGCGATACCAGATTTCGGTCGTCCTGGCGTAGTGTTCCCGCCAGCCGATCACCTGCTGAACCTCGAATCGCGCCCCCTCGATCGCAGAGATCGTGTTTCCCACATGATCGAGTTCGAAGCCCGGGAAAACATGTCGCTCCATTAGTTTCGAACCGGCTCGCAGCCGTCGCGATCGTGGAACCGTTCGCTTCGCGCGTCGCGTCGTCGCCTGGTTCAAGATCAGTCCGTCCTCCCGAAGTACAGATCGCAGCTTCCGAAAATAGCCGGGATAGGCGGCCACACCGATATGCTCGCTCATTTCGATGCTCGCGATCTTGTCGTACACGCCCTCTCGCGGAACATCGACCTCGCGATAGTCCGACAATTCGACGCTCACCCGATCCTCGAGACCCAGCTTGCCGATCTTCTCGAGGGCGTACTCGTATTGCTCTTTCGAGAGCGTCAGCCCATGCGCTCGCACGCCATACCGTCTGGCCGCGTGGCAGATGAGGCCACCCCAGCCGCACCCTACGTCGAGCAGTCTCTCATCCCGCTTCAATCGAAGACTGCGACAGATTCGATCCAACTTCGCTTCCTGCGCCGTGTCGAGATCGACCGAAGGGTCTTCGAAATAGCCGCAGGAATACTGCATCTCATCACCGAGGAAGAGCGCATAGAACTCGTTGCCGATGTCATAGTGAAACCGAACGAGTCTTTCATCGATCGTGACGGCCGCATCGATCGTGTTCTCGCGGTTCCCTCGAAGGGCCGCGCGATGCGCGGCATGTTCGGGGCGCGTCCTCGCCACACCGAGAGCCGCGCGAAGTGTCCGCCATTTCGGCATGCGTCGAAGTTTCTTGAAACCGCGCCCCAATTCGGCGGCACGTATGAATCCCAGCGGGTCTCCACCTTCGATCGACAGCGATCCGCGCGCATAGTGGAGCGCCAGATTGTCCAGGGTCGGCCGGCGAATGAGGGAACTCAGGACACCCGCGTTCTCGATCACGATCCGATACGAGGATTGAACCTCCCGCCCGAGTGGAATGGTCGACCCGTCCCAGAGCGCGACGGAAAGATCAAGATCGAGCGTCTCGGCAAAGATCGAGACCAGCCGACGCGCCGCATTCACGCGCCTGACTTCGATCGCTGCGAGCGCATTCGTCACTCCGCGATCCAGCCCGCGTCGCCAAATCTCCAGCGTGATGAAAGCGGCAGATCCTGCGAAGACTGTCCGACTCGAATCTCGTATCCGCAGGTTTCGAGTTCCCACGCGCCAGCATCCGCATCATAGAAACGGAGGTCTTCGTCGAGAACGCGAAATTCCAGATCGATCGTCTGGGCGGGATCCAGCTCTACACGACCGAATCCCTTTAGTTCCTTTTCGACTCGATCGACGCGCGACTGCGACTGGCCGACATAGAGCTGCACGATCGTCGCGCCACGACGACTTCCCGCGTTCGAGACCGTCACTCGGCAACGAAATCCGCGCTCGACGCGCTCGACACGCAGATCATCGATGTCGAATCGCGTATAGCCAAGCCCGAAACCGAAGGGGAACTCGGCCGCATGCTGATGATGGTCGAGCCATCGATAGCCGGGTCGCAGATCGTGGTGGACGGACAGCGAAGTCACATCCCATGGCATGAAATCACTCATCTGTCGTGGAATCGAAATGGGCAGGCGACCGCTGGGCGACTGCTCGCCGAACAGGATCTGGGCCAGTGCCCGTCCCCCTTCCTGGCCGCCGTACCAGCTGATCAGGACCGCATCGACGCGATCGATCCAATCTCTCATGATAATCGCGGAACCGCCCTGCAAGACAACGATCGTCCGTTGCGCGGCGGCCGCGGCACGTTCGATCAGATCCCGCTGCTCGAGCGGCAGCGCGAGGTCCGCGCGATCGCCGCCCTTGGCGAATTCGGTCTCTTCAGCATCTTGCTGAGCGATGGGAATGAACTCGCCTTCGTCACGGTACGTGAGGCCGGCAACGACGACGGTCACATCGAATTCGGCGAGCCGGGACAAATCCACATGACTCTCGAAATGCTCGACGCTCGCCGATCCCGCGGCCGCAACGATTGCCTCGAGGGGCTTGCTGACCGAGGAAGGCGTCACCATGCTGCTCCCGCGGTCACCAAGGTTCGCGATCGTTGCCAGATCTCCAACCACGGCAATCGACAGACCTTCCCTGGCTTCGAGTGGCAGGACCTCGCCCTCATTCTTCAGCAGAACGATCGATTTCAGCGCGGCTTCGCGCGCGAGCAGAACATGCTCTTCGCACTCGACGACGGATTCGTCCGGTCGCTGTTTGCCTGCGATCTCATTCTCTCCGAGCTGCCAGGCCACCTTTTGATAGATCGATCGGCGGGCGCCACGTTCGATGGTCGCCTCGTCGAGATCGCCCTTGGCCACGGCCTCATCGAGCTTGTCATCGGCGTATCGAAAGGGAGCGGGCATCTCGATATCGAGACCGGCATTCAAAGAATCGGCGGTGGAGCGAGCGCCCAGGAACCAATCCGATTCGACGAATCCACGGAAGCCCCATTCCTCGCGCAAGATCGTCTGCAGCAACTCGACATTCTCACCGCAGTACACGCCATTCATTTTGTTGTAGGCACTCATGACTGAAGCCGCGCCGGCCCCGACCACACAGCGCCTGAAATGCGGGAGATACACTTCCCGCAAGGCCCGGGGGTCGATCTCGGCGCTGAGATCGAAGCGGGTGTTCTCGAGGTTGTTGAGCGCGAAATGCTTCGGACTGGTCAGTACGAAGTTTTGTGCGCCACAAACGAATGCGAAGCCCATGGCGCCGGTGTGGTGTGGATCCTCGGAGTAGGTCTCCTGCGAGCGACCCCAGCCGGGATGACGCAGAAGATTGATCGTCGGCGCGAGCAGCACATTGCCGCCCCTCGC
>CAWLAJ010000069.1:0-16500 GCA_963854795.1 Deltaproteobacteria bacterium UBA4427 | reverse complement strand
GTGAAAGCCAGACGACCCCGGTTCCGCCCGCTTCGAGCCACGGACGCAGCACGATCTCGAACGCGCTCGGGCGACGTCTGTCGGAATCGACCGAGGTGTTGTCCGAGGTGTTGTCTGAGGTGTTGTCTGAGGTGTTGTCCGAAACACTCGCCGCCGAAGGTCCGCCGGACCTTTCATCACAAACCCTCGCCGGTGCGATCCACCAGATCGTCTCATCCACCCCTGGCAATGTCACCCCGGAGAGCCATCGCCCGGAGGTCGCTTCGAATTGACGGAGCAGCGCATACACGCCGGCGTGACCGCGTGGTGCGGTATCGAAAGTCGTCTCCGGTCGATCACTGAGATCGGTTGGCAACGAGACCTGAACGGCGAAACCAACACCCGCAATGATCGCGAAAACAAACCAGATTCTCTGTTGCATCATCCGCGCACCCCGGTCGCGACGCGCACGAGCCGCTCATCGAGCGAGAGCCAGTCCTCGAAGAGATCTCGGTCTTCGCGGGGCTCGTCGAACCAGAGCTTTTCCAGGCGGTCGATCAATTCGATCAGACGCCGACCCTCCGGCTTCGGAAGAGCGGATCCCCGGACGCGTTCGCGCAGAGTTCGATTCGGATCCGATCGCGCCAACTCGAGCCAATCGAATTCGATCAGAAGCGCCAGGATCGCCAACTGAACCCGATGCGAGGCCTCGAGATAGTGTCCTCGGCTCGCCTGATCCCGCGCTCTCTGCAAGGCTGTCGCATGATCTCGCCCGAGGCGAGGAGAATTCGACGAGGCTCCCGATTCGGGCTGGCTTCGGGAGACCCAGCGCCAACCCAGGACGATCAACACGGCGGCGAGAAAGCAGACGCCCAGCCAACCGAGACCCTCGATCGGATCCCCGAAAACGCCGAAGGCGCTCAACAGATCCCCAATCGAATTGACGAGGGTCTTGACGACCGCCTCCATCCAGGAGACTGCATCGATCAGCCAGTCGGGAATCAGATCAATGATTCGCTCGAGCGTCACGAGCCAGGCTTCGTAGCCCAAATGCCAGCGAGTGAAGTCCCCCGACGAGAGAATCTCTTTCGCGGCGCTGCGCGCCTCTTCATCCGTGACCAAAGCCTGGCCCCGCCTCCACCTGCTCCGCGAGGAGTTCAAGATCGTAGTTTTCAGCGCGACAGCGGAGATCGAAGTAGAGAACGACGGTGACCGCCGTCGTGAAAGCGAACGCGATCGCCTGAAAGACAGCCCAGACCAGAAGACCCACGACGGGAATCGTACCGATCAGCATCTGTGCTCCGAAGACGGGAACCGCAACGATCATACCGGTCGTGGTCACGATGCCGATCAATCGCGCTTTCGCTGTCCCGCCGAGCGCGAAGGCACGCTGTACGGTCGCGAAGATTCCGTGTGATTCGAGAACCGTGATCGCTGGCAAGAGCGAACTCACGATCGTTGCGAAGAGGATCCAGAAAAGCGCCACGGAACCCAGAATCATCACCAGAAAAACCGCGATGGCGATGCCCGCCGCTCCGGCCTCTTCGATGAGTCCGCCAATCGCTGCACCGCCAGCGCCAAAGGCGACAGCACTCAGGCCTATCACGACGAGCAATACACCCAGATACGCGACCATCCACAGGAGATAGGCGGCGACCAGACGCAGTGCGGATTGCCTTCCCGCTCGCGCCGCGTCGCCGATCTCGAAGCGCCGTCCCAGGTAGAAATTCCCGACGGAGGCGGTCACCGCTGCCGCAATGAACGGGTAGAGGAAGAGGTAGACGACTCCCAGCCCAGCCAGACCCAGGACCATCTCGAGGAGAAGATCCGGCGTCATCTCGCCACCCGCGTCGAGGGGCTGCGCCAGCGGATCAAATAGCCAGGGCGCTGCAAGGCCGATCAAGACCAGCGGAATCTGCATGATCGTCGCAAGCCCGATCAGCGTTTTCCATTCGACCTGCACGAGACGAAAACCCGCGTCGAGAATTTCGGCCAGAGACAAGGGGCGCAGTTCGTAGCTCATCGATCCTCCCGGTCGCCGGTCTTCGACATGGCGTTAGCGACGATGGCGACGCATCGCGCGCTGGGTCTCGCGATCCTGTTCCCGCCGCCGAATCGTCTCACGCTTGTCATGACGATGTTTGCCGCGCGCCAGAGCCAGCTCGACCTTGGCGCGACCACCCAAGAAATAGACGGTGAGCGGAACGAGGGTCAGGCCCTTCTCTGCGATTCGCCCGTCGAGCCGATCGATCTCGCGTCGATGAAGAAGGAGCTTTCTGCGTCGCTGCGGATCCGTGGGATTGGCTCGCGTTGCGGGCTCGTAGGCCGAGATATGCAATTTCTCGAGCCACGCTTCTCCGCGATGAATGGTCGCGAACGAATCACCCAGATTCGCACGTCCATCACGAAGGCTCTTCACCTCCGGCCCCATCAACGCAATTCCGGCCTCGAAGGTATCGACAATCTCATAATCGAATCGCGCACGTCGATTCGTCGCTACAACCCGCTTCTCGTGGGGATCGATCCGCTCGCTGTTCTTCCCACCCTTGCCCATCCCAAGAGCCTACCAGCCCCCGAGCAAAATGAGTCGATCATGGGTGGACGGTGTGCAGTGAAGCCGGATCAGTCTTGGCGGATTCGGTTTTCGTGGTCGACGAAGACGCGTTTGACGTCGAAGTCTCGGGCTTCGGCGTCTTCGAGATCCGTCCAACTCGCGATGATCACGAGGTCGCCGGGCTTCATCAGATGTGCGGCGGCACCGTTGACGCAAATCTGGCCCTGCCCGCGCTCGCCCTCGATCACGTAGGTCGTCAGACGGTTGCCGTTCGTGCAATTCCAGATATCGACCTGCTCGTACGCAAGCATATCCGCAGCATCGAGAAGGTTCGGGTCGATGGTGACCGAACCTTCATACTCGATATTCGCTTCGGTTACCGTGGCGCGATGAATCTTGCTCTTGAGTAGCCTTCGAATCATGATGCCCTCTTTTCCTGGCTTCCGATGATGTTATGTCCAGCGTCCGGCTGGACGGCGCCAGCCAATGATTGCTGTTCCGGCCATTCAATCAGCCGGTTGTCGATCAGTCGAACCGCCGCACCCGCCCCATCCGCGTCGGGCTCGAATTGAAGTGCGATGGCGAGCAGGAAGGGTCCCGCGATCTGCTCGGACAGGGTCTCGAGCGTCTTCGGATCGCGCAGGTCGGCGTAATCGATCCGCGCCTGCGTCGCCTGCGCCAGCCGCTTTCGAACGGCTTCGAGGACGGTTGCATGCGAACGCTCGCCACCCGACACCATCGACTCGGCCAATGCGAGCGATTGCGAAATCAGGACGGCTTGCCTTCGAGCGTTCGGTCCGAGATAAACGTTTCGACTCGATAGCGCCAGCCCATCGGGTTCTCGAATGGTCTCGCCGCCCACGATCTCGATTCCGAAGCCGAGATCTCTGGTCATCCGCCGGATCACTGCGAGCTGCTGATAATCCTTCTGGCCAAAGACTGCGACGTGAGGCCGTGCCGCGAGAAGGAGCTTCGTCACGACCGTCGTCACGCCGCGGAAATGTCCCGGGCGATTCGATCCACAGAGCGGCTCCGTCAATCCTTCGACATCGACCCAGGTTGCGACACCGTCGGGATAGAGCTCATCGGCGGTCGGCGTCCAGACGACGTCGACGCCCGCCTCTCGACAAGCCGCGAGATCCGCCTCCATGACCCGGGGATAGCGCTCGAAATCGCCGGGATCGTTGAATTGCGTTGGATTCACGAAGATCGACACGACGACGAGATCGGCGTGGGCGCGCGCTTCAGCGACCAGCGAGAGGTGCCCGGCATGCAGCGCGCCCATGGTCGGTACCAGGGCAACCCGACGACCGTCTGCTCGACGAGCGTCCGACCAGGCCTGGAGTTCTGTTCTCGATTCAATGATCTTCATCATGATTCCCGACGGCAATGACAGTCTTTACCGCCTAGCGGTAGACGTGATCTTCGCCAGGGAATTTTCGGTTCGTCACTTCCTCGATATAGGCGCGCGCCGCCTTTGATGCCTGGGCACCGAGATCCGCGAATTGCTTGACGAAGGACGGCGTCCAATCGTTCAGGCCGAGCAGATCATGCATCACGAGGACCTGCGCGTCGCAGTGAACGCCAGCGCCAATCCCGATCGTCGGCACATGGACCAACGCCGTGATCTCCTTGCCGAGTTCCTCGGGAATGCCCTCGAGCACGATCGCAAAGACACCGGCGGCCTCGAGTGCCAGCGCATCGTCGATCACGCGCTGACGAGCTTCGACGCCGCGTCCCTGCACGCGATAGCCGCCCATGCGGTTGACGGATTGAGGCGTCAATCCGACGTGGCCCATGACCGGAATCTGTGCCGAAATGATGCGCCGGACCGAGTCGGCGACATCGACGCCGCCCTCGAGCTTGACGGCATTCGCACCCCCCTCTTTCACCAGACGAATCGCCGATCGAACAGCGTCCTCTGGACCGACCTGATACGAACCGAAGGGCATGTCGGCCACGATCAAGGCTCGCCGGACACCCCGCGCGACGAGTCGCGTGTGATAGACGACTTCGTCGAGGGTGACCGGGAGCGTCGTGTCGTTGCCCTGGACGACATTGCCCAGCGAGTCTCCGACGAGCAGCACGTCGACACCCGCTTCATCGAAAATGCGCGCGAAGGTGAAATCGTACGCAGTCAGCATGGTGAAGGGTTCGTCTTTGCCCTTACTCGAAGCCAGGGAGCGGATCGTGATGCGGTGTTCTCGGGTGGCCGAAGCCGTCGTGACCGTGGACATGGGAGGTGCCTCCGATTCTCATTCAATCCCGATCGGCTCGGCCCGGACTCGCGTCCGGCTCGCATCCGATCGCCCGATTTGTCCTGGAATGGGAAACACGCAGCTCGGCAATCATCCGTTGGCGGGATTGGCCTGGATTCTCCTGCGACAACGACCCATGGCCATTGTCTCGAATCCTGTCGCATCGTCTCGAGTCGCCTCCGGCTGCGAATGACCGTGAGTCCGAAATATCCGGACTCGAATTCACTCTCTGCTATGCGGCTGAATCGAACGACGATCGCGTCGTGCCTACCCACACCCTGTCTCAGTCCCGGCAAGCCGGGATCCAAGCGATTCGGGCGATCTGAGGAACGCTCTCTCAATTCCGGGATGGATTGCCCGGGCGGTTTATGATGGAGCCTGCGACTTGCAGTACCCCTCAACACACGTTGATTTTAGGTTCAACGTTCTGGTGGGTCAACGAATCCGGCCATCAGCCGCCGACTCGCTCCAAAAAATCGCGTACCCCAGGGGCAATGTAATTGTCCTCGAGAAATTGCGATCGATAACGAACCAGCGCCTGTGCGAGGACTTCTGCCTGATGATGATCGGGATCGTCCGGAGCCAATACGACCCAGATCCGATCACCCACGCGGCAGGTCGCGCTCGCAGTCGGGGCGAAATCCGCGGCCCTCGAAGACGAGGAGAGCACGCGCACTTCGAGCTCCGTACGGCTCGCGAGTTCGAGGAGCGCTTCGAGCAGTCGAGTCTCGTCCATGGACGGCTCAGACATCGCGCGCCCAGCGCCGCGAAAGCGCCAGCCAGGCCTCCGGTTCGATTCGTTCGGGTCGAAGGGCCGGATCGATGTCCACCGCCCGAAGCAGGGCCTCCAATCGATCGCGTCGCTCGGTCTTCGCGAGTTCGGGCCAGCGCTTCTCGGCGATGCGACCGAGTCCGTTCGTCACGCGCTTGCGTCGCTGTGAAAAGGCGGCTCGCACGAGCCTCTCGACTGCGGCCAACTCGCCCTCGCCTAACGTGTCTACTTTGCGAGGCCAGATCCGGACGAAGCTCGACTCGACCCCGGGTCGCGGAAAGAAACGACTCGGCGAAATCTTCGCGATCGTGTCCACGTCGGCGACCAGGCGATGGAGGACGGTGAACGAGCCGTATTCTTTCGTGCCGGGGTCGGCGACCAGACGCTGTGCGACTTCGGTCTGCAACATGACTGACCAATCCTCGAGCCGATCGCGCAAATCGAGAAGTTGCCGGAGAAGCGGCGTCGCCACCGAATAGGGCAGATTCGCGATCAATCGAATCGGCTGGCTCGTTCCGTCGAGGAAGCTCCGCCAGTCGATTTCGAGCGCGTCCGCGTGAATCAGCTCGACATTCTCGGGAAGCAGCGATTCCTTTTCGAGGACACGCACGAGTCCGGAGTCGATCTCGACGCTGCGAACCCGATCGGCTCGTGCGGCAAGCGCCCGAGTGAGCACACCGAGCCCTGTGCCGACTTCGAGAATCAGATCGCCGGCGCTCGCGCCGGCCTTGCGAGCGAGTTCGTCTGCGAGATCGGCATCGACAAGAAAATTCTGCCCCAGGTCGCGTGACAGCCGAAGCCCGTGTGCGTCCAGCAACTCGCGCAGACGCGACTGATTCATCTCGAAGTTTCGTCCGGGCGAACCGGATCGCGCCAGGGCGCATCGCCCAGCGGCACTCGCGAGAAAGCCTCGAGCGAAAGCTCGTCGCGTACACCGCGAGCCAGCAGGCGACTTCCCGCGGCCGCGATCATGACTGCGTTGTCGGTACAGAGATCCATCGGCGGGAAGACCGCTTCGAAACCCTCCCGCTCCCCGGCGGCCGTCATCTCTTCCCGAAGCCGGCGGTTCGCGGCGACCCCGCCCACGATCGCGATTCGCCTTGAATCCTCGAGCCGCATCGCACGCACGGATCTTGCGACCAGGCTCTCGACGACGGCCGCTTCGAACGACGCGGCGAAGTCCGCCCGGTCACCCGGTCGCAACGAGTCCAGGCCACCGCGCCTCGCGAGTTCGACCGAAACTGCCGTCTTGAGTCCGCTATAGGAGAAATCCAGACCCGGCCGTCTGCTCATCGGTCTCGGAAAGTCGATCGCCTTCGGATCGCCCTGCTGGGCGAGCTTCGAAATTGCCGGGCCACCCGGATATTCCAACCCCAGGAGCTTGGCGACCTTGTCGAAGGCTTCGCCGGCGGCGTCGTCGCGGGTCTCACCGAGAACACTCGGACGATCTTCGGCGCTGACGCGATAGAGCGCCGTATGTCCGCCCGAAACGACGAGTCCGACATAGGGAGGCTCGAGGTTCTTGCCCGATTCCCCGCCCACCTCGGCGGCAACCAGATGTCCGACCAGATGATGGACGCCGACGAAGGGCAGGCCCTGGGAGTAGGCGAAAGCCTTTCCGAAGGAGAGACCGACCAGAAGGGATCCGACCAGACCAGGCCCCGCGGTCATCGCGACGCCGTCGAGCTCTTCGGCACCAAGACCCGCCTGCTCGAGCGCTGTGGCAACGACCTCTGATACGACTCGCGCATGGTCACGAGAAGCCAACTCCGGAACCACACCGCCGTAGGGCGCATGAACTTCTGCCTGGCCATGAACCACGCTCGAGAGAATCTCTCGATCGCCGCGCAAGACGGCCGCCGCCATCTCATCACACGAACTCTCGATACCCAGCACGAGTGCCGACGGCGGGAATTCTTGTGAGCGCCGCGTCTGGGGCGAGCTGTGCGAGACGTGTGCTGTCACGCGAATCCCTTGCTCACGCGTTTCGGCGTTCGAGCGCCTCCTGCTCGGCTTTGCAGTCGATGCAGAGCTCGGCGACCGGCCGAGCGGCAATTCTCTTGGGCGAAATCTGCTCTCCGCAGCTCTCACATTCGCCGTAGACGCCCTCTTTGATCTTCTGCAAGGCCTGTTCGATCTTGCCGATCAAACCCCGCTCGCGTTCCCGAAGCCGCCCCTGGAAGGCCAGGTTCATCTCCGAGGACGCTGCGTCGATCTCGTCGGGGAAGTCGTCCGGATCGAGATGGATATCGCCGGATAGCGTCTTCTCGGCATTGTCTATCAGCTCCTCACGCTGTGTTTCGAGGATCTTCTTGAATTTTGTCATGTCACGCTTTTTCAACGATTCACTCCATCTCTCGTGTCGAGTTTCAATCTAGTCTCAGGTGGCACTCTTACCCGGCCCGAGTCGCTCCAGCTGTTGGGCTGCTTCGACCGACCGCTCGGAATCGGGATAATCCTTTTGTACGCGTTTGAAGACCGTGCGCGCTGCTTCGTGAAATTTCGGGCCTAACTTGAGCAGTGATTCGCCCTGGCGATAGAGCGCGTCCGGTGCCTTGGGGCTCTCGGGATAGACGCTCACGACCGCGTTGAATCGCACCACGGCCCGCTTGAATTCGTTGTTCTTGAAGGTGCAGTCTGCCAGCCAGTAGGCGGCATCGTCGGCATAACCAGAGGTTGGGTAGGCTTGGAGAAAGCCCGTGAAACGCTCGATGCAATCGTTGAATCGATCCCCTCGCCAAGCGTCCAGGGCCCGCTGATAGCCGGCCAACTCCTCGTCCGGCTTGGGCGCCGAGCTCTCTTCGCCGAGCTTCCCAGACAGACCACCGGCTAGCGAACCTTCATCCGAGCCTTCGGCCCCGGTTTCGGCGGGTCCCGAGTGCGCTGTGGCATTCGCGTCACCGGCACCCTGTGCCACCGCGATCCGGGTACGTCGCACCTCATCGAGCGCGTCTGCGGCCTCTTTTCGAGCGAGTTCGAGCTCGCCCTGCAAATTCCTGATTTCTTGACGCATCGCGTCGACGTCCGCGGAGAGCTTGGCGATGCGCGGAAGGGGATCTGAAGCAGATCGCTTGGACGTGTGATGCTCGGCGACCTTCTCCTGCAATCGCAGGAAATCACCCTGGGTCGCGCAGCCGATCGAAAACAATACCAGCGAAGCCAGCGCCAGCGTCGTCTCGAGGATGCGAGGTCGAAGTCGTCGAGGAGCGCCCGACACACTGAATTCAGGGGCCAGAGGCCCGATGCCGTTGCGCTCTTCCAATTCCGCTTCCACGTTTTTCATGCCTTCGTTTCCCCCCGGAGCGTCGGCCGAGCCAAATTGAGGGCGCGCAGTCTAGCAGCCTGTCGAGGGATTGGGGTCGCACTCGACTGCTGAATCCCCGAGTCGATTCAGCGCATGCGGGGGCCCCAGTCCGGTTGGATGTTCGCGCCCGATCGACGGGTCAGCCGCTGCAGATTCTCACCGTTCCAATCCATGACATAGAGGTCGTAGCGGCCTCGACGCCTCGAGCTGAAAGCAATCTTGCGTCCATCCGGGGACCAGGTGGGCGCCTCATCGCTGCGCGCATGCTCGACGATCGGAAAGTTGATCTGTCCCGACGGATCGATCAACCAGATGTCGAATTGACCGCGAACCCGGGTCTCGTAAGCGATCCAGCGTCCGTCCGGCGACCAGGCGGGCGATGCATTGTAGGCGCCGGTAAACGTGAGACGCCGCAGGTTCCCGCCATCACGATCCATCACGTAGAGCTGGGGCGCCCCACTTCGATCCGACACGAAGACGATTTCTCGGCCGTCCGGCGACCAGGAGGGAGAAATGTCAATCGCGGGATGATTCGTCAGTCGGACCGTCCCGTTCCCCCTCCGCTCGACGCGAAAAATCTCCGCCGCACCATCGACGCTGGTCACCATCGCGAGTTCTTCCCCCGTCGGATCGAAGCGGCCTCGATACTTCGGCAGGCCCTTCATGACATGGGCCAGTATGGGACCGGGAGAAATGTCCTTGCTGCGCGACGTCAGGAAGAAACCGGGTTGGAGCGCCCCGTATGCGACATAGAGAATGGCGCGACCGTCCGGGAGCCAATCAGGGGCGAGCTTGAGCGTGTTGGAGCGCGTTGCCGGTCGCTGGTCCCGGCCATCGGCGGCAGCCACGTAGAGTTCGCGGTGGCCTGTCCGGTCCGAGATGAAGGCGATCTCGGTCGCAGCCACTCCGCGCGTTCCCGTGAGCGCCTCAACGGACTCGTCCGCGATGATTCGCCCGAGTTGAGCCAGATCATCGCGATCCGCCGTCAACCGCCCGGTCTTGAATTGCTTGCAGCGCGCAATGTCCCAGACGCGCAGGTCTGCGCGCAGTCGACCCTCGTCGCGTCGAAGCTCGCCTTCGACCAGCGCGTCCGCCCCGCTCTGCTTCCAGGAATCGCAGTCGATCGCGCCCTTGTCGGCGAAGGAGGCACTCTCGTCCGAGGCGAGATAGGCGTCGTGCTCGAGCGGCAGGACGATGCTCGAAAAGGCCAGACTGCGTTCGATCTCTTTGCGCAGAGTGGCGATTCGTTCTTCGCCCACCGGGAGACCGATCGTGCGAAAGCGGAGCACGGCCGTTCGAAAGGCCCTCACGTTGCCGGGTGTGATCTCGAGGGTCGGCAGGGGACCCTGTTCGTTCTCGAGACTCTGCGCGAAGGCGGTCCCGCATGGCCAGTTCATCGTCATCCACGACAGCACCAGCGCCGAGCCGATGACGAGGAGCGATCGCGACTTCATCCCACGGATCATTCTCGTTTCCCCCTTGAAATTCAATCCGCCTCCGATCGAAATATGAAGAGTCGACGTCCTGGTTTCGCGACTGGAGGCAGGGGGGCCACCGTCAGCAGCGCTCGGACCGCATTGTCATCAAAAAAGGGATCGCCCGAAGACTGCACGACGATGGGCGGGCCGATCAAGTCGCCTGAGGCCGAAAGTCGGAGTTCGAGACCCGTCGCCAGGCCGCGGCCTCGGTAACTGGCCGGAGTCACCCATTTACTCTGGATCAGCCTCCGGGTCGCGAGATTCCAGGCCGCCAGTTCCGGTGAAATCGCGACGCCGGTTCGCGCTTCCTGGTCGCGCGAAGCCTGCGCCGTCGACTCTTCACTTTTCTTGGGGGCCGGCGTCAGCAGATCCGCCGTCTCATCGACTCCAAGTTCATCATCGAGCGCGGCCATCGCATCCTCGTAACTCAAGGCTTTCTCTCGGGTGGGTCTCCGAATGACGGGCTCTGGTTCCGGTTTGACCTTCGCCACGACCTTCGGCTCGGGCGGCTTGGGCGCGGCCTTTCGGATCCGGCCCGGGCTCTCTTCCGGCAGCACCTGCACGGGCGCCTTGACGACCGGCGGCGGGGCTGGCGCGGACCGAGCAGCCTCGGGCGGGGGCGCGGACGGCTTCGCACGAGGCGCGGGCGCCGCTGCGACCAGTTCGACCGCCAGCACTTCGGGAAAGGATGCGAATTGAGGTCGGGGCGTCGCCGCGAAGAGCGCCATCACCAGACCGTGAATCGCAAGGGAGACGAGCATGGCATTGCGCATCCGACGGCGATGATCGAGGGATTGCTCGTCCGTCCAGCCGATCAGCTCGGCAGTCAATGTTCTTCCTCGGTGACGATGCCGAGTCGCGTCGCTCCGGCGCGTCGCGCCGCGGACATCGCCTTCACGACGACGCCGTAGGGCGCCGCCTCGTCGGCGCGAAGAAAGACCTCCTTCGAACTCCGCGCCTCGAAGACCGCTTCGAGCTTCTTCTGCAAATCCTCAGCGGCGATGATCTTGCGGGCCAGCGAGTACTTGCCGTCCTTCGTCACGGTCAGCACCAGCGGTGCATTCGGCATGCGGATCGGCTGGGTCGTCGTCTTGGGCAGATTCACGTCCATGCCCTGCAGCATCAGTGGCGCCGTCACCATGAAGATGATCAGCAAGACGAGTACGACATCCACGAAGGGCGTGACGTTGATGTCCCCGTTTCCTCGGCGGATGCGAGCGCGCGGTCTGGCAGACGACGTGGCCATCGGGCCTACCGGTCCTCTAGATTCGCCACACCCGGTATCGATTCGACACGCGCATGGCTGACGATTTCGGGACCCTCACCCTGGACGAGACGGCCGAGGTCTTCGCGAAACTGGTCGGAGAACCGATCGAGCATCGCGATGATCCCATCGATTCGACCCCCGAAAGCGTTGTAGGCCACAGTGGCTGGAATGGCTGCGAGCAGCCCGACCGCCGTCGCGACCAGAGCTTCCGCAATTCCGGGACCGACGACGGACAGAGACGCTTGTCCGGCTTCGCCAATGCTCTGAAAGGCGGCGATGATGCCGATCACGGTTCCAAAGAGCCCGATGAAGGGCGCGGTGCTCCCCGTCGTGGCGAGAAAGGGCATCCCACGTTCGAGCCGCCGCGCCTGCGCGTTGGCTCCCCACGCGATCGATCGCTCGAGTTGGATCAGTAGCCTTTCGCGAGCAGGATCCGTGGCGTTTCGCTCCCGAGCCTCCTGCAGAGAACGACCCGTCGTCAAGAAGATGACGGCCAGCGGACTGCGATCGAGATGGCGCGCAGCGTCGTAGGCCTCGCTAAATCCGTCTCGTTGATAGACCTCGAGAAAGGCCTCGCTATCCTGATCGGCGGCTCGCAGCTCCCACCACTTCGTGACGATGATGCCGAGCGAAGCAATCGAGAATGCGAACAACACGATCAAGACGAGCTTGACGATGAGACCGGCCTGAAGCATCAGGCTGATCAGGTCGAAGCTCACGGCGTTCCCCCCCTCGCCAATCGTTCGTCTTTCGCAGTACTCGCGCGCATCGTGTGTCGTTTGTACTGCGTCTTGTGTCGTAGCGACGTACGTCTCATTGTAGGTCGTTGTCGGTCGTTGTCGGTCGTTGCAGGTCGGGCACGTCGGGATACGTCGCTGTACATCGCCCTTTCGTATCGTCCGGGCATCCGCCCCCGATTGGCGCTTCGAGGTGGGCGGTTGCCGCGTGACGGGACACCGCAGAACCGGGGTTCGGTGCTGCGGCGCGCAGAAATCTAGGGGAGAAGGAGTTCGATGACCATGCGAGTTCGAATTAACGCCGGCAACGTCGCTGAAATCAAAGCGGAAACCGTGATCCTACCCGTCGTCCGTCGAGGCGAGACACCCGATCGGCTACCGCAGGGCCTGGCCTCCATCGATCGCCGGATGGGCGGACGAATCTCCGACGCGCTGGCCTCGGGCGACTTCCGCGCCAACAAAGGCGATCGGCTGGCGATCTACGGTCCCCGGGACGGCGATCTCGTACGAGCCATTCTGCTCGGCCAGGGCGAGGCCGACGCGATCGATGCCGATGCGCTCCGCGAGCTCGGTGGCCGCATCGGGCGGGAGACGAATCGCTCGAATCTGGGTCGCATCGTGCTCGTCGTTCCCCATGGCGCAGGCCTCACGCCGGAGCGCTCTGCGCCGCTACTCGCCCTGGGCGCAGTGCTCGGCGCCTATAAATTCGACCGCCACCAGAAGGCGGGTCGCAAGCGAAAGAAATCGGTTTCGCTTCAGATCACCTACACGCGAAGACTCAAGTCCCTGTCCCGCATCCGCCGCGATGTGAAGCTCGCTCTCGACATTGCGGAGAGTCAGGTCATGGCGCGTGATCTATCGAACGAACCGCCGAATGTGATCTATCCGGAAACGCTCGCCGCCGCTTCCCGGCGCATGGCCCGCGCGGTCGGGCTGCGCTGCAGGGTGATGGCCGTACCGGAACTGAAGAAGCGCGGCATGGGCGCAATCCTGGCCGTTGGCCAAGGGAGTCATCGCCCACCGCGCATGATCGTCCTCGAGCATGGCGCGACCGCGAAGCGTAAGAAGACCGGCACGCTCGCATTGATCGGCAAGGGAATCACCTTCGATTCCGGTGGCCTGTCGCTCAAGACCGCGGCCGGCATGCTCGAGATGAAACACGATATGTCGGGGGCAGCCACCGTCTTTGGCGCGATGCGCGCGATCGCACTGCTCGATCTGCCAATCCACGTCGTCGGCGTGATTGCGGCAGCGGAGAACATGCCGAGTTCGACCGCCTATCGGCCGAGCGACATCATCGAAACCGCCTCCGGGCAAACCGTCGAGATCGTCAACACGGACGCCGAGGGACGATTGGTTCTGGCGGACGCCCTGCACTACGCAACCGAATCCTTCTCGCCCGACGCCATGGTGGACGTGGCGACGCTCACGGGCGCCACCATGGTCGCCTTCGGTTCGGCGGCGACCGCGGGACTCGGCAATGACGAGGACCTGCTCGATGAGTTCAGAATCGCCGGCGAACAGGTCGGCGAGATCGTCTGGCCGATGCCGCTGCTCGACGAACACGAGAAGGCCACGCGAAGCAAGGTCGCGGATTGGAAGAATTCAGGCGGCCGGATGGCCGGCGCCTCCACCGCCGCGGCCTTCCTGCGCGGCTTCGTCGGTCAGACGCCGTGGGTCCATCTCGATATCGCCGGAACCGGCATGACGGGCGCCCAGCCCCCGCTTCACGTCGGCGGCGGCACGGGCGTGGGCGTGCGGATGTTGACGGAATGGGTGCGCGGCCGCTGCTGAGCCCTCGGGACATCCGAAGCTCGAGTCGCCCATGACCCCCATTGGCCTCGTTCGCGATCGGACGTTTGCCGGACAGAAGATGCGCCTTTCTCCGGATCGGAC
This sequence comes from Deltaproteobacteria bacterium UBA4427, assembly GCA_963854795.1. Classification (GTDB taxonomy): domain Bacteria; phylum Myxococcota_A; class UBA9160; order UBA9160; family UBA4427; genus UBA4427. The sequence goes on along the minus strand of CAWLAJ010000069.1, from coordinate 2,255 downwards.
CGGCTCCCGGGTATGACGATCCACTCCCGGGTGGCCTGGAGGCAAGCGCATCGTTCCGTTGCACCCCTCGACGACGCGAGATTCGGGAACCATTCTCTGCCGCGCCGCAACAAACGAACTCATCTCCGAGAGGAAAGAACATGACTCGATTTCTGACGACCGCTTTGACCCTTGTCACCCTAGCCATCGGAAGTGTCGTTCCGAGTGTTGCCTTCGCAGGCGACGTCGAAGCAGGCAAAGCCAAATTCCTCGCACTCTGCGTCAGCTGTCACGGCGAAACTGGCAAGGGTGATGGCCCGGTCGGCCTTGCCCTGAAAAATTCCGGCCAACCGGCGCCTCGCGATTTCACCGTTGGCGAATTCATCCTCGACGCCGACAAGGATGGCACCATGGGTAGCGACAGCGACCTGAAAGAAGTCATCACCAAGGGCGCGCTGGTATTCGGTGGCTCCCCCCTGATGGCACCCATCGTCGGCCTGACGGACGAAGACCTCGACAATCTCGTCGCCTTCATTCGCTCCCTCAAGCAGTAGACCGAGGCGAAAGCGAGCGTTCGGTGCGTCTCGTCCGGCCGTCTTCGGTCAAGATCTCGACGGCCTAGACGCCACGACCCCTTCGTACCCCTGCGCGCGGCCCGGCTCGTTCAGAACGAGCCCGGCCGCGCGTTTTGCTATCGTCGCTGGCGACAGGAAACATGGACCCGAGCCACGAAATGCCCGACGACGAGCCTCGAGACGAGGAACCCGAGATCTCGCCCATCGAGGCCGAGGTGGACGCCGATCTAGTTGAGGCAGCGGACTCGAAGCCCCCGTCCGAAGAGGCTCTAGGCGACCCTCCGGAAGAGAGTTCCAGTCTCCCGGCGGTCGTTCCGAGCGAGTCTCGCCTTCCCGGCAGCACCGAGGGTCGTGCCCAGGGCAGTGCCCTCTCGGCGTACATGTCGGAGCTTCGCCATCATGCGCCGATCACGCGTGAGGAAGAACATGAACTCGCCGTGCGCTGGACGGAGGAAGGTGACGTCGAAGCGGCCAAACAGCTCGTCGTTTCGAACCTTCGCCTGGTCGTCAAGATCGCCATGGAGTACCGGCGCGCCTGGACCAACACCCTAGACCTGATCCAAGAGGGAAACGTCGGGCTGATGGAAGCGGTTCAACGCTTCGACCCCTACAAGGGCGTCAAGCTCTCGTCGTATGCCGTCTACTGGATCCGCGCCTTCATCCTCAAATACATCCTGGACAACATGCGCAGCGTCCGACTCGGAACGACTCGCGCCTCGCGCAAACTCTTCTTCCGATTGAACAAGGAGAAACGCGAACTCGAACGACTCGGCTATGACGTCGAACCGCGCCTGATCGCCGAGCGACTCGACGTATCGGAAGATGACGTGATCGACATGGAGGCTCGCCTTTCACGACCCGATCTGTCCTTCGACGCGCCACTGCGCTCCGACGAGGGCGATGGCATGACCTTCGGCGACCGGATCGCGGCGCCCGGAATCAGTTCCGAAGCGGCAGTCGGATCGCGCGAGCTGCGCGAAGTCTTCCTCGGCAAGGTCGCCGCGTTCGCGGAATCGCTCGGCGAACGCGATCTCCAGATCCTGAATCGGCGAATCCTCGCGGAAGAGCCGCGAACGCTGGCGGAGTTGGGCGAGGAGTTCGAGATCTCGAGAGAACGCGTCCGACAGCTCGAAGCCAAGCTGGTGGACCGGCTGCGTACGTACATGAAAGAAAACCTCGTCGACTTCGAATTCTACAATGCGGGGGGCAGTTTGTGACGGGATCGCCCGGGATGCCGAGGGGCCAAAGGCCTCCGGTTCCTGCCTGGGCGGGGTTACTCGCGGTTTCCGGTTTCCTGATCTTGACGTCCTCGGGTTGCAGCCTCGATCGCGCAAGCGACGAAGCGACAGAAGCCTGGATCGAAATCAAGGGACAGCGGGTTTCTCTCGAGATCGCCGACACGCCTCGCAAACAGGAAAAGGGCCTTGGCGAACGCGATTCCCTGCCCTGGAATCACGGCATGTATTTCGAGTACGCGAACCCGGGCTTCTATTCATTCTGGATGAAGGGCATGCGTTTCTCGATCGACATCGTTTGGTTGCGCGACGGTCGCATCGTCGACCTCGACCCCAACATCCCTTTCGAGAAAGGAGGCAACGGACCCACGCTGCGTCCATCCGTCCTCGCCGACTCCGTTCTCGAAGTACCCGCGGGTTACGCGGCCGCCCATGGCTGGCAGGTCGGTGACCGAGCGTTCTTCGA
>CAWLAJ010000068.1:0-16702 GCA_963854795.1 Deltaproteobacteria bacterium UBA4427 | reverse complement strand
TCAGGTTTCGCCGCCGCCATCGCAGACGGAGTCCTCTGCGCGATGAGAGAACGGTCGAAAACACGCCTACCGCGTCTTCGCCCAGAGCTGCTCTCGCGATGAAAGAATCTGATTCATCCAGCCGACCCCTCCGACCGGCCAACGCTTTTGCGCGAGCGTCCAGGCCATGCTTCCCTGGAGGCCTTCTGATCGCGCGGGGTGATCGGATCGGATTCGCTCGCCACACGCAGTCGCGGGCGAAGCTCGCCGATCGATCTGCGCTGAACACGGCCAACTGATCACGGGTCGAGCAGAGGCAATCTAAATCGAGGAGCCCGACAATGAACGCCGCGACCATCAGAAATCTGAAGCGACTCATGGAATACGAAGCGAGCCGCGAGGCGCCGCCCGAAGGATTCCCCTTCCTTCCCGACCTTCCGGGTGGCCGCTATACCGACCTGCGATTCTACGAACTCGAAATGGAACACATCTGGCGCAAGGCCTGGCTGCTCGCCGCGCATCTCGACGAGATTCCAGAAGCAGGCTGCTTCCGCCTCTGGGACAATGCGGGACAACCGGTCCTCATCGTCCATGGTGAAGACGACGAGATCCGCGCGTTCTACAACACCTGCAGTCACCGCGGCGCACCGCTGGTCACCGAGGCCTCCGGAAAATCACCGCGCTTGATCTGCAAATACCACGCTTGGACGTACGGACTCGATGGATCACTGCAGGGCGTCCGCAATCCCGAGGACTTCCGCGGTCTGGACAAATCCTGTCGCGGACTGAGCGCCGTGCGCTGCGAGCGTTTCGGAAACCTGATCTTCGTGAACTTCGACGACGAAGCGCCGTCTCTCGAAGAGTGGCTCGGTCCGATTGCGGAAGAATGGCGCGAGTTTCAATTCGACCGCTGTCGGCTGACTGGTCGCCACATTTTCGACCTCAACTGCAATTGGAAGATCGCAATGGAGGCGAACACCGAGGTCTATCACGTTCCCCTGATCCATCCGACCACGGTCGCCCCGATCCTCGACGATCGACGCAATGTCAATACGCTCTACCCGAACGGCCACGCACGCATGGTCGCACCCGGCCACGAGGACGGACCTCTACCCCGCTCGACGGATCCCCGAGCCGGGCTGCCGGAGATCGAGACGGTCGGCGAGATCGGCCGGACCTGCACTCAGTCCTACGGCATCTTTCCGAATTGGGTATCGCCGCTCAATGAGCGCACGATCCCGCCACTGCTCTTCTGGCCCAATGGCATCAACAAGTCTCGGATCGAAACCTGGACGATGGTGCATGACTGGGGCAGCGGCCCGAAACCAAAGATTCTCAACCAATGGACGAACGCCGACGGCTCCGAACTCAGCCCGGTTCTGCTCGAAGACACCCAGTTCGGCGAGGCGATCCAGAAATCCGTCGAATCCTATGGCTTCAAGGGCGTTCCCCTCAGCTATCAGGAAGCGCGCATCTACCATTGGCATCAATCCGCCGATCAGCTGATCGGCCCCGATCGAATTCCCAAGGCGCTGCGCGTCGAACCGGTGATCACGGATGAGTGGATCCATCCGAACGATCCCCGCCTCGAAGAAATCGAGTCTCTCGCCTCGAAGGGTGATTGAGCGAGGTCGAGGGAGCGCCACTTGCCCGTCACTATGCGTGGAAGCGACGAGCGACTATCGTTTCTGAACGCGCATCCGTCGGCCCACTACGAAACCACTTTCCGGAGCCCCCCATGAGCCAAACTTCGATCTCGAATCTCATACATGATTATGCCGACGCCGTCGTCTGTCGCGACGGAGAGCGTTGGGCAGCCACATGGGATGTCGACGCCGTCTGGGATCTAGGGGGCGGCTTCGAAGTCAAGGGCCGGGACGCGATCTACGACCTCTGGAAGGGGGCGATGGGCAGCTTCGAGAAGGTGATCCAAACCGTCCTCAATGGGCGCGTCGACATCGATGAGGCAGCCGGAAGCGGCCGCGGCCGTCAATATATCCAGGAGCATTTCGAGAGAGCCAAAGGCGAGTTCGGCATCATGCTCGCCTACTACGACGACGAGTACATCCGGCGTGGCGATCAGTGGCTCTTCGCCAGCCGCAAGCTGGTTCCCCTCTATCAGGGACTGCCCGATCTGTCCGGAGACTTTCACGACGGCGGCTCCGCCTAACCACGCCCCCTGAACACTTCGGAGATCCGCCATGCAGGCCGTGTTGATGCAGCGGGGCAAGCTCTGGGTAGAAACGATCGAGGATCCAACGCCCGGCCCGGGTGAAGTGCTCGTAAAGTCGCGCGCTTGCGGAATCTGCGGGTCCGATCTACACGCTGCACTCCATACGGAGGATTTCGTCGCGACGAGCCGCGAATCCGGTGGAGCCTTCAAGCTGACAACCTTCGAGCCGGTCGTGCTCGGACATGAGTTCTGTGCCGAGGTCGTCGACTTCGGGCCCGACACCGAGCGAAAATTCAATCCGGGTCAACTCGTCTGCTCGGTACCCATGTTGCTGAGGGCGAAACCTTTAGCGATCGGATACGACGAAAAGATCCCGGGCGGCTTTGCCGAATACATGGTCCTGTCGGAGCGCATGATGCGCGCGGTTCCCGATGGCACGCCCACCACGGCCGCCGCCTTGACCGAGCCAATGGCCGTCGGACTCCATGCAGTCAATCGAGCTCGTCTCGGCGGACGCGAAGCGATCGTCGTCATCGGAACCGGACCGGTCGGACTCGCCGTGCTCACCGCTCTGAAAGCGACACATAGAGGTCCGATCATCGCCTCGGATCTCTCTTCCGGGCGGCGCCGCTTCGCGGAGCATCAGGGCGCACACGCGGCTCTTGATCCGAGCGTCGACAACCCCTTCGCACATCAAGACATCGCGCGAGCAGAAGAACTCGTCATCTTCGAGTGTGTGGGCGTGCCCGGCATGCTCGATCGTGTCTTCCTTGACGCACCGCCCGATGCGCGAATCGTCGTCGTCGGCGTGTGTCTTCAGACCGACAAGATTCGACCGTTGATTGCGATCAACAAAGAGCTGGCCTTGCAGTTTGTACTCGGATATTCGATGGACGAGTTCGACACGAGCTTGCGAGCCATCGCCGATGGACGCTTCGACGTGGCGTCCATGGTGACGAGCGAAGTAGCCCTCGACGATGTCGAGTTCGCGTTTCGATCACTCGCGGACCCTGAAGGCGACGCAAAAGTCGTCGTGAATCCGTGGCTCGAACCACTCCCGCACGACGGTTGAGGCGTTGGAAGAGCGGCGTCTAGCGCGCCGGATCGATGCCACGAGCGAAGAGTTCGTCTAGATCTTCGTCTTTGGTCTCGAGAATGGCGTCGACCCAGCGATGGAATCGCTGACCCCCGAGTTCGTTGCGGCCGAAGAGGACGTCGCGTGCCGAACCGGCTTCCAGAGTGCGTTGTATTCGCTTCCCCATCGCATAGTCCTCGTCTCGCACGACCTTGAACAGGAAGGCCATCTGCTCCTCGATTACCTTCTGCGTTTCGGGGCTGGGTTCATCGACGGCCAGGAAATTCTGGATCGTCGTCGACGTGTCGAGTGTGGTGCCTGGAAAGAGTTGAGAAATCATGAAGAGCTTTCCCTCTGCGTCGAAGTCTGCAATCGAGATATGCGGAAAGACAGTCCAGACGCCGCCGAGGATCTGCTCGAGCGGCCAGTCGTCCTCGGGAATCGAATCGAACTCCAACAGTCCAGGATTGGGCATCGACACACGCTGATGTGGACCGTACGCATCGTAGAGTGCGTCGCTCGGAATATCGGGCCCGAAGGACTCGCGATGTAGGATCGGCAGGTGGTAGAAATCCAGGTAGCCGTCGTAGGCGATCTTCCAACCCGGTCCCTCGACGACCTGCCGACCGACGAGATGCGCGTCCGCTAGTCCAAGCCCTTCCAGGAGTTCGTCGTAACCGCCGAGAAATCGATCGAAATCGATCGAACACTTCGGCGTCAATGCACCCCAGATCAGACCCGCACGCTCGTAGACGGGAAGCGGCGCAAGGCCATGGCAAGCCTTGTCGATCTCCCCGAAATCTTTTTGATTGTAGATCCCGCGGAGAGAACCCTTCGCATCATAGGACCACCCGTGATAGGGGCAGACGAATCGCGTGGCGTTGCCGCTTCCCTCCGGCGCGACAACGGCCCCGCGATGGCGACAGACGTTCGAGAATGCGCGCACGGCCCCGTCCGACCCACGCGTGAGCAGGATCGGAACGTCGGCCACGATCATCGATCGATAGTCCCCGGCTTCTCTCAACTCCGCGGAAAATGCGAGCACCAAAGGAAGGCGGCGAAAGACGAGTTCCATCTCGCGAGCCCAACGATCGGCATCGACGTAGTGAGCGGAGGGGACTCGATGAACATCGACAGCCTGATCGACGCTACCGGCCTTCACGTGTTCCAGGTTGCGGCGCGCCATCTGGACCAGCTCTTTGCGATTCATCCGTCGTCTCCCTGAAGGGCTGTCGAGCCTATATGCGGATCAAAGTCGGGCCGTTGCCAACCGCCACGCGACCCTACGATTGTACGCCCGCCAAAGAAGCGTGACCAGCGATCAAGAGGGGACGGGTTTTCCGCTGTAAAGCCCTGCCAGTGCCTCGCGCATGTCCGTCGGGTTTTCTGATGACGAGAAGTCCACGACCTGATCCCAGCCGCTCGCGATATCGCCGATTCCGATCGGCTTCGAGGTATCGAGCCTCAGGCCGGCGCTGCGTTCCCAGCGAAGCTTCTTGAATGCGCCGCCGGATGCTTCGAAGAGGCTGCCATTTTCCTGACAATCCGGATGGGCCAGATAGCCGACGAGCGGCGCGACATACTCCGTCTTGATCGCCGCCTTGAGCGGGTCGGGCATGTTGGCGCTGTTTAGTTCGGTGGCACCAAAGGGTGCGACGCAATTGCAGTGGATGTTGGCTTTCTTCCCTTCGATCGCGATCGTCCGACACAGCCCATACATCCCCATCTTCGCTGCTGCGTAGTTCGCCTGACCAAAATTGCCGTAAAGGCCCGCCGAAGAGGAGACGAAGACCAGTCTTCCAGCGCCCCGCTCCTCGAAGCTGGGCCACGCGGCGCGACTGAGCCCGAACGCCGCACGCAGGTGGACGTCGAGCACGGCGTCCCATTGCTCGAGAGACATCTTACGCAGCGACTTGTCTTGCACGAATCCCGCATTGTGAACGACGGCGTCGAGATGACCAGCATGGGCCAGAGTCATTTCGACCAGGGCTGCCGCATCTTCGACCCTGCCCTCGACATGGAAAGCACGGCCGCCGGCCGCCTCGATCTCGTCGACCGTCTGCATGCCGGCATCGCTTCGGCCCGTGCTGTTCACGGCAACCACGGCGCCCGCGTCTGCGAGGCAGTGGGCAAACGCCTTGCCGAGGCCACGACTGGCACCGGTCACCAACACGACCTGATCTGCGAATTTCATCGATGCGGTTTCCTTGGTCAGATACGACCAGTCGGTAGCACAGGGGCGACACTCAGCGCGTTTCGAAGGGCTTGCTAACGTCGCGACTCCCCAACTCACAGAACATGACGGCGTACGACTACGATCGATCACGTCCGTCCCGAAAGGAAGACCGATGGCCGCTTATTTCATCGCTCAATACGTCGTCAAAGACGCCGCGCTCTACGGCGAGTATCAGAAGGGAGCGGGCCCGACAATCGCACCGCACGGCGGAGAACTCATCACACTCGACGTTGCTGCGGAGACGATCGAGGGCACGCCGCCAGGCCCACAGACCGTCATCCTCAAGTTCGAAGATACCGCGGCGGTCAAAGCCTGGTACGAAAGCCCCGACTACCAAGCGGTCGTCGGCAAGCGCCTCGAGGCCACTGATGGCTTCGCGGTCATCTCGCAGTCGATGAACATCGGTGGCTGAATCGGCCAGCGACGCTCGCCAGATTATCCCCTACGCTTGATCACCAGAACCCATCCCCAGAAGGAGACGACATGGATCTTGGACTCAAAGGCCGCAAGGCCATCATCACCGGTGGGAGTCGTGGCCTCGGCCGCGCGGCCGCCGAAACCCTCGCAGCAGAAGGCTGCGACGTGGCCATCTGCTCACGCGGCGCCGAGGGCGTCGAAACCGCGAAGAAATCGCTCGAGGCCAAGGGCGTCAAGGCGTTCGGACAAGCCGTCGATGTCGGCGACAAGGATGCACTCGAAGCCTTCATCGCCGCAGCCATCGCGGATCTCGGTGGTCTCGACATCCTGATTTCCAACCCGAGCGGTGGAAACGGGGTCGACGAGAAGGCGTGGAAGGCCAACTTCGAAGTCGACCTGATGGGCGCGGTTCGCAGCGTCAATGCCTCGGTCGCAGCGCTGTCCGAGAGCGATTCGGCGAGCGTGACCTTCATCAGTTCAACGGCTGCCGTGGAGACCTTCATGGGACCCACGTCATACAACGCCATCAAGGCAGGCCTGATCACCCACGCAAACGGACTCTCCCAGGCATTGGCTTCGAAGGGCATTCGCGTCAATACCGTGTCGCCCGGTCCGATCATGATCGAAGGCGGCAGCTGGGACATGATCAAGACGCACAACGAAGGGATGTACAACGCGACAGTCGCGCAGATTCCGGCCGGCCGACTCGGGACGGATCAGGAGGTCGCCGACGCGATCGCCTTCCTGTCGAGTCCGCGATCGGCATTCACGACGGGCGTCAACTTCGTCATCGACGGCGGATTCACGAAGCGCGTGAACTTCTAGCCCCGACCTCAGCCGTGGATCGGCGGCTGACGAAATCGAAGCGGCTGCCTCGTTCCTCTCGGATCGTGGCAGCCGTTTTCGTTTGTGGAGGTTTGAATCGGGTCTCGTCGCGACTAGATGGGGTCGAGTCCGCGCCGGGCGCGTTCGGCGTTCATGCGTACGGCATCGCTCGGCAATCGCTCCCCGAGTTCTTCTTCCGTGATCGTGCCCGCGACATGTCGATTGGCATTTCGAGCGTTGTACATGATCAACTTTTCCGGCGTGATCGCGAGGATCGTCCGAAGCGGTGAATCGAGAAAGCCCGTGAAGAACTTGGCGGCCGACGGGTCGGTCGGACTCAGCTTGTTCGCCAATGCCGGATAGAACCAGGCCTTCGATTTGTCGTCATCGAAGAACTCGCCTCGTCCCTTGAAGGTAATCGCGCCGCCCGGCAGATCCTTCGAGGAGTGGGGCGGGTAACCGGCGCTGCTGACATTCACGGACACGCGAGCGTCGCGACGAATGGCACTCGTCCGGTGTCGATGTGCGCCGAAGGTGAGCCAGATCTTGCCATCATGCCAAACGAAGGCGTGCGTGACCCCAACCGGCCAGCCGTCCTTGGTCGCCCACATGAGCACACATTCGTTGGAATGGTTCATCAGCTGATCGACCTCTTCATCGCTGAAGGGGTAGATCGACACCATTTCATGGTCCTGCGTTTGGGCCATTTCATGCTCCTCGCATTAATTTGATCCGAGCAGCCTACCACGCAGACACGAGGGCGCACGCGGGTGCGAGGGTGGCTGCGGGCACGATTCCCTTCGCGGAATTCGAAGGTTGGATCCGCAACGATGGGCCCGCTAGCCTGCCAGCAGCTGAATGGGCTGGACCGTCGCCGTACTTCGGCGCAAGATCAAGAACCAATGACTCGAACTAGCGGCACCGTCGGCGGCGGCGCCGAACCAATGAGGGACGCAGATGGCAGACTTGAACGGAAGGATCGCGGTCGTGACGGGCGCGAGTCGCGGAATTGGCAAGGGCATCGCGCTCGCTCTCGGTGAACGGGGATGTACGGTCTATCTGACCGGCAGAACCGTCGGCGACGGAGAACGAACGATCGACACGACGGCCCGCGAAGTCGACGAAGCCGGCGGTACGGGTCGCGCGATCCAGTGCGACCATGGCGACGACGATCAGATCGCCGCCCTCTTCGAGCAGATTGGAGGGGAAGTCGATCATATCGACATCCTCGTGAACAACGTCTACAAGATCCCGAGTCCGCCAGCCTGGGGCGGCGGCTATTGGGATCACCCGATTCAGATCTGGGACGATCAGGTCGGGATCGGACTACGCGCGCACTATGTCGCAAGCTGGCATGCTTCGTCGCTGATGTTCGAGTCCAAGAGCGCGGCGATGCTCAACGTCTCTTCACCCGGAGGACAGCTCTATCATTTCAGCGCTTGCTATGGCGCCGGCAAGGCGGGTCTCGACCGGTTGACGGCGGACATGGCGATCGAACTCGAGCCAAAGGGAATCCCAGCAATCGTGCTCTACCCCGGGTCAGTGGCCACCGAGTTCATCCGCGATGCCGCGAAGGATCGCGAGATGGATCTGTCGCAGGCTCAAACACCACTCTTTGTCGGGCGAACAGCGGCGGCTCTGCTCTCGAGCGACGACCTGATGAAGCGCACGGGTTCAATCCAATGGGTCGAAGACCTTGCGGAAGAGTTCGATGTCGTGGACGAAACCGGCAAGCGCCCTACTCAAGGCTACGCGCGACGTTTCGAGGGGACGAAATAGTTATCTGCAAGTCCGGGACTAGGCGCCCTCGCGTCGCCCGGCCTCGAAGAGCGTCTCTGCTTTCGTCGCTGTGAGTCCCGAAGGCCCTGCGCCCGTCGTTATGCCTGCGTCGACGACGAGCGTGTGGCCGGTGATTTGTCCGGATTCTTCGCTCGCAAGAAAGAGCGCGGCGTTTGCGATATCGCGGGCCTGACCCGCCACACCCAGGGGCGAGTCCGCCTTCAGGGCTTTCTGGACGACATCCATACTGCTGGGAACCTGGCTCGTCACCGCCGCGATCATCGGTGTCGCCATCGGACCGGGCGCGATGGCGTTCACTCGAACGTGTTTCGAGGACAGCTCGCTGGCCGCCGACTTCGTTAGGCCGACGACTCCGTGCTTCGCTGCAGTGTAGGCGTGGGGGCCGAGCCCTCCGACGATCCCCGCCGTCGAGGCGGTGCTCAAGATGACTCCCGATCCCTGGGGCACCATCACGAGTGCCGCTTGCTTGATTCCGAAGAAGACCGCGTTCAGGAGAATGTCAATCGTCTTGCGCCACTGATCGGCGGAGGTCTCGAGAAGACTGCCAAGGGCGCCGACGACTCCGGCGTTGTTGTACATCACGTCGAGTCTGCCGAAGTCCCGAACCGCCAGGGCGATCGCGGCCGCGATTTCGTCCTCCTCCGTGACATCGACTCGAGCAAAGCGTGCGACTTGTCCGAGTTCCTCCGCGAGCGCCTTGCCCTTGTCTTCCTGGATGTCGGCAATGATGACCCTGGCTCCCTCTTCGCAGAATCGCCGAACCGAAGCCTCTCCAATCCCGCTCGCACCCCCGGTGATGACCGCGACCTTGCCTTCGATCCGTCCCATCTTTCGTCCTCCGCGCTCAAATGCGCTCTGTCGTCAATCAAGACGCCCTCTGGCGCCCTGCTCGACCCATCGTATCCGTCTGAAACCTAGACGGAAAGACCTCGCCGGGGCTCACGTGTCGCTGACCGACATGCACTAGGCCTGTCGTTCCACTCAGCGTACAGTTATCGAGTCGTGGCTCGGTCTGGCCGATTGTTTGAGCGAAGGGACGGCCGAGCACCCCAGGAGACTCCGTGCAGACATTGATCAAACCTGTTCAGCTTGCCTACTTCGTCACGGACATCCGCAAGGCCGCGCTTCACGCCTCGGAAACATTTGGCGCTGGCCCGTTTTTCCTGCGCAATCGTATCGAGCTCGAGTGGGGGGAGCATCGCGGCGTGTCGTGCAAGTTCATTCACTCCTCCGCCTACGGACAATGGGGCGATCTCATGATGGAACTGGTCCAGCAGGACGAAGAGGGCCCCTCACCTTTTCGAGATATCTACGCGCCGGGCGAGCAAGGACTCCATCATGTCGCCAGCTTCGTCGCTTCCCTCGACGACACGATCGAGGCCTATCAACGGTTGGGCATGCCGCTGGCCACTCGCGCCGTCACAAAGAAGGGCGGATCCGAGTTCGCCTTCATCGATACGACAGCCCACTCGGGTCACATGCTCGAGATCTACGAGCGTTCAGAATCGCTCGTCGGGTTCTATCAGTTCGTACGCCAGGCAGCCCGCGATTGGGACGGTCCAGATCCGGTTCGCGATCTCTGATCGCAGGGGATTGCTTTCCAATCCATCGATCGGATCAGCATCATCAGACGACGAAGTCGGCGATCGAGGCGCTAGAGTGTGGGCATGACCTACTCACTCGATCTCGATCCCGACCAACTTCTCACGACCACGCGGACCGTCCGTCGAAGGCTCGACTACGACCGTCCCGTACCGAGGGAACTCGTCGAAGAATGCTTCGAGATCGCCGTCCAGGCGCCAACGGGTTCGAACGCACGTGGCTGGCATTTCATGCTCGTGGGAGATCTCGAAAAACGTAAGGCGATCGGCGACTTCTACCGGCAGGCCTTCGCCCAGTACCGCACGATGCCGTTTTCCGCACACGCGCTCGCGGAGAACGCGAAGGTCGAAGACACCGATACGATGAACGCCGTGGTGTCCTCGGCGGAAGCGCTCTCGGAGAATCTGCACCGCGCCCCCTGGATTGCGATCGCATGCCAGAATGGCCGCGTCCCAGCCGTTGATGGGCCAATGGGACACCTCGTGCAAGCTTCCGTCTGGGGCTCGGTCGCACCGGCGTTCTGGTCGTTCATGCTCGCCGCGCGTGCACGAGGACTCGGGACTGCCTGGACGACTCTTCACCTAACATACGAGCGCGAAATCGCTGATCTGCTCGGCATCCCCTTCGACGACGTCATGCAGGCAGCACTCTCCCCCGTCGCGTTCACGGTGGGAACTGATTTCAAGCCTGCACGCAACCGGGGCCTAGAGGGTGTCCTCCACGTCGATCGCTGGTAGCACCGGCCAAGATCAATCGGGCGTGATATCCAGCCCTCGACGAACGACGCGGTCCCCGGCGACCCAACCGCAGAAGTGCGGATCCGCTTCGCGAAGCTCGCCCTCGATCCAGCGCCCATCTGGATTGAAGAGTCCCGACTTTCCGTCGTTCTCCAGCCGGATCTTGCCGTCGTCCGTACAAGTGTAGAGCGCTCCGCTAAAGGGATGCCTCAGTCCGCCGCTCATTTCGCACCCGCCTTCTTTTCGCCCTCTTCGATGAACTCGCCCAGTCTATGATGGAGCCATCGAACCTTGGATTCCTGATAGCTCGCGAGCGTCACACCGGACTTGTAGGTCGACTCCAACCCCAGCTGAACCTTCGGCATGTTGAAGAAATCCTGATCGAAGACCTTCCCGAGGAAACCGACGGCGGACGACCACGACTCATCTTCGGCAAGCCATTGGATCGGAGCTGGCGGCGGACGTTCTCCCTCGAAGGGCGCCAACATGATGCATTCCATGATCGCCGACCGATGGTCGTTTCCGTTGGGTCGAAAGCGGTAGACGATCTGGTTGAAGGCACCCCAAGGATGAAAATTGGGAAAGACCGTATAGTCGATGCTGTCCACGAGTTCCGCGTCGGAACACTCATCGATGCGCGAGCCGACGGTCCCGCGAAGCGCGTCTCGCATCCCTTCAGCGCGAAACGCCCGCACGGTCATGCCGTCGGGAATCTGCGGAATCGGCTCTCCTTCGCGAAGATCCATCGCAGTGGCGATCATTTGTTCCTTCGTCGGTTCCTTGTCGAGAAGCGGGCTGAACGTTCCCCCCGGCGTAATCACGCGGGCACAATTGCGCCAGACATCCGCCTGGGAATTCGTGTCACCCAGGGACATCAGGATTTGTGGATGGGTTGCGTTCACATGATAGGCCTCGCAGAAAGCTTCCTGCGCGATCTTCCAATTCGCCTGAACGGTCTTTGCCGTGTGTGACGCGATATGGAGATCCTCGAGGGGCCAGCGCCCTTCGAATTGACCCTTGATGTCCTCGATGAACTCATCGAAGGGCTCACACTCGCGGTCCGGATTGATGAAGATGAATCCTCCCCACGTAGCGACCGGTATCTCCGGCAGGGACCATTCTTCGTCCTCGATATGCGGAAAATCCCATCGCGCGGGGACGTTCTTCAACTTTCCTTCGAGAGTCCAGCAGAAACCGTGAAATGGACAGCGAAGCTCCGATGCGCGGCCGTCGTACTCCTTGAGCATTCGTCCACGATGGAGACAGGCATTCGGATATGCCTTGATCTCACCGGACTCCATTCGCACGACGAGGAAAGACTGGCCAGCAATGTCGTATTTGTAGTAGTCCCCGGCTTCCGGGAGCTCCTCCTCGCGACAAGTGTATTGCCAGACGCGCCGCCACAAGAACTCGACCTCACGGTCGAACCATTCTCGCGACGTATAGCGCTCGATCGAAATATCCTCGTTTCCGAAGTCCATCGGAGACTCCAGACGAAGAACGTCGGGAACCGTGTGCGTATCCTCGTCCAGGAGTTGCTGATAGGTAATGCCAGGAGATCGGGGCATCGTCTTGGGGTCACGGCGCGTGGGCTTGATCTTCATCACATTTCCCTCTTCATGACATCTCATTTGCTCGATGGCGTTCTAGGCTAGCGAAACGAGACCGGCTGTCGCCTCATCCCCCAAATGGCTCGCATCACGCAAGCCAGACGCGTCTCGGGGAAACTCGAAGCGCGATCGATCTATGATAGATTCGTCGGCTGCATTCTTATTTGCTGGATCAAGTCTCCGCCGCCGACTGGATGTCGAGACCGATGTTCTAGGGAAGAGAGCTGGAATCGCGATGACGCAAGGAGAAGTCGCAGAGCACCACCGAAGCAGCCGACGGAGGGGCAACGGCTCAACGCGCTGGCCCGCCACGGGAGAGAAGCTCAGAGTCTTGATCGTCACTCGCGGCCATCCGTTTCCTCGCGACCCCTTCTTCGCGATCTTCGAACGAAACCACGAAATCGAATGGGCGAACGTCGAGCACCCGGCAGCGCAGCGCTTCTTCACGCCAGAGCTCGCGCGCGAATTCGACTGTTATGTGCTCTACGACATGCCGGGAATCGAGTTCATGCCCGGGGCAGCCCCGGTCTTCTTCGAACCCCCCGACTACTTCAAGGCAGGTCTTCGGGAAATGACGCAGATGGGGACCCCTTTCGTCGTGCTCCACCACGCGATGGCGGCGTGGCCAGCGTGGCCCGAATGGGCAGAATTTGTCGGTGGACAATTTCTCTACCAGCCCATGGCCTCCCGCGGCCGCGACTTTCCCGATTCCGGCTATCGCCTCGACGTCAAACACACCATCTCGCCCGTGTCCGCTCACCCGATCACCGAGGGCGTTGAGCCCTTCGAACTCGTCGACGAACTCTACCTGGCGCCGATCTTTGAAGACTCGATCACCCCACTGTTCCGCAGCGATTTCGAGTTCGTCGATTCGAACTTCTATTCGGCGAGCCGCGCGCTCGAGGGAAAGCTCAACTGTCGAGACGATTGGTCGCATCCGCCGGGGTCCAACATCGTGGGTTGGGTCAAGAACTACGAGAAGAGCCCAATCGTCTATCTGCAATTCGGAGATGGGGCCTCCGCCTATGAGAACCCCGCATTTCAGACGATCCTGGCAAACGCAATTCGCTGGGCCGCGTCTGAATCGGCTCGGGCCTGGGCCAAGACCACCTCAAGAGGATCACCGTGAGTCAGTCCCGTGCGGCGGGTGAGTTCAGGCTGCTCCGCGCATGACGTGACGATCGGTCACGGCGCCAGCGGTCGCGCCACGCCTATCACTCCTCGAGATGTCATCGGGATTCGAGTCCGGCAGAGCGGAGTGGCTGCCACCAGTCCTGAAGCTTCGCTGCGAAGAGTTTGTGGTAGCGCGCAGTCAATTCGTCCGCGTCGTCGGGCAGACCTTGCATATCGGTAGGCGGGAGCTCGGAAGCCCCCTGAACGGGGTCGACCCATTCGAGCCGCATCTTCTCAATGAGTTTCCCGAGTTCGGGACTCGCCTGCTCGTGGTGATCGCTCGTCTGGTGAGTCAGAAAGCCGTGAAAGTCATCGAAGGCGAGCAGGCAATAGTAGAGACCCGGTTCGGCGCTTCTCCAATACTCATAGTGCCGCTTTGCCGGCTCAGGACCAGTCCCTGCGAAGAGCTCGCGAATCAACGTCTCGAACTCGCGTTCCATTCCAGGGTGAATCTGGAGGTGCGCCAGAATTGTTGCCAAGAATTCCTCCTCTCCGGAATCGCCGACGAATCCCTGATGGCCAGGCATCAAGAAGCTCGAGACACTATAGGCCATCGCAATGGAACGCAGCAGAATTCGCAGCCCCCCACATCGGGTACATCACTTGCACATGGTACACTGCTCCCCTTCGACACCGATTACGCTAACTCGACATTCGGAGATGAGACGCATGAGTGTGTTATTTGGCCCGACTGTACAGCAAGGCTACGTCGTGCCAGACCTGCGAGTCGCCATGCAGCATTGGATTGCGCGTGGGGTCGGCCCCTTCTTCTTCGAGGAGCTTCGAGGATACCCGGGGACCTATCAGGATGAGGAGACTCGATTCGATCTCGATGCGGCATTCGCCTACTCGGGCGACCAACAGATCGAGGTCATCCAACCGCTCGGTTCCTCGACATCGATCTACAGTCGATTCCTGGACCAGAATCCGAAGGGCGGCCTGCAGCATCTCGCATTCTGGGTCGACGATATCGAGGAGACCCTCACACGTCTTGATCAATCGGGTAAGAAGTACGTGGTCGTTCAGCGCTATGGCGATCGACATGCCTACCTCGACTCCATCGATGCTCCCGGTGTCATGATCCAACTCATGGCGCACAACGAGATCAACGACGAATTGTTCCGGGTGATCCGCGAGGGCAGCGAAAACTGGGACGGCGAGACGAGCCCTATTCGGAAGATCGACTGGTCGACGGGTCGACCCGTCGCTCCTGCGCCAAGCGCCGCCATTTCATGACGACTCGATCGGGGAGGCCTTCATCGCTGTGAAGATCAAGGGGATGCTATTTGATCTTGGAGGAACACTGTTCAGCTACGCTCGACAGAGAGGGATGGGACATGCGATTTTCGAAGCGGCAGAAGCTCTCGAACTGAAAGCAGAACGACGGAAGATCGGATCCGCTTGGAGCACGGCGAGTGAATCGGTCATACGCGACTTTTCGAAGCGAGACTACTTTCTCCATCGGGATCTTTTTCTCGACACCTTGAAAGAGTTCGCTTCCTCATTCGATGTATCAGTCCCGAAGGCCGTCGCGGAACGATTCCATGAGATGCAGCTCACGGCGGTAGTCGATCATTTGCCGATTCGCCCAGATTGTCTCGAGACTCTTCGCGCTCTGAAAGCGAAGGGCGTATATCTCGCGATCGTCTCCAACATCGACGACGACTATCTCGACCCATTGGTCGAGAAGCATGGACTCGATCACGTCCTCGACGACTGGACCAGCTCCGAAGAGGCACAGTCGTGCAAGCCGCATACAGCCATCTACCACTACGCTTTGAAGAAGGCCGGGCTTGGCTCGGACGAGACACTCTTCGTCGGCGATTCACTGCAGCATGACATCGCGGGTGCCAGCGCCGCGGGAATACGCTCTGTTCGGATCATCGAGGAAGGCGTTGCCACGCCGCTCACGAGTGGTTTGAAAATCCGAGCACAGCCAGACTATGAAATCACCGAGCTTGCCCAGTTGATCGAAATCGTCGAGTCGCTCAACGATGCTTGAACTACCGGAGACGCCCGAACAGTTGACCTCCGAGTGGTTGAGCCAGGCGCTGGGCTGGCCCATCCGCAGTGTTGAACAGCAGATACTGGGCAAGGGTCAGGGCTTTCTCGGTGACATCGTGCGTCTTCGCTTGACCAGTGACGCGGCCGAGGCTCCTGACAGCGTCGTCGCCAAACTCCCGAAGAAGGCGAACAGGAGCGTCGGGGAAATGTTGGGCGTCTACGAACGTGAGATCCTGTTCTTCGAGGATCTGGCCGCGCAGGTACCAGCCCGAACGCCGCAGATCTACTTCTCTCGCTTCGATCGCGACGCAGGCTCCGAAAAGCAGAAACAAATCCTCAGGGCTTTCAACCGACTACCCAGATTCTTGATCCCGCTGGTCGGCGCGATCGGGGCGAGAGTGGCAGCTGGCAAGAATCGAAAATACCTGATGATCATGGAAGATCTGGGACACATGGAGATGGGCGATCAACTGGCGGGTGCATCCGTCGAGCGATGCCATCAGGTATTGACGCATATCGCCGGCACGCATCGGGCTTTCTGGGACTCCGAGCGCCTACAAGACAAGTTCTGGCTGCTTCCCATGGATATCGATTCCCGAATGCGCCATTGGATGTTCAAGAAATCGCTACCCGCTTTTCAGAAGATCGCGACGCCGGAGATGCAGGTGTATCTGGACTGGATCGGAACAAACGGCGCGAGCTTGATGACATCCTTCACACGAGACGCCCCGCATACGCTGGTTCATTGTGACCTGCGCCTGGACAACGTCTGCTTCGATTCCGATCGCTGCGCCTATCTCGACTGGCAGCTGACGCGAGTCGGACCCGCGGCGTACGATGTCGCCTATCTTCTCGGCGGCGCGCTGCCATCCGAGACGACGGCCAGCGAGGAACGTGACCTCCTCCGCGAGTATCTTCGCGAACTCGATATCCCGAACTATCCATTCGAGTCTCTGTGGCGTGACTACCAGCGCGCCCTGATGCTCACCATTCCATCTCTCTCACCGACCGAGGACCTGGAGATCGATCCGGGCCGTGGCCAACAGATGATGAGCCGCTGGCTCGAGCGTT
>CAWLAJ010000067.1:0-16799 GCA_963854795.1 Deltaproteobacteria bacterium UBA4427 | reverse complement strand
GCGCGCCGAGGATCAACGCGCCCATCAGGGCTCCCCAACCACCGACGGAATGGACCAGCGTCGAGCCGGCAAAGTCGTAGAAGCCCGCGCTATCGAGGAAGCCACCGCCCCATTTCCAGGAGCCGGCAATCGTGTAGACGAAAGCGACGAAGATCGTCGAGAAGATCATGAACGAACCGAGCTTGATCCGTTCGGCGACGGCCCCCGACACGATGGTGGCCGCCGTCGCGGCGAACATCGCCTGAAACAGGAAGTCGGTCCAATAGGTGTAGCCGCCGTCGGCATACCCCGGCGTGTTCGCTCCCTCGGCGAAGCCCGCGCTCAAGCCGAATCCCGCGAATCCCAGGAAGCCATTGAACTCGCCGGGATACATCAGATTGAAGCCGACGACGAAGTAGGTCAGGATTCCGCAGCAGATGATGAACGTGTTCTTGAAGAGGATGTTAGTCGTGTTCTTGGCGCGGGTGAGGCCGGATTCGACCATCGCGAAGCCAAGATGCATGATGAAGACCAGTGCGGCCGAGAGCATCATCCAGACATTGTTGGCCGTGAACAGCGCCAGCGATGCGTCGTCCATGCCTTCCGCCGCGAAGGCGACGGTCGGTACGGTGGATAGTAGAAGTAGGCCCGCCGCGATGGGCGCCGCGAGCGCTCGCGGCGGTCGGCCCGTTTCGGGGCGATCGGGGTTCAAGGTCGGACTGCGAAACATGTTGTTCTCCAGTTGTCGAAAAGTCATGGGGAGAGCCTTCATAAATCGCCGATCTGCATGCTCTCCTGGCCACGCAGTCGGCTGAAGCGATGGACGCACACTCCCCGTTTTGCAATGGACATGCCAATTCGGGAACCCGTCTCCAAGTTCTTTGAATCCAACCACTTGGGATGAATCCGACTTCTCGCAGGGGGTCGTCTCGTGCTCCCGAATTCATGGCTCTGCACGGGCAGGCGCCACCGCTGCTCAGTCCTTGGGCAGCGTTCGCGAATCTCGATCAGGCTGGATGTGCAACGCCCGTGCAGTCCGCGAGCAGCGAGGCACGGCTACGTCAAGGGTCTTCCTGGCATGGTCGAAGAGATTGCCGGAGACCCTACTAGCGGATCCATACACATCTTTCTTCTCATTCCAGTTCTGGGGATCCTCGTATCCGCCGCCTTCTTCGCGGTCTCGGTCGTATGGGATTCGGATCGTCGCGGGACCGCCTCGATGTGCTCGATCGAATCTTTGACCCCTTCTTTACGACCAAGCCGGTCGGCAAGGGAATGGGGCTGGCGATTTCGTATCACATCGTGAAGGCACATGGCGGCGACATCCGCGTTTGCTCCGTCCGCGGTCGGGGTACCAGCGTGAGCGTCGAACTCCCCCTCGCGGGGCGCTTCCAGTAGCCGCAGAGCGCGGTCGACTCAAGTCGGAGTCGGCCATGGCCGAATCCAGCAATGGCCCCATTGGCTACCGGAGGCGGCCCATGCCAGCGATACAACTCAGTGGTTTCATGGTTCAACCGATCGCCCGGCGCATTCGGGATTGGAATCAGAGTGGCAAGATCAGCGAGGAAGACCTCGATCGATCCCTGTCGGCCGATGCGCGGGCGCTCGTGGATCATTCGCTTGCTTTGGCCGACTGGGCGCCCATCGATGACGTCGAGGCGCTGGTCGGACTCGCTGCCGAACAGATCGGCGTCGAAACGGGACTGGTCGAGTGGGCCGAAGAGATCGTTGGCGATTGGCAGGCCGAAGAATCGATCGAGGATTTGATTCGCGCCGGTCGGGCTCTGGTCGATTCGCCCGGATTCGTGTTGAGCCAGGTGAGCCGACTCGTTTTGCGAGATGCCGATTGGTTCTATGAAGGCGGGCGTTCCTCGTTCAGCGTACGCCTGCACGGCATGGCCGACGTCAGTCCCGCCCTGAAAGCCCTGATCGGCGCACTCTTCGCGCGGTTGGCCGTGGTTCCCTGTGACCGCGACTTCGATGTTCGCTTCGATGGCATCGACGACGGCGATCTGATCATTTTCGGCGAGTCCCTCGCGGGCGATGGGACCGTAGAGGCCGAGAGCCGACTCCATCAGGCTGCCCTGATCGCCTGACGCTGGGCCGGTTCCAGTTCAGGATCTATTCGCGTAGTCCGAGAATTCGCAGCATCGGACCGGCCGGCATTTGCGCATCGCCGAGAATGACTTCGGCCTCGAGCTGATATCCACCTTCGCCTTCTTCGTCGATCAGGATCTGCACGACGTCGTAGGCGAGTTCGCTGCGAACCTCGATCCGAGTCCAATGTCCCCGTCGCGCGTCGGGATCATGACGAACGTTTCCCTGAGATTCGAAGACCCCCTCGAATTCGCGCTCGAAACGCGCGGCATCCCAACTTCCGCTCGCGACACAGCCCGCCGCCATCTCGAAATCCCTTCTGGACAGCGCTTGCAGGAGTTGATGCATTTCGGCTCGCACGCGGGCGTTGAACTGCTTCGGATCGAGTCGTCTCGGCGCGCGATCGGGAGTCGCTTCTTTCTCTTTCGACGGGGCCTCGCTCGGATGTACCAGGTTCTCCCACTCTTCGACCAGACTCGAGTCGACACGCGCCAACATTGCGCGAAAGAAAGCGATGATCTCTTCGACTTCATCGGTCCGCGCGGCTTCGGGTAGATTCCGCGCCAGCGTCGAATGGACCTGGTTGAGGTACCGAAGCAGGACACCTTCCATCCGGGCGATGTTGTAGCGACGAACGTAATCGTCGAAGGGAAGGAAGCTCTCCCAGATTTCCCGCGCGATCGATTTGGGCTGGACGGAGTCGTTCCCGATCCATGGATGATGGGCTGCGAAGATGTCGTAGGTCGAATAGAGAAAGTCCGCGTTCGGCTTGTCCCAGGTCACACCTTCGAGTTTCGTCATGCGCTCCTCATAGGGCACGCGTTCCGCCTTCAACTCGGCGATCAACTCGGATTTTCGCTGGCGAACCTGTGCCTCGAGCAGTGCGCGGGGATTTTCCAGGATCGCTTCGACGATCGAGAGAACGTCGAGCGCATAGTCTGCGTCGCTCGCGTCGAGCGCCGAGACGGAATCGACAAGATAGAGCGAGAGCGTGTGGTGAAGGCCGAAGTCTCGCTGGAGTTCGGCATCGACCCGGGCGACCGGGGACCCATCCACTTCGGATTTTTCGATGCGCACGATGCCGGCCGTGCGAAGCGACCGGAAGAGCACCGCCGCCTCGCGACGCAGTCGTTTCTTGCGACCGCTCGTTTCGAAGCTCTCATTCGCCAGCGCAATCAACTCGCGGTACCCGGAGCCGCGTAGCGACTGGTCTTCTCCTCGCTGCAGCAGCGACACCAGCATTGAGTGGCTCACCGACAGTTGAGAGTGAAGCGTTTCGGCCGGTTTCTCGCTCAACCCTTCGAAGGTCTCGGCCGACCAGGCGACGAAGCCGCGTGGCGGTGGCTTTTTCTTCTTTTCCTTCTTTCGTCCGGTGGCGACGGCTCGTGCGGCGGCGCGCTGGTTTTCGATCACATGTTCAGGCGCTTGACAGACGACACTGCCGGCGACGTCGAAGCCGCGACGTCCCGCGCGTCCAGCGATCTGTTTGAAATTTCGGACCGAGAGAAGTCCGACCTTCTCGCCATCGTATTTCGAGAGCTTCGTAAAGAGAACGGTGCGAATGGGAATGTTGACGCCGACCCCAAGCGTGTCGGTTCCGCAGATGACCTTGAGAAGTCCGCGCTGTGCGAGCTGTTCGACCAGGAGTCGGTATTTGGGAAGGATGCCCGCATGATGCAGTCCGACGCCGAATTTGAGAAAGCGCGCGATGTCCTTGCCGTAGGGGGAGTCGAATCGAAAATCTCCGATCGCCGAGGCGAGGGCGCGCTTCTCTTCCTTGTCCGTCATCTGTCTGCTGGTGAGACCCTGTGCTTGCTCGGCGGCCTCGCGCTGGGTGAAGTGGACCATGTAGATGGGTTCTTTGTCGCTGGCGACAAGCGACTCGACGGTTTCGACGACCGGGGTTTCCCGGTAGCTGAAATCGAGGGGGACTGGCCGTTCGTCGCTATGGACGTGGGCGACCTCGCGACCCGTCCGCTCGGCGATCCGCTCCTCGATGACGGCAGTATTGCCGAGCGTCGCTGACATCAGGAGAAAGCGGCTCTTCGAAAGGATCAAGAGCGGTACCTGCCAGGCCCAGCCGCGATCGCGATCCGCGAAATAATGGAACTCGTCCATGATCACGTAGGGCGCATCGGTTTCGAGTCCCTGTCGCAGAGCCATGTTGGCCAGGATTTCAGCGGTACAGCAAATGATCGGGGCTGCCCAATTGATCGCGGCATCGCCGGTCAGCATGCCGACGTTCTCCGGACCGAATTCCCCGCAGAGCGCGAAGAATTTTTCGCTCGTCAGCGCCTTGATCGGCGCGGTATAGAAGGACCGGCGACCCTCGCACATTGCCTTGAAATGCACTCCGAGCGCGACCAGGGATTTTCCCGAACCCGTCGGTGTGCTCAGCACGACGTGACGATCGGTCGCGATTTCAAGGAGAGCCTCTTCTTGTGCATCGTAGAGCGAGAGATCCGCGTCGCGACACCAGCGTGTGAAGCGATCGAGAATCATTTCCGAGTCGGAGATGGACCCCTCCGGTACCCAGTCGATCAGTCGTCGTCGTTTTTCGGTCATTGGCCGGAGAATTCGAGGAAGTGGAAAGAGCCCAGAGACTAGTCGCTCTCCGCGCCGAGGGAAGTCGGCTCGGGTATGCTGGGGTCGATCGAAGGGTCGAGCGATTCGCCCGGCGAGAGGCAGAGGATTTCGATGAAGCGAGCGGAAAAGGCCGAGAGAATTCTCGAAACGCTCGACGACCTCTATCCGCACCCGCCGATTCCCCTGGATCACGAGGATCCCTTCAGCCTGCTCGTGGCGGTGTTGCTGTCGGCTCAGACGACGGATGAACGCGTCAATCTGGTGACGCCCGGGCTCTTCGCCCTGGCACGTACGCCGGCGGCGATGGCAAAGTGTTCCACCGAGACGATCCTGGCCGAGATCCGCTCGTGCGGACTTGCTCCCGGCAAGGCTAGGAACATCAAGTCGCTGTCGGAGATCCTGGTTCGCGATCATGGCGGCATCGTTCCCCCGGACATGGAGGCGCTCGAAACCCTACCGGGAGTGGGTCACAAGACTGCCAGTGTCGTACTGATTCAGGCCTTCGGGATTCCAGCGCTTCCCGTCGACACCCATATCCATCGGCTCGCCGCGCGCTGGGGTCTCTCCACCGGGAAGAATGTCGAGAAGACAGAGCGCGACCTGAAGGCCGTCTTCCCGAGAGACGCGTGGGCGCGCGTTCATCTCTCGATGATCTATTTCGGTCGAGAGCATTGCCCCGCTCGCGGTCACGCTTTGTCGAACTGTCCAATTTGTAGCTGGGCGGCTTCCAAGAAACGCGTTGCCGAAGAGCTTCAGTCGGGCGGCGGCGGGCCGCTCTCCCGCAAGGCTCTCGGGAAGAACAAAATCCGGAAGAAGTAGAACTTCAAAGATGCGTTCGTGGCCTGCGTCGGGTTCACGCCCGGCGGATCATCACGATGCGACCAAGAAGTTCGTCGGGCGGATCGAACGACGGAATCGTGATTTCGATTCGCCGACCCACGACCTGGACCAATCGCTTTCCCTCGGCGGTCATGACGAAGCCCTTCGCCCGCAAGAGATCTTCGCGAGTCAGCTGTGCCTCGATTTCGGCGCAGCTGACGCCTTCGGGCGGATTCCATTCGCTGGTTTCGAATCGGTCATGATGATGCGGTCGCGCGCTCGGGGCCGGGCCCCGCCGATCGAGCTCGCCTGCGTCCGGTGGAAAGAGCAGGTCGAGGTCGATCTCGCCGCGAATCGCGTGCACACAGGGCGCCTCCGGCTCGATCTCGCGCAAACGTTCTTCGATCGTCGACCATTCGTCTTCGGGAACGAGATCGAGTTTGTTCAAGATGAGCAGATCGGCGGATTGAACCTGGTCAACGAAAGTGCCCTCGAGATCTCGTTGTTCTCGGAGCTGGTCGGCGTTCACGACGACGACCGCCATGTCGTCGCCGATGAAATCGCAGGCCGGTTCCCGCCAAAAATTCAGCTGCGTGTCGTAGGGTAGGGCGACGCCCGAGGTCTCGATCACGAAGCGATCCGGATCGACCTCTTTCTGGAGTTGGCTGAGCGTCTCGAGCAGATCGTCACTGAGCTCACAACAAACGCAGCCACCTTCGAGTTCGACGTAGAGCTGACCGCCGGCTCCGAGAAGTGCGCGATCGATTCCGAGCTCGCCGAGTTCGTTCGAGATGAGCGCGATTCGAATGCCGTGCCGTTTGGCGTCCTCGAGCAGGCGTTGAACGACCGTTGTCTTGCCCGATCCGAGAAATCCCGACAGGACCAGCGCGGGGATTCGTCGGGGATTGGACGGATCGGCTGGCCCGGCTTTGTCGACCGTCTTCGTCATGTCGATCTCCTGCGCCGGCTATCAAAAGCCCGCGATCACGCGCCGTGATCCTTTCCAATCGGCGCATGAGATAGCATTTCCCATCGGAATTCGAACGAAAAGGTCGACGGCGGACGAGTCGGGCTATTGTCGGCGTCGCGGACGACAGAGCGGAGGAAGGGATCTTGGTGGATCGAGAATTCGATCTTTTTGTGATCGGTGCGGGTTCGGGCGGCGTGCGGGCAGCGCGCTTTTCGGCGGAATTCGGGGCGCGAGTCGCCATTGCCGAGGACCGATATCTCGGCGGCACCTGCGTCAACGTGGGTTGTGTGCCCAAGAAGCTCTTTGTCTACGCCTCTCATTTTCATGATGAGATGAAGGACGCGACCTCCGGCTTCGGCTGGACGGTCGGGTCGACGAGTCTCGACTGGCCGACGCTTCGCGACAACAAGACTCGCGAAATCGCGCGACTGAATCGAGTCTTCGAAGGATTGCTTCGCGATTCGGGTGTCAAGCATGTCGAGGGCCGAGCGACGATCGTCGATGCGCACACGGTCGAGGTCGAAGGCAAGCAATACAGCACCGAGAACATTCTCGTCGCCACCGGCGGTTGGCCCACGGTTCCCGAGATTCCCGGTTCCGAACACGCGATGACTTCGAACGAGATGTTCTTTCTCGATGAGTTGCCGCGGAAGGCCATCATCGTGGGGGGTGGATATATCGCGGTCGAGTTTGCCTGCATCTTCCACGGGCTCGGAGTCGACGTGACCCAGCTCTATCGGGGTCCGCTCTTTCTTCGCGGCTTCGACGGCGATGTTCGCAACCACCTCGCGGAAGAGGTACGTGGGCGCGGAATCGATCTGCGCTTCGATACGAACGCGACCGCCATCGAAAAGACGACTTCGGGAATTCGAGCGACGCTGACCGATGGATCGACACTCGATGCGGATTTGATTCTCTTCGCGACCGGGCGACATCCGGTGACCGAGAATCTCGGACTTGAAGACGTGGGCGTCGAATTGGCCAAGAACGGTGCAATCGCTGTGGATTCATTTTCGCGAACGAATGTGCCGAGCATCTGGGCGGTTGGCGATGTGACCGATCGGATCAACCTGACTCCGGTGGCCATTCACGAGGGGATCTGTCTTGCCGAGACGATCTTCGCGGGCAATCCGCGTTCGCCGGATCACGAAAACGTGCCGGCGGCCGTATTTTCCCAGCCGCCGGTTGGAACGGTCGGACTTACGGAGGAGCAGGCGCGCGAGGCGTACGATGAAGTCGATGTCTACCGCTCGACGTTTCGCGCGCTCAAACAAACACTCACGCAGGGACCCGAGCGCTCGATGATGAAGCTGCTCGTCGATCGAAAGAGTGATCGCGTGATCGGTCTTCATCTGGTGGGTCCGGAGGCGGGTGAAATCGTGCAAGGATTTGCGGTCGCGATCAAGGCGGGCGCGACGAAAGCCGACTTTGACGCCACGATCAGCGTTCATCCGACCTCGGCTGAGGAATTCGTGACGATGAGAACGCCGGTGGCCGATTGAAATGACCTCGCCGAGGCGTCTGGTCTTTCTTCGTGCCGTTGTCTTGGTTTTTTCCTTCGTAGCGGGCTGGCCCGAATGGGCCTTGGCGCAGGCGAAAATGGCCGATGCGCCGGTTTCCGAGCAGAAAGCCGCCTATGACCCATTTCAAGGGATGGACGCCAACGGCCGGATTCCCAAGATCGACAAAACCGCCTACGTCGAGAACCCCGAGCGCTGGCGGTATGTCCCGGAAGGTCGAATCAAGCCGGGGAATTTCTTTCAGCGATTCCTCGTCTCGAGCTTCATCGTCCCGTTTGTCTTCGTAAACTCCGATGTGGGCACCGGGCTCGGGCTCACGCTGACCGATATCGATTTTCGAAAACAGCGTCGCCGTGAGTTTCTTGGTGGCTTCTTCTCCTACACAACGGAGGGTCAGCAGAGTTATGTGCTGCGCTGGCGGCGCTGGCTGCGACACATGGACGTGCCCGACGGTGGGGTCCTTCAGGAGGAGAGGAGTTTTCTCCGCGCCGGCGGCGGCTATCGCAAGACCTTGACCCGCCGGTTCTTTGGAATGGGTCCTTCGACGCGCAAAGGTTCAGAAACCAGTTATACCGACGAAACCGCCTTCATCGACATCGGACTTTCGAAATCCCTCGACGGTGCTTTTTCAGACTTCGTGATCGACATCGGTCTCGTCGGCGAGGGGCATTGGCTGACGCGGGGTCGTGTCGGTGGCCATCCGTCGACCGACGATCCGGTCGCCGCTGGTGGCTTTCCGGGCTTTCGCGAACTCTTTGTCGAAGCAGACGGGGTCGGACTCGGCTGGCTTCGCGCGGGCTTTCGCTGGGATACCCGAGACAGTCAGCGAAACGCCTATCGGGGAACCGCGGTGGCCGCTCGTATCGATGCAGCGCTGGCTCAATCCGAGGGGCGCGTTGGCGCGATCTACAAGATATCCGCCGACCAGATCTTTCCCGTCTGGCCGATCTTTCACGACGGTGGAAGCGACCAGGAAGAGAATCCACCGACAGACAGTTTCGCTCTTCATTTCGAGTCACAGCTGAGCTCGGGCGACCTGCCGTTCTTTGCGCGGCCGAGCCTCGGCGGGTCGCGACTATTGCGCGGCTATATCTCGGGCCGATTTCGCGATGATGCCCTCTGGGCGGCGGCCGCCGAGTATCGGTTCTGGGTATTTTCTCGCGGCTTTACGCTCTGGCGCCACATCCGCATCGAACGGATTGGCGCCGCCGGCTTCTACGAAGTCGGCGGGGTGGCCGAAGACGGTGTTGAACTCTTCGGCGAGCGCGTTCGTCAGAGTTACGGCGTGAGCGCGCGGGCCGCCGTCGAGCGAGCCGCATTGTTTCGTGCGGACTTTGGATTTTCGGAAGACGGCTTCAATTTTTCCGCCGGATTCGGCCTCGCGTTCTAACGGGATCCGGCCTGGCTGCTAGCTTCGCGTCATGAATCGCGCGGATCTCCTGACACTCCTGGATCGTTATCACGACCGTCATCCGAACGAGATCGCCACGATCGATCGAATCCGAAAATTGATCCGCGACGAGGAACGCTGTTTTCATCGCGATTGCTTCCCCGGTCATATCACATCATCCGCATGGATCATTTCCAGAGAGAGCGGCCGCGCACTGTTGACGAATCATCGAAAGCTCGGCCGGTGGTTGCAGCTCGGTGGCCATGCGGACGGGGAAGTCGATGTCCTGGCCTCGGCACGACGCGAGGCGGAAGAGGAATCGGGATTGAGCGATTTCCGGATTCTTCCGCAGGGGGGCGGTTGCGAGATTTTCGATCTGGATATCCACGAGATTCCGGCGCGCGCGAGCGAGCCCCTTCATCAACACCACGACATCCGCTTCCTGCTCGACGTTTCCGAAGCCCAGTCGATTCGTCACCAGGAAATCGAGTCTCGGGAGGTTCGCTGGTTCTCGAGCGGCGATGTCATCGCCCGATTCGACGAGGAGGGCCTCCTGCGCATGGCCCGAAAGGCAGCGGATTGGCTCTCGCGATCGCCGGTCGGGCCCACTCGGGCCGGTTCCTAGACCTGCCTCCAATCGCATCGGCGGAACCGCAGTCGACCGAACGATCGTCGCTCGCCCATGGGGACGAAGTTTCTTTCCGAATGATGGAATCGGAACGCGTCAAGCGGTGACAAATATTGTCAGAGAGAGGGTTCCGTCGGGCTTCTTCTCGACCTGCAGGCCTCGAGAACCAGGAACGCCTCTTCAGGCTGGCGGCTCGGGAATTGCAGTGATTAGAGTCAAACGAAAACGATATATATGGTAATATTACCTCACCTAGAGGGGCAGAGGTCGCGTGATGCGACACAAGACCGCACAAGAGAACATCGCCCGGGCCGTCCGTAGGACGGCTGGGGCGTCTACGAGCCGCAAAATCGATGCGATCCGGCCGATTGCTGCTGCCTTCCTGCTGCTCCTGATGACGGCACCTGCCGTACTCGCTGAAACCGCCGCCAACACCGCCGACACCGCCGACACCGCCACGATGGTCGATCTCGACGTTTCTACTCCGCCCGCCGCGCTCGATTCCGCGGCGGGAGCTGCCGGCCAGGTCGCGGATCCCGTTCTGCAGATCCCCGCCGATCCGACAGAGATCAGCCCAGCGCTCCTCGAAGCATTGCTCACGGTTCGTTCGAGCACGGTTGGGGCGCCGAAGCAGTTGACGACGGATGAAGCGCTCGCTGCCGCCGTCGCACTCGGTACGAATCCGGATCTCGAGCCCAAGAATCCATTCCGGAAGCGAAGTCGAGACATCTTTCGGACCGAGCGGCCGGTTTCAATCGGCAAGGCCGACATGTTGCTGAGACTTCGGTTGCGCGCGAAGGCGCGCCGGGCGATGTCTGTAGAACTTCGCTTCTAGTCCGCGTTCGACTCGACCCCCTGGCTTACCATTCAGGTAGCACCTCCGATCTCGTGTGCGGCTATGCTCCGGCCCCATGCAAGAACCTGTCGCGGATCTCCTGGGTTTCATCGATCGTTCTCCCACGCCCTACCACGCGGTTGTCGAAGCGGTCACGCGGCTCGAAGCGTCGGGCTACGAGCGTCTCGAAGAATCGGCGTTGTGGTCGCTCGAGACGGGGGATCGGCGTTATGTGATTCGCGGAGGCGGAAGTCTCGCGGCCTTCGAAGTCGGTGCAGGATCCCCGGCCCACGCGGGCTTTCGCATCGTGGGCGCGCATACCGACTCGCCCAATCTTCGCATCAAGCCCAATCCCGATGTGCGCGCCCATGGGCTCCATCAGCTCGCCGTCGAAATCTATGGTGGTGCTCTGCTTCACACCTGGCTCGATCGCGATCTTTCCCTCGCCGGGCGCGTGACACTCGTCGACGGCGCGGGGTCAACGACCGAATTGGTCGACTTCGCGCGTCCCCTTCTGCGCGTGCCGAGTCTCGCCATTCATCTCTACCGCGAACTCAGTCAAGAGGGCTTGAAGCTGAACGCTCAGAAGCATCTCGTTCCTCTGTTGGGCCTCGACCAGGATCGCACGCTCGCGAGTCTGCTTGCGGAGCAGCTCTCGATGGACGGTGGTGCGACGGTCGAGGCATCCGACATCCTCGCCTACGATTTGATGGCGTACGACGTTCAGGCGGCAGCCTGTTCGGGCGCGAACGATGAGTTCATTCATGCCGCTCGCCTGGACAATCTCGCTTCGAGCCACGCGGCGCTTTGCGCGCTGCAGAATTCTGGCGCCAAGGGCCCAGCGGATTGCACGCGCGTGGTCGTTCTCTATGACCATGAGGAAGTCGGCAGTCGCAGTTCCCAGGGCGCCGGAGGGACTTTTCTTGGCGATAGCCTCCTCCGCATCGCGATCGCCGCGAGCAGCGACAGCGAGGAGACCGGGGGCCAGGAACTCGCGCGGGCGACGTCCCATTCCTGGCTGATTTCGGCCGACATGGCCCATGCGATCCATCCCAACTACGCGGATCGTCACGAACCCGGCCATCGGCCAAAGCTGGGTGCCGGTCCCGTGATCAAGACCAACGCGAATCAGTCTTATGCGACCGACGCAGAGAGCGCAGGATTCTTTGCCGCGCTCTGCAAGCGCGTCGGGGTCACGCCGCAGAACTTCGTGACGCGCAGCGATCTCGGCTGTGGCTCGACGATTGGGCCGATCAGTGCGGCCCGCGTCGGCATTCGTACCGTGGATGTCGGCAATCCGATGCTCTCGATGCACTCTTGTCGGGAGATGGCCGCATCGGCTGATGTCGCACCGATGATTGCTGTGCTCGAAGAGTTCTTCGCCGGCGCTTAGTCGCCGCGCTAGCTCGCCAGCAAGGCCCGGCCGATCACCTTCAACTCGAGAATCGGCTTCACGCCCTCGAAGATCGGCAGCACGGTGGCATCGACGACATAGCGGCTGATCGGATATTCCTCTGCATAACCCCAGCCGCCATGCATGAGTTGGCCGAGCTGGGTCGTCGTGACGGCGACGTCACAGGCGAGCAGCTTGGCCTGGGCGGCCAGCGGTCCGGCCGCGCGTTCGTCGATGTCGAAAGCGCGCGCGGCGGCATAGGTAATCGCCCGGGCGCCCGCGATCTGCACTGCCATCTTGCCGAGCGTGTATTGCGTCAGCTGGAATTCAGAAATCGCCTGATCGAATTGCTTGCGGTCCACGACGTATTTTGCGGTTTCTTCGAGTGCGGCTTGTGCCAGCCCGGTTCCGCGCCCGCTGGTCTGCAGTCGCCCGGCGCCAAAGCCCGCCATCTGAAGGTAGAAGCCGCGGCCTTCGCCTTGTTCTCCGCCGACGAGGTGATCGGCGGGGACGAAGTAGTTCTCGAAGTTGATGGTATAGGAGTGCATGCCGCGGTAGCCGGGTGTCGCGTCGGCCTTTCCGACGAGTCGTCCGCCACCGGGTTGTTTGCACTCGAAGGTGTGTTCACGCGACGATTCCTTCGGCACGATGAAGAGCGAGAGGCCCTTGTAGCCCTTGGACATGTCGGGATCCGTGCGTAGCAGCACGGCCAGTACGTTCGCGCGGCCGGCGAACGTGCACCAGGCTTTGGGCCCGTCGATCAGCCATCCGTCGACGCCATCCACCGAGCCACGGGTCGCCCGGCAGCGAACGCTCGCGGTGTCCGAGCCGATGTCGGGCTCGGTGACTGAAATGCCTGCCATGATTTCGCCCGAGGCGAGCTTTGGCAGCCAGTGTTCCTTTTGTTCCTCGGTTCCCCCGCTCAGCAAGGCTTTGGCGAGAATCTCTGGTCGTGTGATGAGCGACCCGGCCCCGGCCAGCGATGCACGCGAAAGTTCTTCGGTCGTGAGGATCATCGCGAGGTTGCCCATCTCGACGCCGCCGTATTGCTCGGGGACCGAGAGCCCGAAGAAGCCGAGTTCCGACATCTTCTCGATGAACTCTTCCGGGATCATCGCGTCCGTACGATGGATGTGTTCAGCGTGGGGCATGATCTCCCGGGCCGCGAAGTCCCGGACCTGGTCACGCACCTGTTCATGCATCTCGTCGAGAACCCAATCGTTGGTGCCCTTGGTCTCAACGACGGACACGCCGATCTCGCGCAAACTGGCTTCGGAGGTCGCGCGCCGAAGAGCCGCACGAACGTCGGCGCCGAACGCCGCTTCGACCGCTTCGTCGCCGATTCCCAGATCGTCCGCCGCACTGGAAAGGCGTTCGCGCAAGTTCATCATCAGTTCGCCGACGGCGCCGATCGTGGTCTTCTCGCGCATCGGGGTCAGCTTGCCGTCGGCGGCCCAATTGTCGAGCTCTGCGAGAACCTCGTGTGCCGCGACGGCT
Source organism: Deltaproteobacteria bacterium UBA4427 (assembly GCA_963854795.1). GTDB lineage: Bacteria > Myxococcota_A > UBA9160 > UBA9160 > UBA4427 > UBA4427. The sequence continues at coordinate 3,085 of CAWLAJ010000067.1, read as the reverse complement.
TCGGTGGCCGCGTAGGCCACGCGTTCCGTGATCACCTGATGGTCATCGATCTTCTTGCCGTTCGCGGTCTTTTCCTTGGCCGCAGCAACGGCATCCGCCAGGAGTTGTGAGCCGGCTGCGAGAAGGAGTCGGGCGTCATCGAGGGTGGCGGGGGCAGTCATCTTGGGGGTCTCTCCTCGGAGGGATTGGAGGTCGGTGTGTGGGTCCACGATCGCGCGCCCATCGCTGATGGGTAGCCGCGCGCCGGATCGAGGCGGCCGGAACATAGCGCGGGGATCCGGATCTGGCCGTCTAGAAGAGGCCGCCGAGGGCATTCACGATCGCCTCGTTTCCGATCACGATGTCGAGTTGCCGACCCTCTTCGCGCTCGCGAACCCAGCAGGTTCCGCCGGCCTCGAGGGTGAGCGCGCGGGCGACGGCAGCGTCCCACGGGCTGAGTCCGCAGTCGACCATTCCGTCGGCGGCGCCCGAGATCACCAGGAGATGACCAAAGGCGTCCGCATAGCCGCGGAGTTTCGGGATCGCCTGGGCCATGCGACCAAAGACCGGCCTCAATTCGGCCGCATCGAAACAGTAGAGATCACCGTGACACACGAGTGCGTCGTCGAGCTTTACTGTCTTCGAGACCGAGAGGCGATCGTTGCCTCGATAGACGCCGCCGCCGCGATAGCCGGCGATCCGGTCGTCGGCGGCAGGATGGTCGATCACGCCCAACACGGGCTCGTCGTCGACGACCAGGGCGATCAGGGTCGTAAAGAGCGGGATGCCGCGAACGAAGGCCAGCGTGCCATCGATCGGATCGATGATCCAGCGTCGTCGCGGCGATGGGTCCTTTGCCTTCGGTGTCTCGGACCGGCTCGTGTTCTCCTCAACGTCTAGTCGACCGCCAGGCTCGGTCGCCCCGAATTCCTCTCCGAGAATCGCATCGTCGGGGAACGCGTTCTCGATCACGGCGCGGATCGCCAATTCCGCGGCACGATCGGCCTCGGTCACGGGTGAGCCGTCGCTCTTGGTTTCGACCTCGACGCGTCGAAAGCGTGGCATGATCTCAGCCCGTGCGAGATCGCATGCGCGATTCGCGACTTCGAGGGCGTCGGCGAGGTCGCCGGGCGCGATTTCGGCGCGCCCACTCATTTCGCGTGAGAACCCGCTGGACACGAGTTCCGCCGTCATGGCGAAGAGCCATTCTTCGGGCGGATTTCGCCCAACTCAGTCATCGGTGCTCGCACGGTGTCGTATCCGGCGGCTTCCGGAAGCTCCATCATCATCGTTCCATCAGCGGCTCTCGAGACCGTCGGCAAGACCGTCACGATCGTGTCGTTGCGCGCCGCTTCGAGGGCTTCTTCGACGGACCGGCTGCGGCCGAGTTTCTTGATGTTTTCGAGGGTCGGGAAGATGATCGTGCGTTGGCCGGACTTCTCGAGTTCGAGCGCGTGCGGAATCGTCGCCCAGAGAGAGTCGACGGACTCGTAGCCGTCATGGACGGCTAGTTGATTGGCCGGCGCAGCCACCAGGAAGAAATGCGTATCGAAACGTTTAGGCATGAACACGGGCGTGATCCAATGCGCGAACGGGACCAGTAGATCGAACGCGAGTTCGAGGTCTTCGTCGCGAACGACTTCGAGCATCGTGCGCTCGCCGTTCTGCAAGGCACTCTGATGCGCGTCCGCGATCTGGGTCAGTCGCGCGCCATCGATCAGCGAATCGTCTCCCCGCGACCGAGCGAGCAGGACGCCGCATTCCTCGAAAGTCTCCCGAATCGCCGCAACCCGCAGCGTGTTCTCATCCTCGGAATTCCCTTCGGCGCCACGGCAATATCCAGCGAGTTCACCCGCCGCATCGCTCGCTTCGACCTTGCCTCCCGGAAACACCAGCGCGCCCTCAGCGAAATCGATTTTGTGATGTCGCTCGACCATGAAGACCTCGAGCCGGTCTTGGCCATCGCGGAGAAGCAGAATCGTCGCGGCGAGTCGGGTCGACGCCGGCTGCTTCGTTCTTGCGGCGGGCGTTTTTTCGGGCTTCGACATGGCGAATGGGTACCTCACGTTCGTCGATGGGAGGAGCCGGGCCAGGGAATCAGCGACCGGTCATGGCCGTTCTCCGCGGTCCGCCAGCGCGCGCAATCGTTCGAAGGGGTAGATTCCGGTGTTGTGTCCGTCGCTCCAGTCGATCTGGATCGCATAGCGGCCGACGGATTGGATGCCCACCGGCGCGACGTCCTCGGGTACGCTTTCCGGCGAGAGGATGGCTTTGCCGCTCCATTCGTCGACACAGTGAGCGCAGGCGCAGGCCAGCCGGAGTTCGCGGACGTCCAGCAGACTGTCCACGCCGTCCGCCCAGGTGATCGCGAGCGTGCGTGCGTCTCTCTGCTCGATCTTGGTGGGGACGTGGGCCGTATTCGAGGACATCGCAAGACTATAGACGCTCCCAGTCGCGTCGATCGGAAGAAAAACTCATCGAAGTTGCGCATGACTTGCCACATCCGGCGACTCGTCCACAGCCAATCAGTGGGGTTCTCCGTGAGGGGGGATGCGCCCGACCGCGAAGCCGGATTCGGCACCGACTTCGCGCTCTGGCCCAGTCGTTGTGATCGCAAGGCTGGGTCTGATGACGCCGGGTGAGGAGCGACTGAAATGGGGCGATCGGCGAACAGAGATCTTTCGAGGAATTGGCGCTCGGGCTTTCGACCATTCCTGCTGATAGCGGTCCTCGGACTCGTCACCGGGTTGGCCGGTTCGGCCGCGGCGACGATGATTCACGTGACGCCGAGCTTGCTGAACGTCGAGAGCGAATCCGCGGTGGGCGAGGGGAGGACGCTATTTGGCGGCTCGACAGGGGATCGCTTCACGCGGGGTTATAGCGTTGAGAATCCTGATGGCGCGGACATCGTGGCTTTGTTCACCTCCATCCTCTACGACGCCGCAGCCGTCCAATTCGTCGATGGATTCGCCTTTTCGATTTTTGGTCAGGTACACCCCGAACTGTTTGGTAGCCCGACGATCAGCCTCCAGCCGATCCTCGACCCGGAACCGCACGTCGTCAGCCCGGCCGACACGCTCTTCGGCCTTAACCATACGACGCGGCC
>CAWLAJ010000066.1:0-16800 GCA_963854795.1 Deltaproteobacteria bacterium UBA4427 | reverse complement strand
CCGCGTCCGAACCCGAAACCATACTCGACATGGCCAACTCGCTTTCAACACCCAACATCTCTTTGATCCGGCGCGAAATGATCGGCAATTCGGACTCGGTTGGCGCAGCAAACCCAATCAGGTCTCCAGCACGGATCGGCGCCCGCAAGAGGCGCGCGTGACCGCTGCGCACGAGGCGACCGCGCAGGGCTTCGGCGTCTCGACGCGGGCGGACCCATCCTCCGTCGACGAGACGAGCGCAGAGAAGTTCCAGACGCTGCTGTGGTCGTGTCGTACCCCGATCATTCTCCGGTGTAAAAAGTGAGCGAGCCACAATGGCTTGCGCGACAACGTCGCGGCCGCGTTCCCAGATGCTCGCGTGTGATGGCATCTGGGGCGCCAGGAAAACCGGGCGTCCGGTCGCACAGATCTCGGCCAACGTCGTCTCGCCCAACCCGAAATAAACGAACGCGTCGCCGGCTTCGAGTAGCGCTCCCCAGGCGCGCTCCTCGGGAAGCTGGTCGCGGGTCTCGTGATGGACGATCGCCGCGCTGTCGCCAATCGCCCGCAGACAACCCCGAAGGGTCTCGGGTGCACAGTGCCGACTCGAAGAGACCAGAAGCGACGCCCCGAGTTCGGCCGCACTCTCGGCAACGAGTCGAGCGAGGGCCTCGGACGCGGAGGCGTCCAGGCCGAGCCGTCGCGTACCGCTGCCCAGCAGAAGAACGATTCGCCGCCCGGGAATCGCTTGAATGCGATCACGCCAACGCGCAGAGACGCCGGGGGCCCGTCGATGGGAAACCAGCGGCCGATCGATTTCCATTCGACGCGGATGGGGAAAGAGTGCGGCTCCTTTGGGAGTCAGCGCGAGGTCGACGTCTCTTGCCGGTGTCGAGGCCTTGGTCCCGATTGCGACGACCTGAGTGCGCCCACGCGATGCTCGGCGAATCCAGCGAGCGGTCGGTGCCACCCGACGCCCAGCAACGACCAACAGATCAGGCCATGGCCCTTCGAGCATCGTCATCGACCTGGCATCCGCGCGCAGTCGGCGAAGATGAGTCCCGAGTCCCGAAAACGGAAGTCGCAATCGCTTTCCCCGCTCAAACTTGATCTCGAGACTCGGCCAACCGAGTGCGGAAACGAGGGCCGAGACCTGGGTATCGTTCCCGGGCGCTCGATCGGTCAGCGTCCAGACGGTGGGAGGCGAAGCTTCGGGACGGGGACCGCCCCGACGCAGGTGAATGCAATCGGAATCGAACGCGTTTCCGCGAGCGGTCATGAGTTCCCAGCGGATCGTGGGATAACGACTCGAAGCGGCATCGAAATGCGACCGCCACCAATCGGGCGTATGCGTGGTTCCTTGCGGCGGCAACAGAAAGCGTCTCTTGGGCAGCGCCTCCGGGCAGCGAACGGCCACGAACACGAACCGACGCGCACTTCGAAAAAGAGAATCGATTAGCCACGGGATGTCCCACAGTGGCATCGCCTCGAGGCCGTCCACGCAGATCACCCCGTCGTGCGAGGCCGGCGGAGTCGCTTCATCCAACCAATCGACGAGACCGAGGCGGCGCTCGCGATCGAGCCCGAAGCGGCCGGGAGACTGCTCGGCATCACCGTTCAGATCGGGAGAAATCTCGAGCAGGCTTCGGGACTTCGTTTGCCGGGCGAGCTGTTCGACAGCATCCGCGAGTTCGCCGGAGACCCCGATTCCACTGCCCATTTCGCTCGCCGCCAGCTTGCGTTGGTCTGCGAGCCGCACTTGGAATCCCCGACTCGGGGTTTCGCGACGAAAGAACTCGAAGCCATTCGCAATCGCCTCGCGCTCGAGATCGTGCCAAAGATCTGTATGCGATCCGTTCTGATAGACGAAACGCTCGGGGAAGGGGCGCCATGGCTGTGTGTGCAGGGTCGTGTAGTGAAGGAGATGACTCACGCCCGGTTCGAATTCTTCGTCGCGCGCGTTCCACCCGGGATCGAGATCGCCTCGCAGACCCGTTTCCTTCGTCGCCCGACGCAGTAGCGCTCGTTTCCAGAGATGTTGAGCGTCGTGAAGCGTCCAGATCTTCGACATCCTCTCGCAGTCGATCAACATGACCGAGGACTCGGTATCCGAGATCGAAAGATGAGCCGCCTCTCCGAGGTCGAGATCGAAGAGCTCAGCCGGATCAGTCAAGTAGATCTGGTCTTCGTCGTTGTAGATCGCGCGACCGCGACCGTTCTTGTAGGCGGGAATCGAAAAGCGAAAATTCGTAAAACCGGTCGTCCAGCCGCGACGATCGAATCCGGTGAGTTCACTCAGCAGATAGATGCGGACCTCGCGCCCGGGATCGCGCACTTTCTCGATCGACCAACCAAAAACACGATTGGCGCGATATTGCGCGGGCTCCGTACCGAGGAAGATCTCGACCGGCGGGCGGTCCGAAGGGGGCGCGCCGTCCCTGGCCGGTAGCACGACACACTCGAGGGCGTCGCAGAGCCGCTCCTCGGCGGGTCGCCGCGTGGCGCTCGTGCCGGCCTGCGATCTGGGGTCGCCCGGTCGGGATGCGACTGGGGCGATAGACGGATTGTCCGTCGACTCTCTCATCCTTGGACTTTCAATCGCTCTTCAGCGGGTGCGAATCGGGCTGTTTCAGGCCCCGGGGCGGTCTCGCGGCCGGCGCGGCGCCGCAGTCTACACCAGCGACCCGGGAGCCCACCTCGGCTGCCCGACATCGAATCCGTCCCTAAATAGGGGTTATTTACCCTCATTTTGGCAAAACACACGAGTCGCTGTGCGAGCGCGACTCTCGGACACCCAAGAATCCTCGACTCCCCGCTCGATCCCGGCATACTTAGGCCGCGTGAAGAAAATCAGATGGACGTCATGGGGGTGTGACGAATCACTGGCTGGTTCCAACGGGAATCCCAGCGCACCAGCGCACACCGAACAGGCAAAGACAACTTCGATTGGGACCCGGTGAACGCAATCCCGCGTATCATGCGCATCGGGAAAAATGCCGGCCAGCGTCATGCTCGAGTCGGGGAGACCGGACACCTCGAACGAGACGTGGTCGGTCCAGATAGGAGAGAGGACACGAATGCGGATTGGCAACATTCCGGTCGGTGAGGGAGCACCCCTGATCCTGATCAGTGGGCTCAACGTGATCGAGAATGAATCGGACACCATCGAAGTCGCACGAACCATTCAGCAACTCGCGGAGAAGTACGACTTTCCGCTCGTGTTCAAGGCATCCTTCGACAAGGCCAACCGCTCACGCCACGATTCTTTTCGCGGCCCCGGCATCGACGAAGGTCTTCGCACGCTCGCCGCCGTCAAGACCGACACGGGTCTCCCCATCCTGACCGACGTGCACGATCCGGGTCAGCCCAAGATCGCGGCCCAGGTCGCCGACATCATCCAGGTCCCGGCATTCTTGATGCGGCAAACGGATTTGATCGCTGCCTGTGCGGCGGCCGGCGTCGCCGTCAACTTGAAGAAGGGGCAGTTCATTGCACCCCACGACATGCATCACGCGGTCGACAAACTCAAGCATTTCGGATGTGAGGACATCCTGGTAACCGATCGTGGAACCTGTTTCGGTTACAACAACCTGGTCACGGACATGCAGGGACTCGTACAGATGCGTTCCTTCGCGCCTGTGTGTTTCGACGCGACCCATGCCGTGCAGTACCCGGGCGCCAACGATGGCACGTCAGGCGGCGACCGCCGTTTCGTTGCCCCCCTTGCCCGCGCCGCCGTGGCCGCCGGCATCGACGCACTCTTCGTTGAAACTCACCCCGACATCGATTCGGCTCCCTGTGATGGTCCAAGTCAGATCAGCTTCGAAGAATTGGACCAACTCCTCGCGGAAGCGCATGCGATCGATCGGGCGCTTCGAGAAACAGCGGCTGCGCCCTAACACCCAGAATCGCATGGTGAAGTCGTGGTCCTCGAAATGACACGACCAGATCGCACCCGCCCGACCCAGACCGGCCCACGTCGCGCAATCGTGCTCGCCGGCCGCCGCAGCACCGACGATCCCCTTGCCCGCGCAGCCGGCGCACCCCATAGAGCGCTGCTCGAAATCGCGGGCGAGCCGATGCTGGTTCGCGTCGTCAAGCTCTTGGCTGCGCGAACCACCATCGACCAGATTCTGATCAACATCGACGAGCCGGCGCTGCTCGATGACATTGGCGCCCTCGCGAGTCTTCGCGAATCGGGACGCGTCGAGATCATGAAGAGCACGGACTCGCCGAGCCGAAGTGTCCTCGAGAGCCTCGAATGGTCCGACCTGAAGGCCGGCCCGGTCCTTGTCACGACCGCGGATCACGCGCTTCTCGACGACGACATGCTCGATGCCTTCCTGGGAGACAGCGAAAAGACCGACGCCGACCTGACCCTTGCCCTCGTCTCGCGCACCACGATCGAGACACGCTTTCCCGAGACGCGGCGAACCTATCTACGCTTTCGCGACGGAGACTATTCCGGTGCGAACCTCTTCCTTTTTCGCAGCGAAGAGGCTGCACGGGCCGCGACATTCTGGCGGCGAGTCGAGAGCCAGCGAAAACAACCCTGGCGTCTGGCACGTGCGTTCGGCTACGGAAGCCTGCTGCTTTTCCTGACCAGACGGCTCGACCTGGCAAGCGCATTCGATCGGGTTTCAACGACCATCGGAACGAGAGTCCGCGCCGTTCCAATCGAGATCGCCGAAGCGGCCATCGACGTCGACAAGCTCGAGGACCTCGAGTTGGTGCGGCGGATTCTGGCGGATCGAGGGAATGCTTAGCTGAAGGCGATACGCGACTGGACCCTCCCCTAGAACGTCAGTCGCTCGTCCACACTTTCGAACTCGCCTGATTTCGAATTGAAGCCGCGAATGTCCGCTTCGATCTGGAATCCACTCTGGGAGTCGGCGGGGCGAACCGCGTAGACGTGGTATTGCGCGCGCCTGTCGGGGCGGCTTCCGATCTCGGATGTCGATGGAACCCCGATTACAGGAATCTCGCCGGATGGACCCTTCAACATCGCGATACGTCGGCGATGTTTATGGCCGTGGAGCACGAGTTCGGCACCCACTCTTTCGAGTACACGCCGCAGATCTTCCGCATCCGAGAGTGCGCGACGCGAGGACTCACTCGTAGCGGCAATCGGATGGTGAACCATCACGACCCGAAACAGTTGTCGCTCGCGAAGAAGCGTCAGCAGATTTTCCAATCGCTCGAGTTGTCTGCGGCCGAGTCGGCCTCCGGCACGGAAGATCGGAGTCGGAATCGCGGAGCAGAGTCCGATCATCGCCAATCCGCCTTCGACCCGAAGCGTTGGATAGTCCTCGTGCCTCGGCGCGAGCTGCGGACCTCGCGGAGGGGTGAGATACGAACCGGAATCCGCTCCCAACTCGTCGGGACTCATCCCCGTCAGGTACGCGCACCAGTGATCCCAGGAGCGTTCATGCGAAACGGGCACATAACAATCGTGATTTCCAGGAATCAAGAAAACTTCTTCTGGGGTACCGAGCCTCGCCAGCTGTTCGGCGGCGAGTCGAAATTCCTGCTCGAGAGAAACATGAGTGAGGTCACCGGTCACGAGGATGCGGTGGATGCCTTGTCGATGAAGATCTCGGAATGCAGCTTCGAGAATCGTCGGAGAATGATGTTGCCGACGACTGATTCGCCAGGACGCCCAACCCGAAAGCCGCTTCAAGCCCAAGAGCGCCGATCCGCCACCGACGAGAGTGGTTGCGTGCCAATCAGAGAGATGAGCGAATCGCATTTCTGGCGGCGAATCCATGAACTCCCTCGCGCGAGTCCCCACGCTGGCGACTCGACTCCGATTCCGTCGCCTGTGATAGCCTCAATCGAGACCGACCGAAAGCAACCTTCCTACTCAACGTCCTCGCTCCCTTGGAAGAAAGGACCTGTCCGATTCATGCCCCTGATCGCCCGACCGGCGAACCGGTTCGACCGCGCACTACATCAGGAATACGTCATCAGGGTCGCCGTCGTCCTGTGTGTTTCGTGGATGGTGCTTGTCGGGCCGGCTTGGTCTGGCGCGCCGGGGCCCGATGAGAGCGAGCCGGAACGAATGGCCGCTGCCGAACCCGAGACTCCTCGGGAAGCGACAGCTCGCCCAGAGGGTTCCCCCGTCCTCGACCCCGCCGCCCGGCTTCTCAGCGGGTCGGACGCCAGCGAATACTGGACGCTCTATATCGAACTCGAAAGCGGCCATCGGATCGCGCAGCAATTCCTGCTCTCCAACGCTGGCCCCGGAGACCACAATGCGGTCGCAGTCGGACATCTGTTCGAACCCGGCCGCGAACCCTATCGCTATGCAAACGGCCGTCGCCGGCAACGATGGACGCTTTCGAAGGATCGGCTCTTCTTCGACATCGCCGCGAGTCATCTCGATCTTCATCGACCCACGGGCGAATTGCGCATCACGAAAGACGACATCGAGATTCGACTCTTCTTCGACTTCGCGGCGTCGGACCTGGCTCGGCGCGTACCCGCCGACATGCTTCCAAAGAAATATCACGTCGAGGTGCTCGCGGTCGCGGCAGAAACGAAGGGGACAATTCACGCGCCCTGGATGACGGAACCGTTAGCGACCCGAGGCCGAACCTGGCTCGTGCATAGCTGGACGAAGAGGGCGGAGGCCGAGCTGCTCGACCGGCGGCTGGAAATCTTTGGATACGAGAATGGAACGTCGTTTTACGGAATTCGGCTCACTCGTGGAAGCCGATTCCAGCGCGTGTGGCTCCTGTCACATTCAACGTCGTCGAGTTCGCCGACGACGAACAAAGTCATTGAATCTTCAATCAACGTCACAGCGAATTGGGTCGAAGAACCTGCAGCCGGAAGCCAAGCTACGAAGGGCGCCTACCCGGTCCCAGAACGCCTCACATTCATCGACAAGGCCTTGTCGGGGCAGATCACCCTCATGAACGAATGGCTTCGCTTCGACCCCCTCGCTGTGCTCCCGCAGCCCTTTCGATGGTTCGTCCGAAGAAAGACCAAACCGCACCAGGTCTGGGCGGAGGCCCGGATCGGCGTTAGGCTTTCCCCAGCGCCGGAAGCCCCATCATCGCTCCCCGATGCCGGCGAAAATGAGAGTGATTCGAACTCGAAACGGGAGACCGAAGACAAGACTGCGGAGCGCGGTGTGATGGGCGTGGCATCCATCACATTCATGAATCCATCCAAGGGTCGCTAGTCGAGGCTGATTCGATCAACCTCGATTGCAGCCGCGATGCGAACGGCGTCTGACACTTCGGCAACAACACAGGACTGAGTCAATTTGCGAATCGGCGTCGTCAACAATCTACGCGCGGGAAAGAGCCAAGATCAGGTCAGCCGTATGCTTGGCTTCCTGCGCAGCCATCCCGATGTCCTTCATGTCGAAACCGAGAACGCCGGCGTCATGCCCGACGCCCTGGCAGACCTCGCACGACAGGAAGTCGACCTTCTCGTCGTAAACGGGGGCGACGGAACCCTCCAATACGTATTGACCGAGATTCTCGGTTCCGGCGTCTTCGGCGACCGGGTTCCCCTGGTCGCCCCGCTCCGTGCCGGTCGCACGAACATGAGCGCGATGGACCTCGCCGCGCATCGCGATCCTCTTCGTGGTCTCGAGGAACTGATCGCCTGTACCGAGGACGGTCGAATCGCGGAACGCGTCGAACCTCGCCGAGTGCTCCGCGTCAGTTATGGCCATGGTGCCAGCTCGATCCAGCGCTCAGCACAATACGGAATGTTCTTCGGCGCTGGAATCATCAAGAGAGCCATCGAACTCAACCATCGACTCTTCGACCAGGGCAGTCAGCGAAGGCTCGTCGAGGGCGTGCCGGGAGCCACCCTCGTGACCGCCGGCTTGATGGGCCGACTCATCACCGGCGACCAGAGCGGCATCCTCACTCCGGACAAGATCCAGATCTTGCTCGACGGCCAACCGTTGGATCACGGCGAGTTCCACCTGGTCATCGCTTCCACGCTGAGCAGACTGTTCGCTCGCATGCGTCCGTTCTGGGGACAGGGTCCTGGAGGCGTCCGATTCACCTCCTTCGCGACTCCCAGCCAGAAATTCGGCAAGGCTGCGATCGGAATCCTTCGCGGCAAGCCCGCAAACTGGGTGACGCCCGAGGCCGGCTATACCAGTCGCAACGTCGAACACGCCGAACTCCGCATGAATTGCGGGTTCACGGTCGACGGTGAACTCTGGCAGCCTGACTCCGAACGCAGCATCGCCTTGACCGCCGAGCGGGTCGTTCACTTCGTTCGCGCGTGACTCACGGACCGAGCGCGTATCCCGACGAGCCGATGACCCCGCGAACTACTCGCTCGCGCGATCAGCCTCGAAAGCGAGGTTGATCGCAAATCAATGACTTCTCCTTCCGACCCATTCGGCCCCGATCCCGCAAAGACCGCACAGATGGTTGAATCGCCAAATGCGCTCGCTTCGCTGCAAGCCATCGTCGCGGACGAGTTGCGATTGCCGGTTACCGCTGATGTCGAGTGGCTGGCAGAACAGATCGCCGCAAGTCACGGTGACACCGTACTCGGCGTCTTGTTCTATGGGTCCTGCCTTCGACAAGACAGCGCGGACGGAATCCTCGATTTCTGGATCGTCGTCGAGGACTATCGTGCCGCCTACTCGCGAGGGTGGCATTCCCGAATCAACCGCATCGCGCCCCCGAACGTATTTTATGTCGAACGCGAACGTGAAGGCGGAGTCCTCAGGGCAAAGTATGGAGTCATCGATCACAAGGCATTTGGGAAAGGAACCTCTCTAGCGGCATGGCATCCCTATATCTGGTCACGCTTCGCGCAGCCCGCTCGAGTTCTCGCCTGCCGCGACGAGAAGGCACAGGAGTTTTTCGTCGACTCCGTCACCAACGCGATCTTGTCGATGGTCGCGAACCTCGTCTGTGTTTTGCCCGCCCGCGGAAACTCGCTCCGCTTCTCACTTGCCGCGTTCTGGCAAGAGGCTTTCCGTCGTACCTATGACAGTGAGCGACGCCCAGAAACCGAAGAGTTCATTCGCAGTCTCTACCTGACGAACGAAGCACGCTACGACGCCGTCGCGGCTCTGGCCTTGAATCACCTCACGAGCATCGGTCACTTTCAAGAGGCGAGCGCTCATCCGAGGTCCTTTCATGTGACGCTTTCGGACAGCGCCAAGCGTTGGGGTCGATTTCGCTGGCGACTCATGCGCTCCTATGCGCGCGTGCTCGGCCTCGTCCGCCTCGCAAAGACCGCCGTGACCTTCGGCGATTGGGTACCCTACGTTCTCTGGAAGCTCGAACGACATACCGGTCGGCGTCTCGAATTGAGCGAACGCCAGCGGAAGCACCCGCTGATCTTCGCCTGGCCGATCATCATCCCTCTCCTATTTCGACGAAATCTACGCTGACCGGGGTCGCGAATTCCATGAGCTCTACCCTGTTCACCGTAAGGAACGATCAATCATGAATCTCGAAGGCAAGGCAGCGATCGTCACCGGCGCAGGCACGGGAGTCGGATACCAGACAGCTCTATTGCTCGCTGAACAGGGTTGTTCGGTTCTAGTGAATTACAGCCGATCGCGCGACGGCGCTGAAGCTGCGGCCGCAGAGTGTGAAAAGCGTGGTGTCAAAGCACTCGCGGTTCGCGCCGATGTTTCGCAAGACGAAGATTGTCGCGCCATGGTCTCCGATGCGGAGAAGGCCTTCGGACGCCTCGACGTCCTCGTCAACAACGCGGGCTTTACCAAATTCGTATCCCACGAGAACCTGGATGGGCTCGATTCCGATGACTGGCAAAAAATCCTGAACGTCAATCTGCTCGGCCCCTTTCTTTGCTCACGGGCGGCGCGCCCACTGCTCGAAGCAGACGCGGGGGGCGAGATCGTCATGACGTCGAGCGTCGCTGGACTCGTTGGCATGGGCAGCTCGATCGCCTACTGCGCATCGAAGGCCGGACTGAACAACCTGACCGTCACGCTCGCGCGCGCCCTCGCGCCGAAGATTCGCGTCAACGCCATCGCTCCGGGCTTCATCGACGGCGAGTGGCTCAAACAGGGGTTCGGCGACGCCTACGAGAATATCCGCAATGGCATGATCGAGCGCACACCACTCAAGCAGGTGGCCACTCCTGAATCAGTCGCAGCGGGCATTCTTGCGATCCTCATGGGACCGGATCTCTTGACTGGTCATGTCGTGCCTCATGAAGGCGGCGCGCTCATCAATCTCTAGCCAGAATCGTTCGGGAAGGAGACGTGTGTCTACAGCGACCACGGAAACCCAGAAAAAGAGCGTGCTCATCACGGGAGCCTCCTCCGGACTTGGCGCTGAGATGGCCAGGAGAATGGTCGAAAGGGGCTGGCGGGTCTTTGGAACCAGCAGAAAGCCGCAGACCGATCACGAGGGCATCGAATGGGTGGCCATGGATGTCTGCGACGACGCTTCGGTCCAGACCGCGCTCGAATCTGTCTACAAACGGACCGACCATCTAGACGGCCTCGTCTGCAATGCCGGGTGGGGAATCTACGGGTCGATCGAAGAAACGTCTCTTGCCCGCGCGCGCGCGCAATTCGAAACGAATTTCTTCGGTGTACTTCGTGTGCTCACCCCCGTGCTCACGCGCATGCGCGAACGAAACGCAGGCCGCATTCTACTGGTCGGGTCTCTCTCCGGACGGGCGCCGATCCCCTTTCAGGCCCACTATTCCGCAACCAAGGCCGCGATCGAGTCTCTCGCCTTCGGGCTCGTGAACGAGCTCGATCCCTTCAACATCCAGGTCAGCTTGATCGAACCCGGCGACATCAATACTGCGTTCAACGACGTCATGGATTGGGGTGAGCGGCCGTCCGACTCACCCTACGCCAGCCGCATGGCGATCAGTGAGAAGTCGATTCGAGAATCGTTGCCCATTTCTCCGGGACCGAAAGTGGTCGCCGATGTGGTCGAGCATGCACTGACAGCCGACAAACCCAAATTGCGTTATGCGGTCGGTCGTGAAGCCCGTCTGGTCGGCATCGCGAAGCGACTGCTGAGCGACCGACTCAGCCTGAAGGCGATTCGCGATCACTTCGGAATCTAGTTTTCTGGCTAGCCCTCTAACTATCGACGACCTGGTCGTAACCGAGATCGCGCAACGCCGCTCGCACGATCTCGGCTTCCTTCGCAACACTCTCGGGTGAGGCGTTGGCGTCGGCGTTTCCGAAATCAAGATCCGTCGGCTTCCAGATGCAAGAAACGTGAAGATGGACATGTCGGACTTCGAGACCGAGGATGGTCAAGCCGACCTTTTCTGGCTGATAGGTCTTGTCGAGGGCGCGCCCGATCGCATGCGCCACGCCGCTCAGATGTTTCATGACATCGACCTCGAGATCGGTCCATGAATCGACCTCCGCCCGCGGCACGACCAGCGTATGACCGGGCTTGAGCGGGGCAATCGTCAAGAACGCGACACACACTTCGTCTCTCCAGACGAAATGTCCGGGCAACTCACCATTGATGATCTTCGTAAAAATGGATGCCATGAACTCTCTTCCTCTCGATCGAGATGAACTCGTGTTCCGTCAATGAACGTGATCAGGGCCGCCGTCCGGCGAGATCGACGGCCAGGCTGCGAACCAGATCATGAAAGATTGCCTGCGACTCGTCCTGCGGGTCACCGGCGAGTGAGATACTCGAAATGCTTCCTTCCACCGGGCCATCCGAAACGGCGCGCGCGTTCGGCTTGACTTCGATGCAGCGCACGCCCTGGCAATCTATGAGAACCTGGACTTCGGGATCCCTCGCGAAGTCGTCGACCTTCGTCGCTTCGTAGAACCAGATCGTAGTGCCGCTCTCGACCGAGATCGCACTGACGTTGATGGTTGCACCAACACGCTTTCCCCCGGCAAGCGATGCTTCCTTCTTCTTGATCAACGATTCGAATTCGTGTGCCAAGGACAGGTCGACGGCCGCCGGGTCGACCTTCTCTCCGTTCCGGGTTGCCCGAAAGAAGCGGCGTTCGAAGTGGGCGTCGCGCCCCGGTTGTATTTCGATCCGTTCCAGCGCATTCACCTGAAGCAATAACTCGATTCCGAGTTCGCGGGCAGACTCGAGGAGCGGGGTCTCCTCGTTCCTCGACATATGTTGAACGGCACCCCACGACACCACTTCGTAGCCGGCACGCGACAGGGCGCGTTCGAACTGGGCCATTTCGACGCCGCATCGCGTGCGCAGGATTCCGCGTTGCAGTTGGCCGCTTCCACCGCTCGCCGACTGTCCCAGGTCGGCGCAAACATCGGGGGGCTGCAGTCCGAGAACGCGAATTCGACCCTTCGACAATCGATAGGCAACGGTCTCGGTCACATCTGGTTCGCCGATTCGACGCTGATTCTGGACGAGCCGCGACTCGACGAGGAAATAGGGAGCCGGTGTCAGACAGCCCGCGAGCGTCACGATCGCCATCAGGAGCGGAATCGCCCAGCGTCCCATCACGCTCGACGGCAGTGCGCTGAGTTGCCAACGATCAAGACGAAGACCGTCCCAGTTCTCCACACCAAGAACTCTCATCTTCGAAGGACCCATCGTGCATTCGGCAACATCTCGAGCCCTCGCTGTTCACCGACGATCCGGCCACGCGAATCGTAGGCAACCAGATCGACACAGGTCGGCGGGAGAACGAGCCCCCGTTCTTCACCGGGGGCAAAGTGTGAGCGTTCGATCGGCTCGAACGACATCTCGAGGTCTCCACACGATTTCTGATGAATCTTCGCGATACTGCGACCGAGTTCATTCGAGATATGGAGAACGAGTACGCGTTCGGCAGGCGTGGTAGTGCAGGCGGCCAGTGCGACGATGGGTAGGATCCTCGAGGGAAGACGATTCATGCTTCCTCGCACCCTGGGAAAGGATTTCGGATTTTCGCACCCGATCCAGACGATGCGTCGAGATTGGCAACCGATCCAAGCGATCCGGCGAACTCACGACCTGATTTCCAGACGCTCGAAAGCAAGCATCGACCTCCGACGAAAACCGAGTATACCCTCTTCTGATAGCCTCGCGTGATGGATCTCCGTCGGATGGCGAACCGTTAGGGCGCCGACCGAGAGATTCACGACCCGAAAAACCTGGTAACCATTCTTCAATCCAACCCCCGCCTCCTCGCAGACCGAGACTCGGACCAAATCCATGGGAATCGTCCTCGTCGGACTCTTCATCGCACCTTTCGCTCTGAGCTTCGCGCTGTCCGAATGGCTTCGTCTCAGCACGGACTCGCGAGTACTGCGCTCACTCGACCAATTGCCTGACGGGGCTCAAATCGTCGTCTTGGGATGCAAGCCCCGCCAGCCGTCCGGCCGCCTGAATCAATATTTCGTAGGTCGCGCGGCCTCGGCGGCGGCCGCCTATCATCATCGACGCGATGACAGGGACGACGGCCACGCCGTCTCGGATGCCGGCGTCTCAATCCTCTGTAGCGGGCGCATCGACCATGGCATGAACGAAGCGGCGGAGTTGGCGCATGCTCTCGAGTCTGCGTCGGTCCCCCGGTCGGCGATTCGGCTCGACGCCGATTCCGACCGAACGATCGATTCGATCGATCACGTCGCTCGGTTCCACGCGAATCAGCCCATCGTTTTCGTCACTCAATCCTTCCATCTGCCGCGAGCGCTGTTTCTCGCTCGACACCGGGGGCTCGACGCGTGGGGATTGCTGGCCAAGGGAGCTCGACCTGCGCTTCGCGGGCGGGTCCGAGAACGATTGGCCGAATACCGTGCGCTCTGGGATGTGCTGCGGAGGCGAATCCGAAATTAGCCGATCGCGCACGTCGAACGTCACGACCTATGGCATGATCGGCAAGCGACTGATCACGAGACCGCACGGAGATCATCTGCATTGGCGAAACCGAAGTCCCAATCAACGTCCAAATCGAAAAGCGCATCAAACGACCCCGTGAAAGCAAAGCCCCGAGCCCGTTCGGCGGCCCGCCTGGCCGCAGCCGTTCGACCGACGATCATCGATTTGCATTTTCACCTCGACCCGGCCGAGAAGACGTTTCACGGCCGCGCGGAGTACGCGCTTCAACTCGACAGGCGAACACGCAAGCTCGAATTTCACGCAGTGGACCTCCGCATCTCAAAGGTTCGAGTCCTCTCGGATCACGCGAAGGTCGATCGCTGGGTGCCACGCATCGAACTTCGACCGGAATCCGAGACCGTCGTCTTTCACTTCGACGGTCTCCTCCCGATCGGTGCGCTGCGTGTCCAGCTCGATTTCCGTGGCCGAGTCCGAAGCGATCTTCGTGGGCTCTACCGATCGCTCGACGATCGCGAACCATGGATTGCCACTCAGCTCTGCCCGACGGATGCGCGCCGCTTCTTCCCTTGTTTCGACGAACCGGGCATCAAGGCCCGCTACCGGATTCGCGTCACGACGGCGAAGCATCAGACGGTCCTCTCCAATTCTCCGATCGAGTCCGAAGAGGAACACGACGGAGACCAGAAGACCGTCTGTTTCGAATGCACACCACTCCTCTCCGCCTATCTCGTGGCGGTGGCGGTCGGCCCCTTCGTCGCGGCGCCCCCACGGATCAGCGGGTCGACGCCGATCCGCGTCTACACGCTGCCCGATCGGCAACACCTCGCCGAATTTGCCCTCGAAACGGCCGGCGAGAGTCTCTCCCGTCTGGAAGACTGGTTCGGCATGTCGCATCCCTACGCGAAACTCGACCTTCTGGCGCTTCCGGATTTCGCCTTTGGTGCCATGGAGAATGCGGGCGCCGTCTTCTTTCGCGACTCCGTCCTGCTGCTCGATCCTGAAGAATCTTCATTCGAGGACCGCAAACGCGCCGCCGAAACCATCACGCACGAGATCTCGCACATGTGGTTCGGAAATCTCGTCACGATGGCGTGGTGGAACGATCTCTGGTTGAACGAGTCCTTTGCGACCTGGATGGCCTGCGAGATCATCCAGCAGTGGCGGCCGGACTGGCAGATCTGGCTCGACTTCGCTCATCGACGCGAGGAAGCGCTTTCGATCGATGCCCTGGCGAGTAGCCATCCGATCGCCCCGAAGATCCGTAGCGCGCAGGAGGCCCACGAGAATTTCGACGCGATTACCTACTCCAAGGGCGCTTGTGTTCTTCGCATGCTCGAAGGTTTTCTCGGCCCGACCGTCTTCCGCGACGGCATCCGCCTCTATATGACCCGACATCGCGAGGGGGCCGCCTCCGCTTCGGATCTCTGGTCGGCGATCGCTGAGATTTCGGGACTTCCAATCGAGGACATCGTCGCCCCGTGGACCTTGCAAACCGGCTATCCCGTCGTCTCCTTGCAGCGAAAGGACGATTCGCGAAACGCTGTCATTGAACTCACTCAACAGCGCTTCCTGGCCCTGCCCGCCAAACCAAGACCTGGGAACTCTCGGACCGGATCGCAGAACATTCGCTGGCAGATTCCCTGGGTGGGGCGCGCGGGTGCTTCTTCGGGAACGGACTCGCGCACGATCAGCCATCTGCTCGTCAAGCGACGCGAAAAAGTGGATCGCCCCGATCCCGCCTCGAGTTGGATCTATGGGAATGCCGGAGAGGCGGGGTTCTTCCGCGTTGAATACGGAAAGCCTGAATTGGACGCGCTGGTTTCGCATTTGCCCGCGCTGACCGCGATCGAACGAATCGGATTCATCGGAAACCAATGGGCGCTCGCCCGGGCAGGTCGAATCCGGATCGAAGCCCTGCTCGATCTTCTCGCTTCACTCGGGCGGGAAGAAGATCCCGACGTTCTCCTGGCGACGAGTAGCGTCCTCGGCCGCCTCGAGAGACGACTGGCCGCGGGTCGCGGTGCAAGCGTCGAGCGGAATTTTCGTGGCTGGATGGTCAGACACTTCGGCGAACAGATCGATCTGATCGGATTTCACCCGGGCGCCGACGAGCCTCTTCGTCAGCGAATGCGTCGCTCTCAGGTTTTTCGGATCGTGGGCCAGCTCGCCCACGCCGATGCGATCCTCGAATTCTGCACGGCGCAATGCGCGCAACATTTCGCTTCGGGTGAGGCGCTGCCATCCGAGCTCGGCGATCCGATCGTTCGCATCGCTGCACGGCGAGGCGACGCCGATCTCCACGAGACGTTGTGCCAGGCGACCCGAGGCGCGGCCACGCCGCAAGCGCGACGTCGCATGTTATTCGCTCTGGCAGAATTCGAGCAGCCCGAATTGATCGGCGCCAGCCTCGCGGCGGGCTTCGACGCTTCACTCGCTCCGGTTCCCGATCGAGCCGGCCTGCTCGCCGCCCTGCTGGGTCGACCGAGCGCGGCGGCTCCGACGTGGGAGGCATTGAAGGACGCCTGGCCGCGGCTCGAAAGAGAAATGCCGCCGATTCTGCTAGCGCGGGTGGCGGCCGCGACGTCCGAGGCGCTGCCCCCTTCTTCCGGGCGAGATATCCAGCAATTCTTCAAGCGCTACCCGCTTCGAGCCGGCGGCCGCGTACTTCGGCAGGTCGCCGAGGAAATGAGAATCGTCCGACAGTTCGAGACCGAGTCCGGATCCAGATTCGAAAGCTACCTGGAAGACCGCGCGAGTCGCTGAAATCGGTCTGTGGACCTTGCAGGTTCTTGATTTTCGTCTTACTTTCGCTTCGTGAACCCTCCCCGCCCGAACCCACTTCGCGATCTCGAACCGGTGGCCCTGCGACCGGCGCGAAAGGGGCGAGGCGCGCGAGCCAACCCGACCGGCCGCTTCGAACGCAGACAGCTCGAGCCCGACCTCGACACTCTTAGCGCCATCAAGACCGTCAATACCCCAGGCGCCCCGGATGACTTCGACGCCCTCGGAGAAGATCCGTCGCTGACTTCCGGGCCCGAGACGGTCGTGATCCCAGACG
>CAWLAJ010000065.1:0-16942 GCA_963854795.1 Deltaproteobacteria bacterium UBA4427 | reverse complement strand
TGCCGCTGCCCGAGTCAAAAACGTGAACTGGATTTCCGGGAGCCCGCCCGAGGGGCCCATTGGCGTTCGAGTTCAGGTGCGCCATCGCCACGCAGCACAGCCGGCGAAGGTCGAGGCGGTCGGCGGGGGCGAGACCCTCGTGCGATTCGACGAGCCGGTTCGCGCCGTCGCGCCAGGGCAGGCCGCCGTCTTCTACGATTCGGACAACGATGAAGAAGTCATCGGGGGCGGTTGGATTGTCGAGGGCATCCGGTGATCGATGGGCTTGAAAGCGAAGAAGTAGTAAGTCGTCGACTCGCGCTGGATCGGCTCGAGGCCGCGCTCGGGCAGTCCTTTCTGAACCGCGAATTGCTCGAAGAGGCTTTGCGCCATTCCTCCTATGCGCATGAACAGGGCCTGGGCGAGGGCTCGATGCCGGCGAGCAACGAACGACTCGAGTTCCTGGGCGACTCGGTCCTCGGGCTGGTGGTGGCTCATGCCCTCTTCGAGGCCAAACCCGATTGGCGGGAGGGTGATCTCAGTCGCGCGCTCCACGCCGTGGTCGAGGGGCGATCCCTGACGGAACTGGCTCGCCAATACGAGTTGGGGCCGTTGATTCGACTGGGCCGTACGGAAGAGCAGTCGGGCGGCCTGGACAAGCCCTCGATCCTGGCGGATGCGATGGAGGCGTTGATCGGGGCGATCTTTCTCGATCGAGGGCTCGAGGCGGTCGTGCGCTTCGTCGGGGAGGCCTTCGGCGAATCCCTGGCCGCCGATGCACCACTCGTGGGGCGAGATCCGAAGACCGAATTGCAGGAGCGCGTCATGGCCGTCGAGGGCGAATTCCCTTCCTATCGCCTGGTGGCAGATAGCGAGATCGAAGGGGACGAAAAGCGCTTCACGGTCGAAGTCGTCGTTCAAAAGCGTGCGCTCGCCCGAGGCGTCGGTCGAACAAAGCGAGCGGCCGAGCGGTTGGCGGCCCAAGACGCGCTGGCGGTCTGGCGTGCGGCTTCCGCGACCCCGTCGCCGGTTGGGACGTAGGCCTCCGTCGATGTCGAGTTCGCAATCGTCAGCCGATTCTCAACCCTCCCCAGATCGCGCGGGCCAGCCTGCGCGAGATTCCGGCGGCGATTTTCGAGCCGGTTTCGTGGCGCTGCTCGGTCCGCCCAACGTTGGAAAGTCGTCGCTGCTCAATTCCTTCCTCGGGCAAAAGCTGGCGATCGTGAGCGCGAAGCCACAGACAACGAGAAGTCGAATTCTCGGAATCCTTCCGCGGGAGGGCGCGCAGCTTCTCTTCCTCGATACACCCGGGCGACATCACAGCCCCAAGAAATTGAATGAAGCGCTCAATTCGATCGTCGAAAACGTGGCGCGCGATTGTGACGTGGCCTGTCTGCTCGTCGATCGCACGGTGGGCTGGACCGAGATCCACGATGAGCTGGCCACGGCCTTGAGGGCGCAGCGGCGACCCTCCCTGATCGTGGGGACGAAGAGTGATCTGCCGCGGGCTCGCCAGAACGATTGGCCGATCGCGGAGGCTCCTGGCGAATGGCCGGCCACGGCGGTTTCAGCGCGAACCGGGGAGGGCGTCGAGGAATTATTGACCGCGATCTCGGAGACGCTGCCGGTCTCGCCGCCCCTCTATGGTGAGGACGAACTCACGGACCGGCCCATGCGATGGTTGTGTGCCGAAATGATTCGAGAGGGTGTTTTCGAGCTGCTTGATCAGGAGCTGCCCTATTCAATGGCCGTCGAGGTGCTTCGCTATGACGAGTCGAACCCCAAGATCTTGAAGATTGGCGCGAATCTCCTGGTCGAGCGCGATTCTCAGAAGCGAATCGTGGTCGGAAAGGGCGGCAGCATGGTCAAGAAGATTGGAATTCGCGCGCGCCGGGCAATCGAGGAATGGGTCGGCTGCAAGGTTCATCTGGAGCTCTTTGTGAAAGTGGATCCGACCTGGCTGAAGAGCGGTCGCCGAATCGAGCAACTCGGATATCAGTGAGCTCCGGCTCGAAGCTCCTGAACGTCCGGCTCCGACAGTAGGAGTCCGACCCTGCGGGCCCCTCGGGAAAGCGAAATTGATCACAGACGAGGCCTGGATGTCCGAATAGTTCTCACAGTTGACGTGAACTGGCAAAGCGAGGCATCTTCGGCGACATGTGGGCGATTTCGGAAGTCTGTGACCGGACGGGGCTGAGTCCTCGCACCGTTCGCTACTACGAAGAAATCGGGCTCTTGCCCGGCGTTCGAAGGCGCTCGAGTGGACGGCGGGTCTACGGCGCGGACGAACTCGAACGACTCGGTTTCATCAGTCGTTTGAAAGGCCTCGGTCTTTCGCTTGCCGAAATTCGCGAGCTGAACGCCGTATACGGAATCGGCGGCTCGACGCAGGCGATGCTGGGTCGGCTGCAAGACCTTCTCGAGGCTCATCTCCATGACGTCGACCGACGGATGGCTGAACTCGGCGATCTGCGCGCTGAGCTCGTTCGCTATCGGGATCACGTGGACGCCCGCGCCACCGCGCAATCGAACGACGCTACGCGCGAGAATCAGAATGAAGGGGCTGACGAATGAGCACGGCCGACCGTTCGCCAATCGAAAGAGATCGAGCGCCCGTTCGCGTGGTGACGGCCACGTCGCTCTTCGATGGCCATGATGCGGCGATCAATATCATGCGAAGACTCTTGCAGGCCCGTGGCGCTGAGGTCATTCATCTCGGCCACGACCGCAGCGTCGAAGAGGTCGTCGAGGCGGCCGTTGAAGAGGCGCCCGACGCGATTGCCATCTCCTCCTATCAGGGAGGACATCTCGAGTATTTCGAGTACCTGGTTCGTCGCCTGGCCGAAGAGGGCCTGGCGGACGTGCGGATCTACGGTGGCGGGGGCGGCACGATTACCAAGGACGAAATCGAGCGACTTCATCGCGCCGGGGTCTCGCGCATTTTCAGTCCCGAAGACGGTCGTGTGATGGGCCTCGAGGGAATGATCGGGAGTATCGTCGATGAATGCCTCGAAGCGCGATGCAGTGTCGAGGCGGATCCCGCCGCGGGCCTCGACGAAGTGGTCGATTCCCTTGACTCAGCAAGCGCCGCGCAGATCGCGAAGCTGATCAGCTTCTTCGAGAATCACGCCGAGAGCCACAAGGAACGGGCCGCTGCCCTTCGTGAGAAGATCTCCGATCGAACCGAGCATCTGGCTCCCGTGATCGGGGTTACAGGCACCGGGGGCGCGGGCAAGTCGAGTGTGGTCGACGAACTCGTGATGCGTATTCGCCGCGATGCACCGAGCCTGCGAATCGCGCTTCTGCTCGTCGATCCGACTCGCAGACGAAGCGGTGGCGCGCTCCTCGGGGACCGGATTCGTATGAACGCGATCGGCGGCCCGCAGGTCTTCGTACGCTCGATGGCCACCCGCCGCGCGAATCTCTCCCTGGCGGCCGCCGTCGGTGATGGACTGAAGGTCTTGCGATCCGCGGGATTCGATCTCGTCCTGCTCGAGACGGCGGGGATCGGCCAGAGCGATTCCGAAATCGTCGACCAGGTTGATCTTTCCCTTTACGTGATGACGCCAGAGTATGGTGCGCCCTCGCAGCTCGAGAAGATCGACATGATCGACTTTGCCGACATGATCGTACTGAACAAGTTCGATCGTCGCGGCGCGCTGGATTCGCTGCGCGACATCCGAAAACAGTGGCGCCGAAACCACCAGGCCATGTCGGTTCCCGATGCCGAAGTGCCCGTCTTTCCGACCATTGCGCGAAATTGGAATGATCGGGGCACCGAAAGACTCGCCCAAGCGCTAGAGAGAAAGCTCGTTCAGCTTGGACTGGGCGCTTTCTTCCCAGATTATTCAGGGGACGCGCTGAACGAGGAGACCCTCGATTCGCAAACAGCTGAGATCCCGTCGTCTCTCGTACCCGCGTCTCGCCAGCGTTATCTGGCCGAGATCGCGGAAGCCCACCGCGATTATCGAGTCGCCCTCGGCGCGGCCGCCGACCAGGCCGCCCTCGCCGATGGCTACGCGCGAGTACTCTCTGCAACGGATTGCGGCCCGGAACGCCCGCTCGGTGCGCTACCCGAGGTTTCTGGGCCGTCGCTGGCAGTTCTCGTCGAGGGATACAACGAGGCGTTGGGTGCCGTCGATGAGACGCTTGCCGCAGAGCTTCGTAGTTGGCCAGAGGTTCGCCGCCAATACGGCGCCGAACAACAGAGCTATCAGGTCCGCGACCGCACGGTCGAAGTCGAGAACTTCACGGCATCGATTTCGGGAACGTCCCTTCCGGTCGTCGCGCTGCCGCGGACCCGAGATTGGGGCGAACTGGTCCGCTATTTCGGGTTGGAGAACCTTCCGGGTCGATTCCCGTTCACGGCGGGCGTCTTCCCGTTCAAGCGAAAAGAAGAAGACCCGGCGCGAATGTTCGCTGGCGAAGGCGGCCCGGAGCAAACCAATCGACGTTTTCACTATTTGAGTTCAGGACAGCCGACGGCACGCCTCTCGACCGCCTTCGATAGCGTGACGCTCTATGGCAACAACCCGGCGGCGGCCCCCGATATTTTCGGCAAGGTCGGAAACTCGGGCGTTTCAATCTGCACGCTCGACGATGCCAAGAAGCTCTATTCGGGTTTCGATCTATCGGCACCGACGACATCCGTTTCGCTCACGATCAATGGCCCGGCACCCACCGTGTTGGCCTTTTTCCTGAACACAGCCATCGACCAGCGCGTCGAGCGATACCTGATCGAAGAGGGTCAGCTCGACGAGGTTCGCTCGCAGGCGGAAGCCGCTCTAAGAAAGAAGGGGCTCTCGCTGCCGACCTACGAAGGCGAGCGGCCACCCGATCACGATGGACTCGGATTGGGATTGTTGGGTATACCGGGGAACCGCGCAGTGCCCGCCCCCGTCTATGAAAGGCTCCGTGCCGAAGTCCTCGGTCGTGTTCGCGGAACCGTCCAGGCCGATATCCTGAAGGAGGACCAGGCTCAGAACACCTGCATTTTTTCGACCGAGTTTTCACTCAAGATGCAGGGTGATATCCAGGAGACCTTCTGCCGCGAGGGGATCCGCAATTTCTACTCGATTTCGATTTCCGGCTACCACATGGCCGAGGCGGGTGCGAACCCGATTACCCAACTCGCCTTCACCCTGGCCAACGGCTTCACCTTCTGCGAGTACTTCCTGGCGCGCGGCATGTCGGTCGACGAATTCGCCCCAAATTTCTCGTTCTTCTTCAGCAACGGACTCGACGCAGAGTATTCCGTGCTCGGACGAGTCGCTCGACGCATCTGGGCCGTCGCCATGCGTGAGCGTTATGGCGCCAGCGAACGAAGTCAGAAACTGAAATATCACATTCAGACCTCAGGTCGTTCGCTGCATGCGCAGGAAATGGATTTCAATGACATCCGTACGACACTTCAAGCGCTGACGGCCCTACAGGATTCCTGCAATAGCCTGCATACGAATGCCTACGATGAAGCGGTGACGACGCCGACGGAAGCCTCGGTTCGCCGGGCTCTGGCGATTCAACTGATCATCAATCGTGAGGCCGGACTCATGCGCAACGAAAATTCGATTCAAGGGGCGTTCGTCATCGACGAACTGACCGACCTGGTCGAGGAGGCCGTACTGGCCGAGTTCGAGCGGCTGAGTGAGCGCGGCGGTGTGCTCGGCGCAATGGAAACGCTTTATCAGCGTGGGCGCATCCAGGACGAGAGCATGCACTACGAAACGTTGAAGCATTCGGGTGAGCTCGAGATCATTGGCGTGAATACATTCCTTTCCGAATCGGAAGAGGAAGTCGAGGTCGCCGCCGAAAACTTGATTCGCTCCTCGGATGAGGAGAAGCGTGCACAGCTCGATTCGCTGGCTGATTTTCATGCGCGTTGGTCGGGGGATGTCGAGGACGCGCTGGCGGACTTGAAGGCCGCCACGCGTCGCGGGGACAATCTTTTCGACCTGCTCCTCGAGACGGTGAAAGTCGCCAGTCTCGGTCAAATCAGCGACACGCTCTTCGAAGTGGGCGGAAAGTATCGGCGCGCCGTATAGAGACCGTTCCGAACGAGCGGCCTGCTAGACTCGCCGCCCCCAAAGTTCGAGCACCGCAGACGTGCAACACGCGGCAACCACGGTAGAAAGGTCGAGAGCATCGATGGCGAGATCATCCCAGAAGCAGGGCCCAGAAGCAGCCAGCGACGCTGAGTCCACCTGGGACGCTCTCGCGCAAAAGGAACTTCGCGGTAAGGCGATCGAGGACCTCACGACGTCGAGCCCGGATGGACTGCCGATCCGCCCGCTCTACACCGCTGCAGATCTCGAAGGGCTGGAGCAGACCGATACCATTCCCGGGCTCTTTCCATTCTTGCGCGGTCCGCGCGCGACGATGTATGCGAATCGACCGTGGACGCTCCGACAGTACGCGGGCTTCTCGACCGCCGAAGAATCGAACGCGTTCTACAAGGACAATCTTGCCGGCGGACAACAGGGGCTTTCGGTCGCCTTCGATCTAGCCACGCATCGTGGCTACGACTCCGACCACCCACGCGTGTCGGGCGATGTCGGCAAAGCCGGCGTGGCGATCGATTCCGTCGAGGACATGAAGATCCTCTTCGAGGGAATCCCGCTCGCGGACGTGACCGTATCGATGACCATGAACGGAGCGGTCATTCCGGTCCTCGCATCGTTCATCGTGGCTGGCGAGGAGCAGGGTGTGCCGCGAGATCAGCTCGCGGGAACGATCCAGAACGACATCCTCAAAGAATTCATGGTTCGCAACACCTACATCTATCCGCCGACGCCCAGCATGCGCCTCGTCGCCGATATCATCGAGTACACGGCGAAGGAAATGCCGAAATTCAATTCAATTTCGATTTCCGGTTACCACATGCAAGAAGCTGGAGCGACGACGGTTCAGGAGTTGGCCTTCACGATCGCGGACGGCCTCGAATATGCGCGCGCCGCACTGTCCAAGGGAATGGACGTCGATCAATTCGCGGGTCGTCTGTCGTTCTTCTGGTGTATCGGAATGAACTTCTATCTCGAGATCGCCAAGATGCGAGCCGCTCGCCGGATCTGGGCGGAGAGAATGCAGAAGGAATTCAATCCGAAGAATCCCCGGTCCTTGATGCTGCGAACTCATTGTCAGACTTCGGGTGCGAGTCTGACCGAGCAGGACCCGATGAACAATGTGGTTCGGACGACGATCGAAGCGATGGCCGCGGTCTTTGGCGGTACTCAGTCCCTGCATACGAATGGTTACGACGAAGCGGTCAGTCTCCCGACGGATACGGCGGCCCGTATTGCGCGCAATACCCAACTGATCCTTCAGGAGGAATCCGGCATTCCCGCCGTCGTCGATCCGTGGGGTGGGTCGTATTTCATGGAGTCGCTCACCGAGAGTGTCTACCACGCGGCGAACGAACTCATCGACGAGGTCGAGGAACTCGGCGGGATGACCGAGGCGATCGAAGCCGGCATGCCCAAGCTCAAGATCGAGGAGGCGGCGACACGTCGGCAAGCACGCGTCGACAGTGGCGAAGACGTGATCGTCGGCGTGAACAAATATCGCCTCGACACGGAAGATCAGCTCGAGGTCCGCGACATCGACAACTCGGCGGTTCGCGACGCGCAGATCAGACGACTGGAGACCATTCGCGCCAGTCGCGATGGCGCGGCCGTCGACAAGGCACTCGCAACGATCACGGAACTGGCCAAGAACGGACAAGGCAACCTGCTCGAGGCTGCCGTAGACGCCGCTCGCGCACGGGCGACGGTTGGCGAGATCTCGGATGCGATGGAGGTGGCCTATTCTCGTCACCGCGCGGATATTCGGTCCGTCTCGGGGGTGTATCGATCGATGTATCGCGATGAAGATGAATTTGCTCGCGTCAACCAGTCGGTCGAGGCGTTTGCGACCGAGACTGGCCGCCGACCTCGAATGCTCGTCGTCAAGCTCGGCCAGGACGGGCATGACCGTGGAATGAAGGTCATCGCGACCTCCTTCGCGGATCTCGGCTTCGATGTCGACATCGGGCCGCTCTTCCAGACGCCGGCCGAAGCGGCGCAGCAAGCCATCGACAACGACGTTCATGTCGTGGGTGTGTCGAGCCAGGCGGCCGGACACAAGACACTGGTCCCGGAACTCGTCCATGCGCTTCGGGAAGCGGGTGCCGGCGAGATCGCGGTCGTCGTGGGTGGCATCATCCCACCCCAGGACTACGACTTTCTTCGCAAAGAGGGTGTCGCCGCCATCTTCGGACCGGGCACGCCGGTTCCCGAAGCCGCCGCCGAAGTTCTCGAAGTGCTGCGGACCATGGCGGTGGCCTGACCCGGGTGTCGGGTACGGGCCGCGACGCGCGAAATCGGTGATCCGAGGACGGAAGCCTTGGGAGGCGGTGTGAGCGACGAGAGCGTGAGCGGAAGCGCGGCGGGGAACGACACCTCTGCGAGTAGCGATGTCCAGGCGCGCGAAATGGCTGAGGCGATTCGCGGAGGCGATCGTCGAGCGATGGCCCAGGCGATTACGCGAATCGAGAGTACGCGTGACGAGGATCGATCGATCGGCCAGGCCGTTCTCGAAGCCCTCGTGGCAGAGAGAGGCCACGCGATTCGCGTCGGGATTACGGGTCCACCCGGTGTTGGCAAGAGCACGTTCATCGAAGCGCTCGGCCTTCGCCTCGTCGAAAAGGGCAAGCGTGTCGCGGTGCTCGCAGTCGATCCGAGTAGTCCGGTCTCGGGCGGCAGCATTCTCGGCGACAAGACGCGAATGGAGAAGCTCGCCCTCTGTTCTGAAGCGTTCATTCGCCCGTCACCCTCGAGCGGGTCTCTGGGCGGGGTTGCGAACCGAACGCGAGAAGTCATGTTGTTATGCGAGGCGGCCGGCTACGACGTCGTGCTCATCGAAACCGTTGGCATCGGCCAGTCCGAAGTGGCGGTCTCCTCGATGGTGGACTTCTTTCTCGTCCTGCTGCTCCCGGCGGGCGGCGACCAACTTCAGGGAATCAAGAAGGGGGTCATCGAACTCGCCGATGCCCTGGTCGTGAACAAGGCCGACGGTGCGATGCAGAGCGTCGCGGAGCGCACGCGCGTCGACTATGCCGGCGCACTCGACCTGATCCGCGGGACCAGCGATTCATGGCGCACTCGGGCGATGCTCGCGAGTTCGACGCGGTCGGAAGGCATCGAGGAGGTCTGGCAGGCGATTTGTGACCATCACGAGCTGATGCAATCGACCGGGGAATTCGAAGATCGGCGGACCGAGCAATCTCGCGCCTGGCTCCGAAAGCTGCTCGAAGAGGGTATCGACCGCGCGTTCCGCCAGGAGCCGGGAATGGCCGAAGCGATCGCGCGCGAAGAGGCCGCCGTCGCGGGTCAGAAGACCACCCCGGCCGCCGCGGCACGCTCCCTGCTCGCCGCATTCCGCAAGTCTCGAGGCGGCTGAAACCCTGTTGGGGTGTATTCCCTCTTGATCCGGGACCCGTTTCGACCGATGCGCACTGCAGGCGGAAGAATTGGAGTCGATCGATGGTGCAGATCAATATCGGCAGCAAAGAGATCACCCTCAAGGTGGTCTACTACGGCCCGGCCCTGTCGGGCAAGACGAGTAATCTGCAGCAGCTGCACGAAATGATGGATCCAGCGACGCGAAGTCACATGCTGACGCTCGATACCAAGGACGATCGCACTCTCTATTTCGACTTCCTGCCCGTCGAGTTCGATACCGTGGGCGGATTCTCGATCAAGATGAAGCTGTTCACGGTGCCGGGTCAGGTCATGCACAAATCGACCCGCAAGGTCGTTCTCGCAGGGGCCGATGCGATCGCGTTCGTCGCGGATTCACAGCGCTCGGCGGCCAGTGCGAATGCCTATTCCTGGCGCGACATGGAAGCCAACTTGAAAGCGCATGGGATCGACTTCGACAATCTCCCCACGGTCGTGCAATTCAACAAGCGCGACATGCCCGACGTGAAGTCGCTGACCGAAATCAAGGAACAGTGGGGCGACACGCCGACCTTTCCGGCCGTTGCCAACCGCGGAGAGGGAGTCCTCGAGACCTTCCACGAGTTGATGCGCGTGCTCTACCGCGGCCTCGAGGAGCGCCACGATTTCTCGGCCAAATTCGCGGTCTCGGAAGAGGATTTCCTGAAGGGCGTGATGAAGAATTTTCGTCCGCTGCGCCACGGCCAGCCGCCCGGCAAGTAGACGCACAGTCTCGATCGGACACTCCGAGCGAGATTGACACCCCAGTCAACCATAGATATCGTCGTTGCCTATCACCCCCGGGTATTCCACTCGGAGCGCGCCCGCCGGAACCGCACCCGCACCCGCGGTCCGTACGGAAGGTGAACGGCCATCCATGTCCAATTCATCCGATTCAAACAACGACAATGCGAAGTCTCGCAAGGCTCCCGTAAGTGGAGACACCAAGCGGGCGACGCGAGCTGCCGTTCCGGAGCCGGAACCCGGTCAGGGTCTGTCGAAGGTCTCGGAGGCGATCCGCGAAATCGCCGCGGGCAAGATGGTCATCCTCGTCGACGATGAAGATCGCGAAAACGAAGGCGACCTGTGTATGGCCGCTGACAAGGTCACTCCCGAAGCGATCAACTTCATGGCCAAGTTCGGCCGCGGCCTCATCTGCTTGCCTCTCGATGAAGAGCGCATGACGCGGCTCCATCTGAACAAGATGGTTCCCGACTACGAAAACACCGCATCCTTCGGGACGGCGTTCACGATTTCAATCGAAGCGCGCGAGGGGGTGACGACTGGAATCTCAGCCGCCGATCGGGCGCGCACGATTCAGGCCGCTGTCGCCGAAGATGCGAAGCCGATCGACATCGTTCGTCCCGGCCATGTCTTTCCGATCTGCGCGCGCGAGGGGGGTGTGCTTCGCCGGGTGGGTCAGACGGAGGGATCGGTGGATCTGGCTCGTCTCGCGGGTTGCAAACCGGCGGGCGTGATCTGCGAGATCATGAACGACGACGGTACGATGGCGCGCCTGCCGGATCTGATCAAATTCGGTTTGGAGCATGATCTCAAGATCGTCACGATCAAGGATCTCGTTTCCTATCGATTGCGCACGGAGCAATTGGTCCATCGATCCGCGGTCGCAAAGATGCCGACACGATACGGTGACTTCGAAGCGATCGTATTCGAAAACGACATAGACCACGTCGACCACATGGCGTTGGTGCTGGGTGAGATCGAAACGGACGAGCCGGTCCTGATTCGCGTTCATAGCGAATGCCTCACCGGCGACGCGTTTGGTTCGCTGCGGTGTGATTGCGGTGAGCAGCTCGACGCGGCCATGCGCATGATCTCCGAGGAAGGCGCTGGCATCGTCCTCTATATGCGCCAAGAGGGCCGAGGCATCGGACTCAAGAACAAGATCAAGGCCTATGAGCTTCAGGATCAAGAGGGCCTCGATACTGTCGAGGCGAACAACAAGCTTGGCTTTGCCGCAGACTTGCGAGACTATGGTGTGGGTGCTCAAATCCTCGCGGCTCTCGGCGTACACAAGATTCGTATCCTGACGAATAATCCGGGCAAGCGGGCAGGCATCAGTGGGTATGGTGTCGAGATCGTCGAGCGCGTACCGCTCGAGGTCGAACCGAACGCCAATAACGTGGAATATCTACGGACCAAGAAGGAAAAGCTCGGCCACGTTTTGCACCTGATGTCATAAGAGGCGCTATCGGCGCGATCCCATATCGTACCGGTCACCTCGCGTTCGAACGAATGCGCCCGAACGCGGAGACGGCCGGCGCTCGAAAAGAATGAGAGAACGAGAGGAATAAATGTTCAAGTCGGTGGAAGATGTAATTCAGCAGCTGGGTGACGAGGATTATCTCTGCAACAAGCAGATTGCGACGGTCGTCTACCTGGCACAACAGCTCGACAAACCCGTGCTGGTCGAAGGGCCGGCTGGAGTTGGCAAGACGGAGCTGGCGAAGGTGGTCGCCAGTGCACTCGGCCGCGAGCTGATTCGCCTCCAGTGTTACGAGGGTCTCGATGAGGCCAAGGCCCTCTATGAGTGGGAGTACTCGAAGCAACTGCTCTATACGCAGATTCTGAAGGACAAGGTTTCCGAGACGATTTCGGGCGCCGAGAGTCTCGCCGAGGCCGCTGAGCGCGTGGGCGCGGAGGATTCGGTGTTCTTCTCCGAGCGATTCATTGTTCCAAGACCACTCATGAAGGCGATTACTTCCGACGAGCCTTCTTTGTTGCTGATCGACGAAGTCGACAAATCGGATCCGGAATTCGAAGCGTTCCTGCTCGAGATCCTGTCGGACTTCCAGGTGACGATTCCAGAGATCGGAACGGTCAAAGCGACCTCACAGCCGCTGGTCTTCCTGACGTCCAACGATTCGCGTGAACTGAGTGACGCGCTCAAGCGTCGCTGTCTGCATCTCTGGATCGATTACCCCGATGAAGAGCTCGAGGTCCGCATTCTGGATCGAAAGGTCCCGAATATCGACAAGCGACTCGCTGAGGAAGTCGTTCAGCTGATGAATCGGATTCGCGATCTCGACTTGAAGAAGACACCGTCGATTTCGGAAACCCTTGACTGGGCGCGGGCGTTGTTGGCCTTGAATGCCGACGAGCTCGAGCACCAGATCGTCAGCGATACGTTGAACGTGATTCTCAAATATGAGGGTGATGTTCAGAAGGCACAGAACGAGTTGTCGAAGCTGATCCAGAAGAAGACCGCTGAAGTCGCGGCGGAGAAGCCGCAGCAGGCGCCCGAGCAGCCGGCAGCCAAGAAGGGAATCCTGCACTAGTCCTGCGGAGTCACTCAAGATGCAGAAGAAGATCATCGAATTCACGAACCTGCTTCGCAAGAGCGGAATCCGAGTCTCGGTCGCGGAAGGCATCGACGCATTCAATGCGCTCGATGAGCTTTCGCTCGACGATCGCGACATCTTTCGCGACGCGCTGCGTGCGGCAATGGTCAAGCGTGGGGACGAGATTGCGACCTACGATGAACTCTTCGAGCTCTTCTGGTCTGGCTTCTATGACAATTTGAAGAGTGCCTTCGGCGACATGGAAGGCGACCTGGGCGAGATGGGCATCGATCTCGAAGAGTTGCTCGCGAAGCTTGCCGAGATGCTCGAGAACATGGACGGCGATTTCGAACTCGGCGATCTTGCCAAGGCCTTGCTTACGCAGAATCTCGCGGATCTGGAGAACATGATTCGGCAGGCTGCCGAACAGGCGGGTACCGAACGGATCGAGAACATGCTTCAAGTCGGCTTTTTCAGTCGACGAACGACCGAGCAGCTTGGGATGGAAGGCGCGGCGCAGGAGCTCGAGGCACTCGCCGAGCGCATGCGCGCGCAGGGTATGGGCGACGAAGCCATCGCTCAGATGCAGGAACTGATTCGGAAATTGATGGAGACTGTTCGTCGCTCGGTGCGGAACTTCACGGAGCGTGAGCTCCAGCAGCAAAATCACAACTATATGGAGAAGTTTCGTCGCGAAATGCTGACGGAAAAGAGCTTCTACCATCTGACCGAAGATGAGATTCTTCGCATGCGTGAAGTCGTCACACGACTGGCTCAACGCATCAAGAACATCCTGTCGATTCGGAAGAAGAGGCTCAAAAAAGGGAAACTCGATCTTCACCAGACGCTGCGCCGCAACATGGCGCGTGGTGGAATTCCCTTCGAGGTGATCTACAAGACGCGACGAAAGGAACGTCCGAAGCTCGTCATCATGTGCGACGTGTCCTCCTCCGTCGCCAACGTTTCGCGCTTCATGCTGCAGTTCATGTACAGCCTTCAGGAAGCCTTCACCAAGATCCGCTGCTACGTCTTCGTAGCCGAATTGGGTGAAGTGACCGACGTGTTCCACGATGGCGATGTCAGTAGCGCTGTCGAAAAAGCACTCGACGGTGGGGACGTCATCAACGTCTACACGCGAAGCAATTTCGGCTTCGCCTTTCATGAGTTCTGGAAGAACCACCTGTCGGCAGTGGACAACAAGACTACGGTGATCATTCTCGGCGACGCGCGCAACAACTACAATGATGCGCGCGCCTGGTGTGTTCGCGACATCCAGAACAAGGCCAAGAATGTGGTCTGGTTGAATCCAGAGAGCCCGAGCGCTTGGGGATTTGGCGATTCCGTGATGGACCGCTATCTGCCGTATTGCGACGTCGTCGAGGAATGCCGGAACTTGCGACAGTTGTCGAAGGTCGTTGACCAGATCGTGCTCTAGAGGAGGCTTCCGCCATTCCTTCCGCAGCCGACAAACCGATTCAGCCCCCGACCGTTGATCCCTCGAGCCGCGAGCGCTCGAGGGAGACGGCGAAATCCGATGCCTCGTCGACGCGTGGCTTTCCGAAGGCTGCCGAAAGCGACGAGGCGACGCTGTCGTTGGTCGTGCTGCGCGACGTGGCATTGCTCGCGGCTCTACTCTCGATCTTCGCCGCGGCGGAGACCTGGGCCACCGTCTCGGGTCTCGCCCTGGCCTCCGTGCTCTCTGCGGTGGACGGCCTGCTGGTGGGCGCCGCGATCGGCGCGATGCTTCACGAATGGGGACATTTTGTCGGAGTCCGGCTAGCCGGCGGCCACGCGCCTCTCAAGCCGATCGGTGGTTTCCTTCCGGTCTTCGACTTCGACTACGAGAAAAATGACGCCCGCGCCTTCGATTGGATGGGCATCGGAGGGAATCTCGCTGACATCGGTGTGGTCCTGCTCCTCTTCTTTGCACTACCGCTCACGAGCCCGGGAACCGAGGCTCTGGTCGCTGGCGCCTTCGGCTTCGCCGTCTTCGCCGGCGCCATTGAATTCCCCGTCATCCAAAAGGCTCGCGCCGGTATGCCACCCACCCAGGCCCTTCGCACGATCCCGAAGGGCTTCGCCCGCCGCTACACCCGCTGGGGAATCGCGGCCGCCTTCGCCGCCTTCGTCATCCTCTAGCTTCCAACCTCCACCACAGCCTCGCCGACCGCCGGTCCCCCCGTCGGGCCACTCATCGCACCCACAGCCCAAGCGCACGCTCTGCGCAAAGCAGGCGCCTTCAGCCCAAGCGAGCGCAGTGAGCGCACAAAAAGAAAAACGCCCCGTCGGTTGCGGCCGACGAGGCGTGGTCAGGGGGAGGGGCGGTGGACTCATTCAATGGGGGGTGAGAGGTTGGACATTTCCGAAGAAATGACCAATCCACCGCCACTCCGAAACCCTATGACTGATTTGCATTATGGCGGCCCATGATGTGTTGTCAATCACGATTCGGGCACGCGTCGACCAGAATCTATAAATGCTGCAAAAACAACCTTTTTTGTGAGTTTTCGAGAATATTCCTGACTGTGCCCTCGCCACGATCGACTCGAGAGCGCCACTCCGGTAAGTTCGCCCTCCGATCGACACCGCGGTCCACTTTTCTGCTCCGACATGGAAATCCCTTGGATCCCAAGCACTTCGCAATTCGTACGTACGGCTGTCAGATGAATATCCACGACTCCGAGAAGGTGACGACCCTTCTGGAGGACCGGGGACTGGTCGCCGCTTCGAGTGAGGGCGAAGCGGACGTCCTGATCATCAACACCTGCTCGATTCGCGATAAAGCAGAGCACCAGCTCTACAGCGATCTGGGGCGGCTTCGGGAGTGGAAATCCGAGAAACCGGGTCGCATGGTCGGCGTAGGGGGCTGCGTCGCCCAGCAGGTGGGGGACAAACTTCTCAGCCGCTTCGACCATCTCGATTTCGTGTTCGGTACCCACAACTTGCGACGCGTCCCCGCCATGCTCGACGCGGCGGCGGCGGGACGAAGAGCCGCCTGGGTGGCCGAGGACCCGAGTCCCGCGCGTTTCGACTTGCCGATGCGCAGGCCGGACGCGAAGGCTCCCCGGCGCAGGGCCTTCGTCACGGTGATGGAGGGCTGCGACATGTTCTGCAGCTTCTGCATCGTTCCGTCGACGCGCGGCCGCGAGATCAGCCGAACGGCCAGAGAGATCGAGGCCGAAGTGCGAAAGCTGGCGCAGGACGGCGTCGTCGAGATCACCTTGCTCGGTCAGACCGTCAACGCGTACGGCCGTCACGACGTCCGCCGGGGGAACGCGGCAGCGGCCGGAACGATGCCCTTTGCTGATCTCCTGGCGCGACTGGATGAGATCCCGGGAATTGAACGAATCCGCTACACGAGTCCGCATCCGCTCTTCTTCGATGACGAGCTGATCGCGGCACACCGCGATCTGGAGAGCCTCTGCCCGCACGTTCACCTGCCTGCGCAGAGCGGCTCCGATCGCATCCTCGAAGCGATGCGTCGACGATATACGCGAGCTCGATACCTGGAAATCGTGGCGGATCTGCGCCAGGCGCGTCCGGATCTCGCCCTCACTTCGGATCTCATCGTGGGCTTCCCCGGAGAGACCGAGATCGATTTCGAGCAGACTCTCGAGCTGGTCCGGGAGGCCGGCTTGATCGACAGTTTCAGCTTCAAGTATTCGCCGCGACCTGGGACCACCGCCGAGGAGCTCGGCGAACGCGTCCCCGCTGAGGTGGCCCAGGAACGGCTGGTGCGCCTCCAGGAACTTCAGAGCGCTCAGACCCTCGCGTACCACCAATCGCGCGTAGGACAGGAGATCCTCGTTCTCATCGACGGCGCTAGCCGTCATGGTGGCCGTCAGATTTCCGGTCGCGATCTGCACCATCGCGTCGTCAACCTCGAGCCCGATCCCGGTCGCGAGATCGCGCCGGGAACGATCGTTGCCGTTCGAATTCACGAGGCGACGCCCCACTCGCTGCTCGGAGTCCCGCTGGCCTCCCCGGCCTGAGAAGCCCCCGGACCGCCTTGGACCCCCGCCCGCGCGAGCTTCCGAAATCCAGCCTTGCGAGCCATTTGCCGGGCATTTCACCTGATCTCGGGTGAAGTCGATCCGCTGTCGGGCCGAAGAGACGGGACGTGTCGATCGCTTTGGCCGGTCGGGAGGGGATTCACTGCGAGTGCTCTTCGGGTGTGCCATTTCTCGACCA
>CAWLAJ010000064.1:0-17042 GCA_963854795.1 Deltaproteobacteria bacterium UBA4427 | reverse complement strand
CCGCAGCTCGAGTCCGAGCTGACGCAAGCGGTGAATCGCATAGAGGCCCCCGAACCCGGCACCTACGATCGCCACATCGAGATGACCGGACCGCTTCATCGATTCCTTCTCCCACAGCATTTCGAGATAAATAACCGAGCGGGTTGAATTCACCCGCTCTGCCCCAGCGATCCCGACAACACCTCATGATTGACTCGCTCTCGGCCATGACCGGAGCGGTTTGCAGATGGCGCGCGCGGCACGCGGACGTAGCCTACAGCAAGACGACGGCTTCAGGACCACGACCCGTTGTGGTAGATTTTTGCGTGCGCGAGACCAGCGAAGGCATCGGCCTTCGAGTCGCCGGCTTCGTGTTGCTGCTTTTCGCAGCTCGATGGGCTCATATGGACTCAGACGGCTGAGATGAACTCATCTGAACTCACATGGAGAAGGGGGTTTCATGCGTCGAGGTATCAAGAGCATCCTGGTGTTGGGAATTTGTCTCTCTTTTCTGACCAGCGGTTGTATCGGTCAGATGGCGATGGTGAAGAAAGTCGCCAACATCAACCTGGAACTGAGCGAGGACCGTTGGGAACGTGAGATCATCTTCGTCCTCTTCATGTGGTTTCCCATCTATGGCTTCTCGGCCTTGGCGGACATCATTGTCTTCAACTCGCTCGAGTTCTGGACAGGCAGAAATCCGATCACCAACGAACCGTCCATCAGTCCGGTCTCGCAACTTCGCACTTTCGAGGTCGACGGGACGTCCCTCGCGATGAGGCTTCGCGACGACCAATCCATCGATGTCGAAGCGATCAGGTCCGACGGCGAGCGAATTTTTCTCAATCTGATTCGAACGGATCAGGGCATCGTCGCTCGAGATCAAGCCGGCCGGGTTCTGACGCGAGCACCAGAAGCCAACGCGCAGCTCGCGCGTTCGATCGCAGCCTACTCTCGACTCTGATACCCGAGCTAGTGGTCGGGTATCAGGCAGGAGTGAATCGATTCGTCACCGGGAATCTCTCGCGCGAGAGTTCGAATGGCGAGTTCGGCTTCGTCCAATTTGAAGTCGTGGGTGTGCATCTGCTCGACGTCGTATTTGCGTGACTCGAGGAGTCGAATGGCGTTGGCGTAGCCGGTCCGGGTGACACCGATCGCGCCCTGCAAAGTGATTTCTTTCAGGACGATCTTGTCCGAGACGAATCCGGGAATCTCCTTGAATCCCTTCATCCCGGCGAGCACGATGCGTCCGCCGGAGCGGACGAAATCGATCGCCTGGGTGACCGGCTCGACCGCGTACGACGAAACGTCGAGGACCACGTCGGCGCCGCGCCCATTCGTCAATTCTTCGATCCGCTTTCGGGGATCTTCGTTCTGGACGTCGATCGTGGCGTCCGCTCCGAATTCCCGGGCAATGCGCATTTTCTCTTCGTCCGCGGCAAGCCCCGTCACGATGATCTGACCGACGCCGACCTCGCGACACGCAAGCACGCTCGCCAGCCCTCGCTGACCGGGCCCCATGATGACCACCGTCTCGCCGGGCTGGGTCTTTGGCAACTCGACGGCCCAGCGAAAGCCCGCGCCCAGCGGATTGAACATCACCGCTATCTGAGGCGACAGGCTGGCATCGACCTTGTGTACGACACAGTTGGGGTCGAGGTACATGTATTGCGAGTACGCACCCCACAACCCGGGGTCATCGGAAAGCGGAATGTAGGAATAGATGCGTCGCGAATCACAGAGATGGTAGTCGCCCCCAAGGCACGGTCCGCAATGACGACAAGACAGCATCGTCTCGACGGCAATTCGATCGCCGACATCGACGCCCCAGCGCTTGGCGGCCCGATCGCCAATCTTCGCCACGATGCCGAGCGGCTCGTGGCCAGGAATGACGGGCATCGGCGTTCGCAAGACGCCCTCGAATTGTTCGTAGTCGCTGCCACAGATTCCGCAGGCTTCGATCTGCAGCAGTCCCGAGTCCTCGTCGATGTCCGGAAGCGGAATATCCATCGGCTCGAGCTTGCGATTCGCCGTCTGCACCATCGAAAAGCTCGTCTTGGGTAGTGTCATCTATTGCACCCTCCCACTCTCTGAATGGGCGACTTCGTCCGCCGCGTACACCGAGTGTCCGCGCGAGAAGGTTTCCACGATTTCAATTTCACTGATCTCTTCCGGAGAGACGCTCCGGGGATCGGCTGACAGGATCACCAGATCCGCACGCTTTCCGACGGAGATCGACCCCTTCTCGTCTTCCTCGAAATAGCCGTAGGCTGCGCCTAACGTGACTGAATAGAGTGCCTGCTCGACCGTGATTCGTTGGTCGGCGCCCAGCACGAATCCATTGCGCGTCTTTCGTTCTACAGCAATTTCGATGAGCTGCATCATGTCCGGGGGGACGATCGGCGCGTCGTTGTGAATCGTGAAAGGAAGATTCCGATCGATCGCGGAGCGAAGCGGACTGATTCGAAGTGCGCGGTCGTCACCGAAGCTCTTGCGATGCCAATCGCCCCAGAAATAGGGATGCGCCGCAAAGAACGAGGGAACGATGCCAAGACGCTTCATCTCATCGAGCTGATCTTCCCGCGACAACTGCGCGTGGATCGTCACGGAGCGATGGTCGATGTTCTCGTCGCCGACGGCGAGATCGACGCCTTCGATCATCAAATCGATCGCGGCGTCGCCATTTGCGTGAGCGATTATGGGGACCCCGCCTCGGATCAGACGAGCCACCTGCTGCCGGTAGAGGTCGGGATCGACAATCGGATAGGCGGTGTAGTCGAGCGCCATGCCGGGCGGCCCTTCGTCATAGGGTCGTGTCAGCCAGGCCGTCCGACCCTGAGGCGAACCGTCCAGGACGAATTTTGCGCCTGCCACACGCACACCATTTTCGTAGTCGCGCGAATAGCCAAAGGACTCGATCGTCGTGTCATCGTCCATCTGATTCGCATGGAGATAGATGGCGACATCGATCGGAAGCTCCTTCTGGGCGGCAACCGCACGCAGACCCGCCACCATCGCGGGATTGGAAGCACCGTCCTGAATCGTGGTGACCCCGTATCGAGCGTGATACGCGATACCGCGATGGACCATCGATGCAAATTCTGCGGGCGACGGACCCCCACCGACCAGCTCGGTCAGCGCCGCGACCGCTGCGGTTTCTTCCAGCACGCCGTTGGGCACCCGGCTTCCCGGTCGGCGTCGAATCACGCCTCCCGGCGGATCGGGCGTTGCCGCATCGATTCCGAACTTCGCGAGCGCAGCCGAATTCATGGTGGCCAGATGTCCGGAGACATGTATCAGACCGATCGGATGATCCGTCGAGGCCCGGTCGAGGTCGTCTCGCATCGGATGCCTCCCCTCTTTCAAGAGCGAGTCATCGTATCCATACCCCATGACCAGCTCGCCCTTCGCGATGGCTTGCTCCGCGATTCGAGCGCGCAAGGCTTCGACGATGTCGCCGATGGATTCCATCGGACCGACCGGCGGCGACGAGGCATTCACGAGGTCGAGGAATTGCATCACCAGACCGAGATGTCCGTGGGCATCGATGAATCCGGGAATCAGTGCGCGCTCGCCCAATTCGACGACGCGTGTCTTGGGTCCGATCCAATCGTCGACGTTCTGCTTCCCGCCGACCGCAACGATCGAATCTCCCCGGATCGCGACCGCGCTCGCCCCGGCCGTCTGCGCATCGACGGTCAGGATATTCGAGCCGACGAATACGACATCGGCGGCTTCCGGATCCCGGAGCCCGATTCCCCCCGCGCATCCCACGACAGAAAGAACGAGCGCAAAAAAAACGAATCGGCCAGCCATCATCTCGGAAACCCCTTCACTCGGCGCACATCTGCCATCGATGAAAAGCATAGCGACTCGAATGACTTGATCCGGGTCGACCCGGACGGCCGATCAGCCATGCGAGTTTTTTCATATTTCGTCGCCGCGGGGCAATTTCCTTCCACTCGGCTCCCGATGGCTGATCCCGAGCGCTCTACCCGCCTCGACCTTCTCAGGGCGCGTGTCCGAGCCGACGGGGGCCCTGCTCTTTGGAATCGAAATCCTCGCCGTCGCCTACCGTCGCCGTTCCAGCTAGATTCCCGCGCAACTCGTTCGACGGGAGATCACTATGGCTACCTTTGGCCTGGTCGTGGGAGGCGGACCGGCGCCCGGCATCAATGGCGTCATCAGCTCGGCGACACACGCCGCCCGACAACAGGGCGCTCGAGTCATCGGAATTTTGCAAGGCTTCGAATGGCTGATGCAGGGCGACACGACGCAGGTCGTCGAACTCGATGGCGAGGCCGTTGCCCGCATTCATGAGCTGGGCGGATCGCTCCTTCGCACCTCCCGCGCCAATCCCACGCGCGATCCCAAGAATCTCGAACGCGTCGTCGAGGGGCTCGCAAAGCTCGGCATCGATCATCTCATTTCGATCGGCGGCGACGATACCTGTTTCTCCGCCAAGACCATTGCCGAAGCGGCTGGCGACGCTCTTCGTGTCGCCCACGTTCCGAAAACGATCGACAACGATCTTCCGTTGCCACCGGGAATTCCGACCTTTGGATTCGAAACCGCGCGCGACAAGGCTTCCGAAATCCTGACCACGTTATTCGAAGACGCACGCACGTCGAAACGTTGGTTCATCGTCACGTTGATGGGCCGCAACGCCGGTCATCTGGCTCTGGGGGCCGCACATTCTGCGGGCTCGACGCTGGCGCTGCTGGCCGAAGAAGTCGCAGCTGAAGTGGGCAGTCGAAAGATTGGACTCGACCCGCTGGCTCGCAAGGTGGAAGGCTCGATTCTCAAGAGCACGGCGCTCGGCAGCCCACATGGAGTCGTCGTTCTGGCCGAGGGTCTAGGCGAATGCCTCGACCCCGCAGAGCTTCCGGATCTCCCACTCGACGAGCACGGCCATATTCGCCTCGCCGAATTGCCGTTAGGCCATCTGATCCGGGAGCGTGTTTACGCGAGCCTCGAGGAACACGGCATCGAGGCGACGATCATCGTGAAAGACGTCGGCTATGAGCTTCGCTGTATCCCGCCGAACGCGTTCGATCGCGACTATACCCGGGACCTCGGAGCGGGGGCCGTCAACACGCTGCTCGACGGCACCTCGAATGTCATGATCACGAGGCAAAACCAGACCATCGTTCCGATTCCCTTCGGCGACATTCTCGACCCGGAAACCGGAAAGACCCGCGTGCGCATGCTCGACATCGAAACCGAGAGCTTCGCGAACGCGCGGGCACTGCAGACCCGTCTTACGCCGGACGATTTCGAGGACGTCGAGTTCGCCGAAAAACTCGCCGGGGCGAGCAATCTCGATCTCGACACGCTGAAGAAAAGGTTTGCCTAGGAGCCGATGCCTGCGGCGTAGGGCGCGAGCAGAAGAACGAGCGCGTAGCTCACGCATCCGACCACGACCGCTGCGAAGAGTCCGACGCCGAGTGGGCGCACCCCTAGTCCGCGCAGCTTCGCAAAGCTCGTTCCCAACCCAACCGCCGCCATCGCAACCGCCAGACAAAGAGTCGCCGTCGCGATCACCCAGCCGATCAACATCGACCAGGTTTCCGAGCGCATGAAGCCGAACGGGCGATCTCCAATGTCTCCGATCGTCCGCAACAAGCTCATCGCCAGAAAGCCGAAAACGAACATCGGGAGCGCCGCTCGTAGCTGCGAACGAATCGAACCGGTGGCGCGCGAGCGATTCGTGTAAAACGCCATCACGGGAATCACCGCCAGCATGAACATATTTCGCTGAAGCTTCGTCACCGTCGCGACATCGAGAACTTCCGGCGTTCCGAATTGCGCGAGATAGACCATGCCGGCACCGGCGACCTGCGCCGTGTCATGGATGGCCGTGCCCAAGAACAGGCCGATCAGCGTGGGTTCGCCTTCGAACAGGAAATGCCCCAGATAGGGATAAAAGATCAGCGCCACGAGCCCGAAGATCGTGACACAGCCGACGGCGTAGCTGACCTCGTCGTCGCTCGCGTCGATCACGGGTGCCATCGCGACGATCGCAGAGTTCCCGCAAATGGAAGTGCCCACCGCGATCAGGGTCGACAGCCGCGGCGGCAGACCGACCGCTGCGCCGACGCGCGTCACGAAGAAGAGCGCCGTCGCGATACAGACGACCACGATCGGA
The DNA here is from genome assembly GCA_963854795.1 of Deltaproteobacteria bacterium UBA4427. Taxonomy (GTDB): domain Bacteria; phylum Myxococcota_A; class UBA9160; order UBA9160; family UBA4427; genus UBA4427. The sequence continues at coordinate 10,915 of CAWLAJ010000064.1, read as the reverse complement.
AGTGCGATCAGCCCGATCGCTCCAGTCGCCGCGAGACTCAGGCGAATTCCGAGTAGCGCAACGCCGATTCGAAGAATCTTCTTGAGCGCGAGTTGCAGGCCCGCCTCGTAGACCTTGGGTAGACCGATCGCATTTCTCAAGAAAAGCCCGAGTAGAACGGCGACCAGGATCGGACTGAGCGGAGTGGTCTCCAAGCCGAATGCAGAATTTGGCAGATTCGCGAGAAGCCGACCCGCCATCGCGATCAGGAATGCGAGCAGGAGGCCGGGCATCGTCGCTCCGACCAGGCCGAAGACGTGATTGCCGCGCCGCTGCCAATCGGACCAGCTCTCGCGCTCGGCATCCGTCTCGGCCGGACCCAGCCAATCGGGAACCCCCTCCATACTGTCGAGCCAGCGAAAGAGTTCTGGATTCTTGTACGGATCGCTCAGGCCGGCGGCCGGCTGAACCCTGTCCATGACCCTCCGATCGACAGACTCAGTGACTGGCGCTCCCGGCGACTAGCCGACTTTGCCCTGGAACAGTGTGATCCCGTTGTAGATCAGCGCAGGACGATCGCTTCCGACGACGTGAATCGCGGTTTCCTGCTCGATCCGAGTGCCCTTCTTGCCGGCGTCGGCCGCGACCAATCGACTGTGAGAATGAATCTTCGACCCGGCCGGAACCGGGCTCAGAAAACGAAGCTTGTCCGATCCATAGTTGACGGCGTTGGCAAATCCGACGATCTGGTAGGGCGCCTTGGCGAGTCCGCCCATCATCGGAAGAAGCGAGAGCGTGAGAAAGCCATGCGCGATCGTCGTGCCGAAAGGACTCTCCTTTTTACATCGCTCGACATCGAGATGAATCCACTGATGATCGCCAGTGACATCGGCGAATTTGTTGATCGCTTCCTGGCTGACTTCGTATTCGCGTCCGAACTCACCAAACTCCTCGCTGATGTGTTTCTGAAGCGCTGGGATGTCGTCGAATTGGATCTTCTCCATGGGGGATCTCCTTGCTTGCGCCCTCGGCTTGGGCTTGGGCCCAGCCACTCGGGATCGGCGGGAACCGTGGTCGGATGCCAAATGCGGCATTGGCTCGACAATTGCTATCACAGCCGAGAGACCGGCGCGATGATCGATTTCGCGCGGCTCACTCCCAAGAAGGGAGCGCAAGAAGATGCTACATATAGGCGCCGCCGGGCACGGGTAGGCCGGACGAGACCGCCGCCGCGGGCGCCCTCGACTTCGCACCAGACCAGTTCCATGTCGCACAACATCTGGGCGACATCTCGGCGACGACGCAAGATCATCCATCCAGCTGGAGACCTTCGAATGCTTGACCTCCTGAACATCGCGCGCACGGAAGCGGACGGCGGCGACCTCCTCGGCCTCCTATCGGCTCTCTATGAACCCTCCGAGGCGCGGCCGACCGGACATCCGGACGCCGTGATCTGGCAGGGGGGAAGTTCCGCCGGCGACGCGAAACCGGTTGCCCACGCTCTCACCGACGCCTACGCGATGCTAGGCACGATCGCGGCCGCCGATGTGCTCGGGTTGCCCTTCTATATGGTGCCGATGTGGGCGCAGTATCGACACGACCTCGACCTGGCGCCGCTCAGTTGGTTCGGAAACATGCCCTGCACATCGATCAAATGGTCGACGGCCGGCGACGCCTACGTAAACGACGGCAAGGGTGGTCGCGTCGTCGTCAAGGGCAAGTCGGGCAATGCCCCGCTGCGAACGCAAGCCGGCGTGTACTGCAACGTCCGACCCTATGGCTGCATCACGGTCGTGCGCTCGATGCCCTGCCTGCCCTACTCCCAGGACCGAGCCGTCTTCGACGTCGACGCCGAGACTGGCATCGTTCATTCCGAAATGAATACGCCCGGTGTGCAGATGGCGTACGCCTGTCGACGCTTCCTTCAGATGGTGAACGAAACGGGCAAGCTCGGCCGCGTCGCTTTCAAGCCGACCCAGGCGATGGAAGACGGCATCAACGCCGGCTTGCTTTCCTGGCTTCTCAAGGACACGAACTTCTCTCTCGGCCGCCAATACGCGGTCGATGGATACGTCGAACACCGCGAACGCGTCGATCGCATCATCAATCTCCTACCGGCCGACTTCAAGGCCGGCATGGAGAGTTGGACCGGCCAGATCGAGCAGCATATCGCTGATACGAATTACGGACTTCTGCTGTGGGACCTGATCGAGAAGCAAGACGTGATCATCCTGGCAACCGATCTCGATGGCGATCGCCTAACAGATCTGTTGGCAGACGTCTCCGATCCGATGCGGCGATTCGGGCAGCTCGTCATCGACCACGTCGGCGCGGACGCCAAGATGGACGATGTCTGGGCCAAGATGGGGTATACGACGGGCAACGGGCGCGACATGACCTCGGTGATGTACCGAATGGAGGGCCCGCCGATCCACGAACAGACGCTCGGCTCGGCCGACGCCATGCTGCTTCGACTGCTCGACGGTGACGAATCACTCGGCGGCACGAAGAAACCCTACGATCCGCGCATTCATTTCGTGCTGATCCGTCAGGCCTATCTCGACGCGAATCCCGGAAACCAGGAAATCGCGGACTTCCTGACCTCGGCTCTCGATAAATTCGATGAGATCTACAGCGGGGAACGACCTGGCTTCCTCGACGGCTACCGGGCGCTCAAAGAAGGCATCACGCCCTGGGGCACATGAGGGCGCGCCCTCGACTGGCGGAGCAAGGTTGAGAACGAGGTGACCGGTCTGCCACTGGTCGAAACGCTGCTTCCCGAATACCTCACACGCGAAGGCTACCAACCCCTCATGGTGGGAAAGTGGCATCTCGGCCATCACACGCCCGACTATTTCCCACAAGCCCGCGGCTTCGAACATTTCTACGGGCATCTGACCGGAGGGATTGGCGATTGGGATCACAATCATGGCGGCGGTCACGATTGGCAGCGCAACGGCGAGACCCTTCGCGAAGACGGCTATTCGACCACGCTGATGGCAGACGAGGCCATTCGCATCATTCAGACTCGCGACCGCGAAAGACCCACATTTCTCTACCTGGCGTTCAACGCCCCTCATCTGCCTAACGAGGCACCCGCCGAGACGATTCGCCGCTTCGAGTCCATCGAAGACGAGAATCGCAGAACGCACGCGGCGATGGTCAGCGAGCTCGACCTTGCGATCGGTCGCGTGCTGGACGCCTTCGAGCGCGAGGGAATGCTCGACGAGACCCTGATCTTCTTTTCGAGCGACAATGGCGGACTCGCGCGTGCGGCTGCGCCCGCTGGTGCCAGGCATTTCGCCAAGTTTCTAGTTCGAGTCTTTGGTCGCCCGATTCCCGTAGACGGGCTGGAATTTCTGGTCGCGAACATTCTCGATGGCGCCAGCGACAACTCGCCGTTGCCAGGCGGCAAGGGCAGCGTCGCCGAAGGAGGTAGCCGCGTACCCGCTGCGATCTGGTGGCCGGGAGTTCTCGAGGGCGGAACCCATGACGGATTCATCACGATCTCGGACCTACTGCCAACGCTGCTGGAAGCAGTCGGCGCATCGGCGTCCACACCCACAGACCTGAATGGACGGAGTCAGTGGGCCGAACTGCTAGGCGGACAGGCCGCGAAGAACGAAGGGGCCACGAACGACAAGCCGGACTACGTGACGATGGGCATTGCTGGAATGGCCCTCTACCGCCCGCCATGGAAGCTCGTCGATCCCGGGTTGCCACGCCTTTATCAGATCTACGCAGACCCGTTCGAGGAACACGATCTCGCTGCGGATCATCCCGACCTCGTCCGGGCGCTCACGAACGCGGCCGACGCCTGGCCCCGCGGACCCGGGTTGGACCGATCGATCCTGGATATTCTGCTCGATCCGGACAGGTTCGGTGGCGCCGAAGATCGAGACTCCTGGGCGGATGTGGCGCGTCGACGCGCGGGATCGAATTAACGCCAATTGAGGTCCATCCCGGCCCATTGCATCGACCCGAGCATCGCGTAGCTTGTCCCGTTCACAGAATTCTGGGCCCGCGAGCAAGAAGGCGTCACGCGACACTGCGCCACGGACGCCACAGACGCCACGGCGAGACCAAAGCTGGGTCGTCATCCCTCGATCGAGGGCCATGATCCAGATCAGGAAAGCGAGCCTTTGATGAGCCTCAGCGCGAACGACACGACCGAGATCCTTCAGCTCTATTCTCGCTACAGCACCGCGATCGATACCGGCGACTGCGCAGGATTCGCGAACTGCTTCGTTCCGAACGGGATCTTCGACAACGGCATCAACGTCATCGAAGGCACCGAAGGCATTTCGAAATTCGCGGATCAGACCCATTCGGCGATGCCCGGCATGCGCCACAACGCGATGAATATCGTGCTCGACGAAGGCGAAGCTCCGGGCGTCGGCGACGGCAACCCCCCTACGGCCAGCGGATCCGCGTTCCTGATCGGTTACCTCGTCGATGATGGATACAAGGTGATCGTGACCGGTCGCTATCTGGATGACCTCGAGAAGACGAACGCGGGATGGCGATTCACCAAGCGCGTCTTCAAGATGGACTGACGAAACCCGCTGGAGCCCTCCTTGAACCTACTCACTCCCTATCGTGTGCTCGACCTGACGGATGTCCGCGGACAAATCGCAGGAATGATGTTGGGCGATCTCGGCGCCGACGTGATTCGCGTCGAACCGCCGGGCGGTAGCGAGGCGAGAAGCGCCGGCCCCTTTCTCGACGGAGTCCCCGAAGAAGATCGCAGCCTCAGCTTCACAGCCTTCAACCGAAACAAGCGGTCCATCCTGATCGACCTGGCGACAGAGGACGGCCGCGATCTATTTCTCGAAATGGTCGCGACGGCGGACTTCATTCTCGACTCCGGTCCACCGAGCCTGCTGGACGAAGCCGGCCTCGACTTCGAGAAGATTCGCAAGGCCAATCCCCAGATCGTTCATGTCCGAATAACACCGTTCGGGATTGATGGACCGATGGCTGATCAGCCGGCCTCGGACCTCACGATCGCTGCGCTCGGCGGACCGATGTCGCTGCAGGGCGAGTCCGACCGCGCACCCCTTCGACTCAGCGTCCCCCAGGTTTGGCGCCACGCGGGCGCGGAGGCCGCCGTCGCGGCACTGATCGGGCATGCGCGCATGCGAACGATCGGAAAAGGCGTGTTCGTCGATGTCTCGGCGCAAGCCTCGATGACCTGGACGATGCTGAACGCCATGACCGCTTCGGCGATCCAGGCGCGAGAATTCGAGCGTGAGGGCGCCTCGCTTCAGATCGGTCCGGCGGGCTTTCCGCTTTGTCATGAATGCAAGGACGGTCACGTGATCGTGCTCTGTGTGGGTTCGACTCTTTCGAAGCTCGCGCCTTGGATGCTCGAAGCCGGCACCATCGATTCGGAATGGCTCGCTCGAGAAGACTGGGAAACCTACGACATCCGGCTCTTTCGCGGTGGAGAATTCTCGATTTCACTCGACGAATTGACCGAAACGATCGGCCGATTCCTGACCACGAAAACCAAGCGCGAACTTTTCGAGCCTGGGCTGGAAATCGGAGTCACGATCGCACCGGTTCTCACCCTGGACGAACTCCAGGACTTCGATCAGCTCGTCGCTCGAGGCTACTTCATCGAGACGCCGCTGGCTTCGGGCCAGACCGTCCTCGCGCCCGGCGCATTCGCCAGACCGAATAACACGTCCTTCGAGGTTCGCCACCGGGCTCCACGACTTGGCGAGCACACAGAAGAAATTCGCAACGAACTCGAGAACGCATCCCGCAAACGGGTTCCCCTGCGCGAGGAGCCGGCTTTCTCGGACGAAACCGAGTTTCCGCTCGAAGGTTTGAAGGTCGCCGACTTCAGCTGGGTCGGCGTTGGGCCCATCTCCGGGAAATACCTCGCCGACCATGGCGCCAACGTCATCCGCATCGAATCCGCGAACCGAGCCGACAACCTGCGTACGGCGGGTCCTTATATGAACAATGAAGCGGGCTGGAATCGTTCGCATTTCTACGGCGAGTTCAACACTTCGAAACGCAGCCTGGCCCTCGACCTCAAACACGAACGCGCCCGGGAAGTCACGACGCGGCTGCTGTCGTGGGCCGATGTCGTCCTCGAGAGTTTCACGCCGGGTGCCGTCGACCGACTCGGGATCGGCTACGAGGCGGCGCGCGCTGCCAATCCCGGTGTCGTCATGGTGAGCACCTGCTTGATGGGACAAACGGGACCCTACGCCTCGATGGCGGGATACGGCTATCACGCAGCCGGCGTCGCGGGCTTCTTCGAGCTGGCAGGCTGGCCAGATCGAGCACCGGTCGGACCCTGGAACGCCTACACCGACACAGTGGCGCCGCGATTCCTGGCGACGACCGTGCTGGCCGCTCTCGACCACAAGCGTCGAACCGGCGAAGGCCAATACATCGATCTCGCGCAGATGGAGGCAGCGCTGCATTTCCTTGCGCCGGAAATCATGGCGAGACAGGCGTCGGATCTTCCGATCGAACGCAATGGAAACCGCTCGTCACTGGCCGCTCCGCAAGGCGCCTATCCCTGCCTGGGCCCTGACGAATGGTGTGCGATCGCCGTCGAGACGGACGACCAATGGCGCGCGCTTTGCGAGGCACTCGGTGACCCGGAGTGGAGTCGGGCGGTTGCCTTCCAGACCACGGCCGGGCGAATCGCTGCCCATGATCTGCTGGACGAGAAGATCTCGGAGTGGACCCGCGAACGAAAGCCGCAGGACGTCATGCATCGACTGCTGGACGCCGGAGTTCCCGCCGGACATGTTCAGCGAAGTCGCGACCTGCTGAACGACCCCCAGCTTCGCCATCGCCGATTCCATCGCGAACTCGACCACGCCGAGATGGGACGCGTCCCCTATAGCGGCCATCAATTCCGAATCAGTGGCTACGACTGCGGACCGCGCTTTCCCGCGCCTCTATTGGGCGGCGAGAGCTTCGAGATCCTGAAAACGGAACTCGGTATGGACGCCACCTTGATCGCCGAGTTGATGGCAGCAGGTGCGATCACGTAGCAGACAACCGGCGCATTCCCGATCGGGTCCCTAGCACCTGCTTTGGCGATGTCGAAGCCTTTACACGCGATTGGCAATCCCTGAAGATCCCGGCCATGTCGAACCACGCCCCATCTACTGCCAATCTTCCGACCGCGGGAATCGGATTCGCCGTCAGTTGCTACCTCGTTTGGGGGTTGGTTCCCGTCTATTGGAAAGGAATCATCGACATCTCGGCTGCCGAGGCCCTGATCCCGAGAATTCTCTGGACCCTGATCATCTTGTGGATCGCCGCGATCGTCACGAGAAGGACCCGCGAAACCTGGGCGCGCGGCCGACGCGAATGGGGCTGGACGACGGTTTCGGCGCTGCTGCTCTCAGGCAACTGGTGCTTGTTCGTCTACGCCGTTGGGAGTGATCAGGTCGTCGCCTCGAGCCTCGGGTATTACATCAATCCCCTGATGAGCATCCTGCTCGGACTGATCGTCCTCGGCGAAAGACTGGGTCGCATCCAGTCCGTGGCGATCGGCATCGCGGCACTGGGCGTGGGGGTCTTGACGTTTCGCGTCGGCGAACTCCCGTGGATTTCCCTCGTGCTCGCGACAAGCTTCGCCCTCTACGGATTGATCCATAAGCTCCATCCGCGGCCCCCTCTCGCCGGTTTGACCCGTGAAATGCTGGTGCTCTCGCCGGCCGCGCTCCTGGGTCTGGGCTTCCTGCTCTGGGAGCCGAATTCCGCATTCGCGGCGGCGTCGATCGGCGAGCATGCCTATCTCGCGCTCTCCGGAGCCGTCACAGCCATTCCCCTCTTGCTCTTTCACGCGGCGACGCGCCATCTCCCGCTGGTTGCAGTCGGAATGTTTCAATACATCGCACCAACGCTCACCCTGATTCTTGCGACGTTCGCATTCCATGAGCCTTTTACCTCGGCCCACGCTGCGGGATTCGGATTGGTCTGGATCGGACTCGCCATTTTCTCTTCTGATTCGATCCTTCGCGCACGTGCGGCGAGCGGCGAGACGAACAGTGCGACAGACGATTCGGCGGACACTGAATCGTCGCTCGCCTGATACTCAACACCCTGCGCGAAAAAAACTTCATACAATCAACGCGAATTCTTCAGCCACCGGCAAGACCGATCGCGATAGGCAACTATCGACGCGGCTTCCCGATCGTACACGGGTTTCCATCCCTCCGCTTTACGCAGGTTGCAAGCAAGTGATCAGAAAGAACCCAGCCAGAAGGGCTCTAGTGCTCAAACTCGGCCGATTTCGTTTTTTTCCGTGGTTGACAGTCGACAGCCCCGATGGGAAGATGTTGTGTTGATGGGTTCTCTAGACGGGAGATCTGGTCGACCGAGACACACGAGACACAATGGCTGGACTGCAGCCGCTGCTGGCACGACGAATTTGCTGAGGCGCGCACGAACGGCGTCGGTTTCTCGGAGACGATATGACACCGGAAGAGATTGCCGTGGAATTCGCGGAGATTTTCGACGACCTGCCGACCGAGCAGATCAACGAGATGCTCGCCAAGAACGTCCCTTACGAAACGATCGAGTTCTTCTCGCGCTATGCCGAAGCTTTCGCAGACGGTGCCGGCATCAAGGGCGATACGCGGGCGCGCTTGCCCAACCTTCTGCTCTTCGGATACTTGATTCGAGTCCTGGAAGAGCGATTGCTTCCGGAGCCCTCCTAGTCCGATCGTGGTCGGGTGCCCTAAGCTACGGCGGCGATGACTGATCAAGCGACCGAATCCACGCGACAGACCGAGATCCGAACCGAAGACGCACCCGCGCCCGTCGGCGCTTACTCCCAGGCGATCGCGCAGGGCGAACTCGTTTTCGTTTCCGGTCAGATTCCACTCGACCCGAAGACCGGGAAGCTCGTCTCAGGAGAGATCGAGGACGAGACGCGGCAGGTCCTGTCGAATCTCAAAGCGGTCCTCCAGGCCGCGGGCAGCGATCCGAGTCGCGTCCTCAAGGCGACGGTCTACCTCACGGACATGAGCCTCTTCCCCCGAGTGAATGCGATCTACGCAGAGACCTTCAGTTCCGGTCCCGCTCCGGCGCGGGCCACCGTCGAGGTTTCCGCCCTCCCGCTCGGAGCGCACGTGGAAATCGACGCGATCGCGGTTCGCGGCTAGGAGCCTGGTCGGACCCTTGCCGAACCTTAGTCGTCCCCTAGGTTTTCGTAACGTCGGGCAAGGCGCGGAAGATTGATTCCGTTCACGACTGAATGCGCGACGATCGGAGCCAGCAGCTGTCCCGTCCATTCGAAGAGCCAGCCGAACGCGAACCCCATCACGACTGCATAGAGACTCCAGATCACGAGTTCACGGCGCGGCAGGAAATGACAAGCGCCGAAGATGAGGCTCGCCCAGACGATTCCGACCGCCGGTTGCAGGGCACCCCGGAATAACATCTCCTCTGCCATTCCACTCGCGACGGCGAGCAGGATCGCATCGCCCAACTTGATCCCGGCCAGACTCTCCCCGAGAAGGTCTGCGAGTCTTTCTCCGAGTTCGGTCCCGCGCGTGAGCCATTCCGAAACACCGACCGAAGCAAGCCCGACTGCGAGACCCGCGAAGGCGGCCGTAAACAGACCCGTGGCCGCCGCCGTCCCGTCGCCACTGGGGTCGAGAATCGATTCGCTGGACGCGGCCATTCTCCAGATCAGGGCGACACAACCCATTACCCCATAGAAGATCAAGGCGGTCCGAACGAATGCCTGTCGATCCGATTCGCGGCCGGACGACGGAGGTCCGGCATGTGCATTTCCCGTCGGCTCACGAGCCGGCTCGTCCTCGGTTCCCATCTTGGCTCCCCGATCCCATGACGCCGACCATCGGGATCAACCCAAAAGGGGCTCATTCTCCTTGCCGCGCGGGCAGGCTCTGGGTAGCCTATTTCGAGACGAGATCCTCGCCAATCCGATTTCGGCGCGATTTCTTCCACACCGAGAAAAACCGCAACCGTCCGGCGCCGTCGAAACCTGGGATCCTCTGAAAATCCACGAGCCCTCTCGAGCGCCATATTCCACCCACCCCCGCATTGGAACGAGGAAGAAAATGGACCAGCGAGTCCCGATGACTCCGAGCGGCTACGAAGCCCTCAAAGCAGAGTTGAAGCGACTGAAATCCGTCGACCGTCCTGCCAACATCAAGGACATCGAGGAAGCCATCGCGCATGGAGATCTTTCCGAGAACGCGGAGTACCACGCCGCCAAGGAAAAGCAGGCGCATATCGCCGGACGCATGGCCATGCTCGACGATCGAATCGCCCGTGCGCAAGTCATCGACAGCACCGGCCAGGAACCGGACAAGGTGCACTTCGGAGCCACCGTTCGCCTGTCGGACATCGAAACCGATGACGAAATTGTCTACCTGATCGTCGGAGAAGACGAGGCCGATGCCAAACAAGGCCGCATCTCGGTCACCTCACCGGTCGCGCGCGCGCTCCTGGGAAGAGAAGTCGGCGACGAGATCGAAGTCAAGGTGCCCAAGGGACGGCGCGAATTGGAAGTCCTCGAAATCCGTTTCGACCCGATCTGATCGGCACCGCGACCTCCCGAGGGAGAGCCATCTGCCGGCTCGAGAGCGTTGCGAACGCGACGCCAACGCCTAAACTCCGCCCGCCCGAGCATCCGTTCCCCGGTAGCTCAGCTGGTAGAGCAGGCGGCTGTTAACCGCCTTGTCGCAGGTTCGAGTCCTGCCCGGGGAGCCAAATCTCTGAAAAGCCGTCGAACGAAGGTTCGGTGGCTTTTTTCGTTTTGGCCTCGGCGACTGTTTACTGAAGAAGATCAAAGGGTTGGCGCAGCTCGGTGGTTAGCTCCCCGCCCTTCCAAGAGCAGTTCGATACTCGAAAACCGAGCAGCCGCCGCTTTTCCTTCGCTTCCTGCTTTGCGAATAGTCTCTGGGCATGTGAGATTAGG
>CAWLAJ010000063.1:0-17166 GCA_963854795.1 Deltaproteobacteria bacterium UBA4427 | reverse complement strand
CGACCACGATCGAAAGCATCCGTGTCAAGCCGCGACATAGCCTGGCCACCCGACACTGGACGGTTGTCAAGAAGGGCGACCGACCCGTGACCGTGATCAAGGGCGAGCTGAATCAGCAATCGCTGAGAAGCAAGCCCGAGAGCGATTTCGATCATTGAGATCGGAAAGTACGTCCCGAGAAGGCGAAATCCTTCTCGGGACGTCGTTTGCCTGATTCGTCTGCGTAAAGAACTCGGAAGCCCGGGGATTCTACTTGTCGAAGTAGAGTGGGTTGCGACCTTCGCGCGAATCGTTCTGATCCGCACTCGCGCTCGTCTTGGCGGCTGGCAACTGAACGCCTTCGTCGTCGACTTCGTAGAACCAATTTCGGGGTAGCGCTTCCCGACGTGCCTGCTCGAGAAGCCCTTCGGTCTCGGCCTCGACCTTGACCAGTTCCGCTTCCGCGGCTTCTGCATCGAGAATGAATAGTTGACGTGCACCGCCACGCGGATAGTTGCGTCGCTGTGCGCGAGCGTAGTTTTCACGAGACTTGGCCGCATTGTCACGCAGCCGTGCCTGGCGCTGGAGCAGCCGTCGATAACGGCCCTGCCAATCAGCCTTTTCTTCGAGCGCCGAATCCGCAGTACCCGCGTGCGCGACTTGATATCCCAGAACCGAAAGCCCGATGCCGTCGAGCGCCATCACCAGGCTCACGATCGCCACTGTGCAGAGCACGCCTCGGACCCATCGTTTGGAAGTCGAATGGCCTCTGCTTCTCATCATGTCGGTACGCTCCAGCTTCTCGGGAAATGGTCACTCACGAAATGGTCGAGTTGGTGGACCGTTTTGGCGTCGATCTCGAGAAAGCGCATCCCGATACGGTCGCATCCATTCTGCGTGGAATTGGACCAGATGACACGGGCGGTGGGTGAGAAGACATGATCCGAATCGCCGAGCCCGAAACTCAGCGCGACCTCTTCGGAACGATCGAAATGGAGCGGAGCGTTCACGAAGAGACCACCGCGACTCACGTTGCGAATGGTTCCGTCGAATTGCCGGCCCCGGGCCGTGATCTCGATGGGTGCCTCGATCTCGGCACGCGGTAGTCCTCTCGGCGTTTCAAAATCAGTCAATCGGCGAACGCTGGAGATCAGCCCGTCCCGTTCGAGCGGCTTGAAGAGGACTTCGTCTGCGCCGGCTCGCACGGCCGCGGCATGGTCGGAAGGTGAATCCGGTCGTGCCAGGAGTACGACGCGAGGGTTTCCCCAGGTGGGATGGGTCTTGAAACGCCGACAGAGTTCGGCGCCTTCCATGTCGGGTAGATGCATGTCCGCGATGACGATGCCAGGCCGGTGTTCGTCCGCACACTGAAAGGCGGCCGAGGCGCTGTCCGCGAGATCGACGGGACCACTTCTCGAGAGAAAGATCGACCCCAGGTCCCGGAACATCGGAACGTCGTCGACAAGAAGGATGCGAGTTGAAGGCGGCATGATGGCAGCTCTCGGCAGTTTCTTCGCGGGATCTCGTTAGTTGGATGCGAGCTGGCGGAGTCCATCGAAGGTCGAGACGACATTCCAGTCGTTGGTCAACCCCTCGCGGGTCCATTCTTGCAGTTCGGTGATCTCGATCTCGTAGGGAATCGAGGCCGTGTAGAGGGTGTAGGTGACTCGGATCGTCGCGCTCTGTTTCTTCTTGTCGAGCTCGACGGGTTCCGACTCGTAGTCCGTGAAGCGCGCTTTTTCGAGGCGCTTCATCTGCACCATGTAGGCGTCGCGGTTGTCTTTCGCGACGAAGGCGCGTGCCTTCTGGAATTCGTTCCAGCGCACCAACACTGTGTATCGATGCTGAGCCTGAGAGAGCGTGAGTTGTCGGTCGAAGGGATCGCCGAACCGAAACTCGCCATTGGCGCAGCCCAGGGAATTAGCCGCGATGCCGACGAAGAGAATCGTCAGCAGCGTGCGAACGGATCGAAGAGATGGAATTCTCGGCATGTTGACCTCCAGGTTCAGGGTCGGGGGCCGGCAGATTCGGCCGCAGGTACCCGCACTCGAATGCAATCTCATCGGTCGGGGCGTCTCAGTTCTTCAATCTGTTTGTGATAGGGTTCTGCCCCGAAGGGCGTGACGGGGACCCGATCCAGACGAGACGGAAAGAAACGGAGCCAGCGACCAGAATGCTGTTTCTCGGAATCGACATCGGTGGAACGAAGCGGGTCGTGGCGGTCGGAGATCAGACTGGCGAACCGCTGTCTCAGATTCGCCGACCCATGGAGGATTCCGGGGATTGGCGGGCCGATCTCGATCGCCTCGTCGCGGATGGACGGGAGCTGGTCGCCGAGTGGCAGGACCGAACGGGGGCGAAACTGACACGGGTCGGGGTCTCCGTGCCGGGACCCGCCGATCCCGAGCGCGGCCTCCTGCTGAATCCACCGAACCTTCCGAGCTGGCATGGCGCGACGATCGGGGCGGCTCTCAGGGAAGCCTTCGGAGTCGAGATTCGAGTGGAGAATGACGCCAACGCCGCCGCCCTGGCCGAGCATGAATTCGGAGCGGGCCGCGGCTGTGAAGACATGGTTTATTTGACGATGTCCACCGGCGTCGGTGCGGGGGTGATCTCGCACGGAAAATTGCTCCGGGGCGCCTTCGGTGCGGCGGGGGAGGCCGGACACGTGCCGGTCGAGAACCCGGGCGCCCCGTGTCGTTGCGGCCTGAACGGGTGTCTCGAAGTCTATGTGGGCGGAAACGCCTGGCGTCAGCGCTTGCGGGAAGTCGTTCCCGAGTCGAGCGCGGCCTTCGACCTGGCCGACCGCGTTCGAGACGACGTTCGACCCGAGCATCTCGTCGCGGCGGCCAAGGCGGGGGATGCCTTTGCCTGTCAGGAATTCGATCGCTGGCTCGACTATCTGGCGAAGGGCATCATTCCGATCATCATGCTTCTCGAGCCCGAGCGAATCGTTCTCGGCACGATTGCCACGGCTGCAGGCGAATCCCTCTGTTTCGAGCCTCTGCGCGAGCGTGTCGCGGCATCGATCTGGCCTCATCAGGCCGAACGGCTATCGATCGTTCCCGCATCCCTGGGCAAGGACCTGCCTCAGCGCGCGGGCCTTGCGGTCGCGCTCGTGGGAACCCCCATGATCGATTCGGCTTAGGCAGGGCGTTCTTCGAGCCGTTCGATTTCGCCGTGAAGGGCATCGAAGCGGCCGTCTTCGATGGCGCGTTGCGCCCGTTTCATCAAGTTGAAGTAATACGTGAGATTGTGCAGCGCAGTCAGCCGAGCGCCAAGGGTTTCGCCGCTACGGATCAGGTGTCGCAGGTACCCGCGACTATGGTTTTGACAGGCCGGGCAAGCGCATTCGGGATCGATCGGTCCATCGTCTCGCTCGTAGCGGGCGTTTCGCACGCGCAATCTGCCTTGCGAAGTGAAGAGCAGACCGTGGCGTCCGTTGCGCGTCGGGACGACACAGTCGAAGAGATCGATGCCCGCTGCGATCCCGTCGAGCAGATCGATCGGCCGGCCGAGTCCCATTAGATATCGGGGTCGATCGCGTGGCAACGCCTGGTTCGCCACGGCAACCGCCGCCCGTCGCTCTTCGCGGGACTCGCCGAGTCCGAGACCACCATGCGCGTAGCCGTCGAATTCGAGATTGGCGGTCGCCTCCGCGCTGCTTCGACGGAGGGATTCCGAAGCGCCCCCCTGAACGATGGCGAACACCGCCTGGTCTCGCCGTCGTCGCGCCTTGCTCGAGCGTTCCGCCCAACGCAGTGTTCGTTGCATCGCTCGCTCGAGTTCACTCGTGTCGGTGCGCTCGGGAGATTTCCCGCCCGAGTCCGTCGCGGCTTCCGCCGCGATCGGGATGCATTCATCCAGGACCATTGCGATATCCGAACCAAGGGCTTCCTGGATTCGAATCGCGCCCTCGGGCGTGAGCGATCTTCGAGTTCCGTCCAGGGTCGAGGTAAATGTGACGCCTTCCTCGTCGATCTTGGCACGGTCTGCGAGCGATGTGACCTGAAAGCCGCCGCTGTCGGTCAGCCAGGGACCCGTCCATCCGGTGAAACCATGCAGGCCACCGAGCGCTTCGATGGTTTCTTCGCCGGGACGCTCGTGGAGATGATAGGTATTCGAGAGAAGGATTTGCGCGCCCGCGGTCGCGAGTTCTTCGCTGCTGATGCCGCGGACGGCACCGAAGGTCGCCACCGGCATGAAGCTGGGTGTTTCGATTTCCCCGTGCGGCGTCGAAATCCGTGCGCGTCGGGCCGCACCGTCCTGAGCCAGAACCTTGATGCCAAAGCCATCCGCGGAGCGAATGCCTGTCGCGCTCGCCGAATCGTCTGAAGCACTCATCTCGCCTCGCCCTCGTCGAGTTTTTTTCCTTCTGCATCCAGAATCAACATCGCATCGCCATAGGAATAGAAGCGAAAGCCCTCCGCGATCGCATGGTCGTAGGCGTCGAGCAGCCTGCGACGTCCGGCGAACTCGGCAACCAACAGCAGCAACGAGGACCGAGGGAGGTGAAAGTTGGTGATCAGCCCGTCTACGATGCGAAAGGGCGGGCCTCCGGGTCGGATGAAGAGCTCGGTCTTTCCCGATCCGGCCCTCAGACGGCCGTTGTCCTGGACCTGACTTTCGAGTACTCGGGCAGTCGTCGTTCCGATGGCGATCACGCGTCCCCGACAGGCTCGGGTCTTCTCGATGGCTTCGACGGTCGCTTCGGGCAAGACGAAGTCTTCTTCGTGGAGTCGACCCGTCGAAAGCGATTTCGCATCGAGCGGCCGAAAGGTTCCGGCGCCGACGTGCAAGACGACTTCGACCACGCCGACTCCGGATTCGCGTAGATCGTGGAAGAGGCCTTCGCTGAAATGGAGTCCCGCGGTCGGTGCCGCGATCGCCCCGGGTTCGCGCGCGTAGATCGTCTGATAGCGCTCGAGGTCTTCGTCGTCCGAATCGCGATTGCTTCGCTGGATATAGGGAGGCAAGGGTGCGTTGCCGAAGGCATGGGGATCGACTTCTGATTCGAAACACAAGGTGACCTCGCCTCGCTCGTGCAGTTCGACGACCGACGCAGCGAGTTCGAGGTTCGGCCCGAAAGAAAGGGAGAGGCCGACGCGAGGCCGACCGGTACATTTCAACAAGACGCGATAGTGCAGCCCGGCGCCCGATCCCGAGGCCTTGGATCGATCGGGCGCGTCGGTCGGCCCGAGTAGCAGTGCCTCCGCCATTCCGCCCGTGGATTTTTCGCCGACGAGGCGCGCCGATCGAACGCGCGTCGCATTGCGCACGAGGAGATCTCCACTTCGAAGCCAGCTCGGAAGGTTGCGGACGCGATGATCGGGGTCGCTTGCCAGAATCCGGCCCGTCGATCGATCGAGCACGAGAAGTCGAGCCGAGTCACGTTCGCGGGCCGGCGAGTGGGCGATGCTGGCCGGCGGCAGTTCGAAGTCATAGGCGTCGAGCATGGCCAGCGGATCGTCGCCTTCCACTTCTTCGGACGTCATCGATCGACGGCGATCGCGGCAAGCGCTTCGAGCAGATTGTCCGATTCCGAAATCGCATCGTCCGAGAAGAACATCTCGCCGGGGAACTCGCTGCTTTGCAGGAGGTTGAGCTGGGTCACCGCGCGTGCCGGATTGCCTGCGAAGAGCCAGCTGCCGAGCCCGGGCCAGATGCGGTCGGCTTGCGGCCAGCCGGCGAAGGTCTCCAGCTGATAGCGCAGCAGTCGATCGTCGAGCGTGTAGACCATCGGCATCGCTAGATCGATTGCCCCCGAGTCGAGCCAGGCTCGCCAATCTTGCGCGAGCGAAAGGTAGGCCCGGTCCACATAGGGAATCACGGCCGCAGACAAAACCAGCCCGGGTCGAACCTCACGGGTCCGTCGAGCGATTTCCTCGACCAGGATTGTCACCTGCTGACGGCGCCAATCGTCCCACTCGGCCGATCCGCGAACCAGGCCGGGCTGGGCGTCGTCCATTGGATCGGGGTTTCCGGTCTCGCTGCGGTAACGAGCACGACTGGCGGCGCCGTAGCCAAAGTCGATACCGACTCCGAATCGCGAGCCTGGACTGAAGGGAAGAACGCCTGGATGCCGGATGTAATCGAGATGAAGCCCGTCGAGATCGGGGTAGCGAACCAGAAGGTCGCGGAACGTCGCGACGAGCCGTTCGCGCACGGCGGGCAGGGCCGGGTCGAGATAGATCCCGCGCGTGCCCATCCGATAGAAGCTGCGATCGGGCTCCGGGAGATCGTAGTCCGGATAGTCCAGCACCGAGCGGCCGCGCTTGTCGACGAGGATCGCATCGCGGCCGAGATCGTCGATCAATCGGGCGTCGCGGCGGGTCGACAGCGAAAGAACGTTGACCCAGGCATGCACGCGAATGTCGAGGCCATGTGCGGCGTCGAGCAATGAGCGCAACACGTCCGGTCCGAGTGCATCCGGGTGCGGCCTTTGCTCGACGAATTCCGCGCTCCGATAGAAGGCCCGTCCACCTCGGTAGACCTGCACGAAGAGATCCGTGGCGGCGAGTCTTTGTGCGCGATCCAGTAGCGGCTCGATCCTTGTTGCGTCGTCGAGAACCCGGTAGCTGCCCTCGGCGAGCACCCAGAGTCCACGCGCCCGCTGGGTTTGAGCTTTCTGGAGCGATGGGGCTGTCGAAGGGGTGGGTTCGTTCGCGAGGCTGGGCTGCTCTAGCATCTCCTGCGACGAGTTCGCGAAAACCGCCGCCGGCTTCCCTTCGGGGAATTCGTCCGGTGAACAAGCCAGAGCGGACACCCACAACAAGAGTGCAGCGGTCAGCACTAAACCCCCGCCGATGCGTCGGCAAGGCGAATTCAGGGCTTCATGATCGAGTCGATTCGAGGGCGATGGCAAAGCGGGCACACATTAACTGCGCGTGCCCTTTGGCTCAATGGATGGCACTACAGAGAGGGGTTCTTCGCCTGAGCCCATTGGGGCAACCGGCATGATCGATCCGCAGTGCGGATCGGTCGACGAGATCACCATGAGATCGGGAGCACATCTTTGACGCATTCGAAGCCCCACGGGCCGAAGGTTCTGATTCTTGCTCTCGTCCTCTCCTATGGGCTCGCGCCGCAGACGCGGGCGTCGACCGAACCGTCCTCCGAGTCGACCGGGGACGCGAGTCAGGTCGTGAAGAGCGACTTCGCCAGCCCGAATCCGACTCCGACCCCCTCCGTCATCGCGACCAGTGAACCCACGGAGGAAGAGTCTCTCGACGCGGCGCCGATCCTCGGTGGGATGCCGACGCCACCGGCCGATCGCATTCTGCGCGCGCGTAGCGAGGCCATATTCGACGATCCCGCGGCGCTGTTGCGTGCGGCCGCGCAGGGAATCAAGCAGCAGGACGATGCGCACGCAGACTGGCTCTACGCGCAACTCGCCAAGCGGCATCCGATCGTGGGAGATCATGCTGGGTTTCGGCGAGCCCGATTGCAGCTTTCCAACGGGCGTGCACTCGAGGCGCGTGAGATCGCTTCGCGAGCCGTTCGCGACTATCCGAACACGCCACTTCGTGCGGATCTCTTCGAACTGATCGGTGAAGCCCTGATCGCCGAGCGAGACGAAAGTGGAGCGCGTGAGGCCTGGTCGGCAGCGCTGGCCGAGACGAACGACGATGATCGTCGCGCGGCTCTACTTCGACGTGTCGCTCGCAGCGAAGAACGCTCTGGCGAGGATCTCGCCGCGGGAATTACCTGGCGCCTCGTCTGGTATGCCCACCCGGTGAGTAAGGAAGCCGAACAAGCCAGCCATCGACTCGATCTGATCGAGGCCCATCTCGGCGAAACGCTTCGCCGCGCCAGCGACTGGCGTCGCCGCGCCGATCGACTCTTTCGCCTTCGGATGAACGAGGAAGCGCTCGAGGCTTACGATCGCGCGATATCGATGGGTCTCTCGAAGAGTGAGTCGGCCCGAACGAGCAAGCAGCGTGCGCAGACGCTTTTCCGGCTGCGTCGCTACCCCGAAGCCTTGCAAGCCTTCGAGGATCTGGACCAGGTCGGAGACACGCCGATCTGGTTGGCGCGATCCATGGCCCGAGCGGACCGGGTTCCCGAGTCGATCACCGCCTTCGAAAAGATCGCCGCTCGATCGGGTCCTCATCGATCGCGCGCGCACTACCTCGCGGCCTTGTTACTCGACGGGCGCGATCGAAACGCTGAGGCGCGTGCGCATTTCGAGATCCTCGCGCAGGACCCGGACGAGGATGGACTTTCTCGCGCAGCGCTCTGGAACCTCGGTTGGAGTGATTTTCGCGAAGCGCGATACGAGCGGGCCGCCGACCAGTTCGAAGCCCTCGCCGCGGCCACGAACGAGGAGATCGATCGCCTGCGGCCGATCTATTGGCAGGCTCGCGCACTCGAGTCCACCGGCGAACTCCGCCAAGCAAGCCGCCTCTTCGAGAGTCTCGCGCAGGAGTTCCCACTCTCGTATTACGGCTGGCGCGCACGCCAACGTCTGGCCCCATCCGATTTCAAGAGCCCTCGGCACGAGATCGCATTGGGACGGACGGGGCTACGACCGAGCGACCTCGCTCGAGTGCGAATCCTGATGGCCGCCGGTTTGATGGAGTCGGGTGCCGATGAAACTGCGGGGCTCGTTCGAAGCGCAGCCGGCCTTGACGACCGTGTCGCACTGGCGCGACTGCTGACTTCGGCCGGCGACTACAACCGCGCACAGCGCGTCATCGTGGATGCCTACACGACCTCGCTGGCGCGTGGTCCAGTGGCCGGTCTGGAAGAATTGTGGTGGTACGCATGGCCGTCCGCCTATTCCGGCCATGTCGATGCAGCCACGATGGGCGATGGCAGCGTCGATCCGGAGCTCGTTTATTCGATCATGCGAGAAGAGAGCGGCTATCGACCGAAGATCATCTCGCCCGTCGGTGCGCGAGGACTCTTGCAGATCATGCGAGATACCGGAGCGCAGTTGGCCGGTCGCGTTGGCCGCGACGACTTCGATGTCGACGATCTCTTCGATCCGGGTATGAACATCGAACTCGGCTCGTTCTATCTCGGCGAATTATCGCGACAGTTTCCGACCAAGATTTCGGCTTCGATCGCCAGCTACAACGCCGGTCCCCGAGTGGTGGCCAATTGGGTCGAGGGCGATCCGCGCCCGGATGATGAATGGGTCGAATCAATTCCCTATTCGCAGACGCGCAGCTACGTAAAGCGCGTCATGCGCAGTCTCCAGGCGTACCGACTGCTTTACTGATCGACTTCGAAAGAAGCCCCGTGCGATCGATCAGTCGATCGCACGGGGCGCCCCCTCCAGACGAGATTCCGTTTGCACGCGGGTTCGCTTCCGCCCGACTGCGCACGTTGAATGCGATTTTTCGAATCGAGAGAACAGATAGGCTGAAAAGCCGGGCAGGGCGCTCCGTCTTTTGCCCCGGTCGCCGATGAGATGCAGGAGGCGACGATCTTCCCCGATCGCATCGCATTGGGAGAACCCGTATGCAGAACCGCCATCAATCAGGTCGAGCGACCGGGTCCCTGGTCTTGCTGATTCTGGTTCTCGGTGTGGCCGGAGGCTGGAACTATCATCGAAATCTTCAGTTCGAAAAAGCGACCGAAGGACTCAGGCCATATCAGGCCTACTCGGTTGAAGATCTCGAATCCTTGCGCTCAGCCTATGCGGGCGAGTTGAATGGAGTTCGAGCGGACCTCGACTCGGCGAAGCGAAACCGTGCGCGCGGCGTGCGAGATGTAGGGTCGATCGCGGGCAACGTCGAACAATTCCAGCGAACGACCCGGGCCAGCTCGGCCATCCGGATGGCGGCAGCCAATGTCGCCGAGCGAGAAGACCAGATCAAAGAACTCGAGCGTGAGTTGGACATGCGCTCGCGCTTTGGTGAGGGTCTCGACCGGCACTTCAAGCGACTCACGACCATCTGAGGGCACCGACCGGCGGCAGCGCCCTTCGAATCGGACGATCTGGCTAGACGAGATGTCGGGTTTCCCCAGTCGAATCAGAGTGCGTCGATTTCCGGCGGCTCCCCAGCACTATCGGCCGTGTCGGCATCGTCGATGTCCAGTCCGGCCTCGTCCGATTCGGTCTCGTCGAACATCTTGGCCTGCGCGGGCGATGCGGTTGCCGGACCGTCGTCTTCGTGTCGGGCCGCGGGTTCCTCCTCGTCGAGCAGCTGGGCCATCGGGCGCACGACCTTGGCCTTCTTCTTCTTGGGTTCGGGAACCGGTTTGGCATCGGCGACCGGACGTTCATTCTGGTCGGCGTCGCATTTCGGGCAGATCGGATCTTCCTTGCCGAGATCATAGAATTTCGCATCGCACTCGAAGCAAATCCATTTGAATCCGAATTTCGGATGTCGCGGCCCGGTCGGCGTTGCGGGCTTCTTCGCCCGAACTCGTTTGCCGGAACGGGCGTCGGCTGCTTTCGCAGAGCCCTTCTTGGATTTCGCGCCGGTCGCCTTCTTGGAAGCGGCCTTTGGGGAATCTGCTTTCTTCGCGGGTTTTGCAGCAGCCTTCTTGGACGCGGCCTTGCCCTTGGCTTTCGCGTTGGTCTTGGCCGCTGCTTTGGCCGCTGATTTCTTTGTGGCCGTCTTCGCGCTGGACTTCTTGGCGGCCGGTGGCTTTTTCGCGGCCTTCTTGGCCGACTTCTTCGCTGATCTGGAGGCCTTTTTCCCGGCCTTCTTGCTGGAGGTCGCCTTCTTCTTGGCTGCGCCCTTCTTCTTTGCAGCGGCCTTCTTCGCCTTCGCACCCGCCTTTTTCGCGGTGGTCTTGGCGGCCTTCTTCCTGCTCGGACTCATTCGTCTATCTCCAAGGCTCTTTCAGCCTACACGGCCGCCCGCGTGAGCGGTCGGCTATCTTTTCGTCATTCTGGGCGTGGGGGCGCGCCACGTGGTCGACTGCTCTCCGCGACGGGGGTCGCGAAAACCCGTCTTCTTTGCAGAGAGAGCGAACGTGCTTTTAGCCGTTCATCGCGCCTAAAACCAGTGGTGTGACCGTGGCTCGCGCATCAATGTTTCAGATGGGTGGGAAATGGCTCAGTTTCGGGCGGTGGGGCAGGGCGATCCATGACCGGTCGGAGTCGCCTCGAAGATCGTTTTCTTCACTCCGCCCTGGCCCCGGTCGGCGAATCCGACTCACCACCTTCGCTTTCAGCGCTGTCCGTGCGGCTGAATCGAGATAGAAATACGATTGGTCGAACATTCGATATGGCCGTGACCTTGATCGTGTGCTCGACGATCAGCGTCCGGTCACGCGCGTCGATTCGATAGAGGTTGCTGCCGGTCGCTTGATGTTCTTCCCAGTGGACCCGCAAACCCGACTCGTCCCAGGCCCAGGCAGATGAGACTTCCACGCCACGCTTGTCGACGCCGACATACGGTTCGGCGCCCAGCTCGATGGGGCGCGAGAACTCGCCGTCCGTTCCCCGGACGCCCCGGTGGAGGTGTTCTCCGTCCCAGACGAAACTCATCTTGGCGGGCGGTTTCGTGGTCTTGCGAAGGATCGGGCTCGCGAATTTTCGCATGATCCAGGTAAGGCCTTCCAACGCGCGCCCGATCGCCGAGAGCCGAGCCTGATCGGCTTCTGCGTCCTCGATTCGCTCCCAATTTCCCTCGTATTCCGACAGATCGATGGTTGCGGATTCATTCGATGCACCGGCAGGCAACGGTGAGGCGGAGAAAGAAAAGAGCGAAAACACGAGCAGCAGGCAGCCGAGTGACAGGAGCCAGGTCGCCGTCGTCTTTCGGCCATCGTCGGGTCGAGGTGGGGTGACTTTCGTGCAGTTCATCGTTTCGGTTCCCTCGGATTCGTGTGCTTCGTTCGTTTTCGCTTCGTGAGCGCTCGTTCTGCCTCCGAAGCCCACGGGACGGCGCCGTCACTCGTGGCCGACAGAAGCTGTCGTGTCAGCGCGTGAAGAGTTCTCCGGTGTCGCTGGACCGATTGCGGCGAAAGCGTGTCGAGTCCGAATGCACCTTCGACGGCGCTTCGGCTCGAGACCCAGACCAGAGAGGTGCTCGACAGGATCAGGATAAATTCGGTCGCATCGATGGTCTCCCCGACCTCGGCTCCGAGCTGGTCGTCCATCGCCAACTGGATCGAGGCCAGCAAGGTTTCCACCGGCTTGGCGATCCCCTGGATGGTGATGGGGTTGGCATCGATCATCTGGCGGAGCAGAACGCGTGCGGCATTCGGGCGGGCGATGATGAAATCGATCCAGGCGTTCGCGATCGCCTCGAGACGCCCTGGCAGCTCCGGATCGATCTCGAGAACACGCGCCAGGATATCGTCGACGATATTCGAGACTGCCGCCTCGTAGAGGGCCTGCTTGTCGGGGAAGTGATAGAGGATCGAGGGGCGACGAATGCCTACTCGCCGGGCGACTTCATCGATTCTGGCTCCGCCAAACCCGGCCTCCCCGAAGACGTCGATCGCCTGAACGAGGATCTCTCGTCGCCGTTCCTGGCCTTGTGGTGTGGAAGAGCACTCGCCGGTCATAAAAGCAGTCTACCTACCAGTCAGTCAGGATTCAACGGGGTGGCAGCGCTTCACTGAGATCCCTCAACCGGGTCTGCTTCTGTACTTAACATAATATATCTTATCGGTGGTGAAGATGCAGGAAGCGCGTGACCTGCTTCGCGACACCCAGTCCTCAAACCATCTTGGCGCCGCCTGCCCCGTCTCGTAGCGATTCGCGGGTGTTCCCTCGCATTTCCAACCGGGCCTGAGTCCTTGGCGACATCCATTTCCGTTGGCCTCGAAAGGTCCCCGCGACCGACATGTGTCGCTCAACTGCAGGGGCTCTGTTCGGTGCGACGACTCGAGCGTGAAGTTGCCGCTGGCGGCTCGCCCGATTACCGGAGTCTCTTCGATAATCTGCGCGTCACACCGCTCGGCTGGTCGCGGTGTCCCCCGGGCTCACATTGGGTGTTCGTGTCGATTCGAGGGTTGTCGGTTCACCAGCGAGGTCGGCGGCGGGGTGTAGCCTGGCGAGTCAAGTTTCAGTGTCGACCACGGTTGCTCCCGGCTCGTGGGAGACACTGGATCACGGCCTCCTTGGGGCGGGCACTCTCGCGAAGGGTCAACGAACCCACCGTCGAATGCTGGACTGGGCCATACGGCCAATATTTCTAAATGGAACCAGATACGCGGCCACGCCGTTGGTGATTTCGTGTTCTTCACCGAGGCCGATTGCCAAATCTTCCCTCTCGCCGGCCACGTACAACGAGCCGAAGAGCCAGTCCCAGAGAGCGAACACCTCTCCAAAGTTTTTGTTCAAATGCTCGGGCAGGTAGCTGTGGTGAATCTGGTGCTGCGCTGGACTGATGAATACGTGGCTAATCCTGCGATCCCACGCCCACCAAATGTGCGAGTGCCGAAGGTGCTGCCCGAAGAAACGAAAGGTCGACCTGTAAACTGTCAAACCGACGATATGGACCGCGCTGAACTCGATGTTGAATGCCGCGACGAGGGCTGCGAGAACGACGCCTCGAATGAGCGTTATGAACATTCCGCTCGTCGCATCGAAAGCTGGGTGCTTGCGAAATATGGTTAGCGGCGTCAGCACCTCCGCGCTGTGATGGACTTTGTGGAACTCCCAGAGGAACGGGACACGGTGGTACATCCGGTGTGCGGCGTAGTAGCCGAGCTCTTCGGTCAAGACCCACACCAGCAAGAATGGGATCGACTCCCAGGGTCCAAGCGGGTACGACTCAACTTTCGACCAATCTAGTCCGAGGATAGTGGTCGCCACAACGGCGGCCCCGACGCCGGGAAACACGAGACTGGGTAGCTGGAAAAACAGGTTCATGAGGTACACCTGTACATCTGTCGCCGTCGATCGATGGAAGTAGAATTCTTTCGGGAAGCAGAACCGAAGGAAGCTGCGGATGCCTTTTCCCTGGTAGGTCGTTTTGAATGCCCACGCCGCCCACAGCACGAAGGCGCCGATGTAGGGCCACCAGAACGATGACTCTCGCAGGGTGAGCAGCGTCTTCAGCGTAGCGAGCATTCGGGTGGTGCTACGGATCACGTACGTAGTCCATGAATCCGCTAAGACCATCAACTCTGCTGCCAAGTCTTCCATCTTCAAGAGCATACTAAAACCACGATTGGACCCAAAATCCGACGTACTTTCTCGGTCGGGGCAATCGCGCAGTAATTGTCGTAGTCGCACTGCTGATGACGTTGAGAGTCCGCCCAGACAGCTCAAGCTGCTTCGTCGCGCGCGTTCATTCTCCACGCGGCAGGACGTCGACTCCGGGATTTCAGAAGATCGAAACGCGGAAGTGCCACCCGCCATTCGGATGTTGCACACGAGCGCACGCCGGCACCGGGCTGATGCCCACCACTCGGACTAGCGACATGTCGGGGTCCGTCTTTGCGTGAATCCCGAATCTCTATCGAGAGCGAATTACGTTGAGCCGCCTCGCTTCAAATTCTCCCACTGAGTGGAATTGGAAATTCGCCAGCACTATCGCCCGATCTTCGCTCGAAATAGCGATTGACCGGATCAAAGGGGACGTACCTCTCGATCATCCGGTAGCCGTGCGCCTCGAAGTACCGTCGAACGGCATTGTTCTTTCTCGGTCCGATCGATTTTTCGACGACCACGAGCTCGGGGCTGAATCTCTCGATGTCAAAGCCGGCAAGCGCCTGGGGTTCATGGCCTTCGATATCCATGGCCAGTAGGTCGATTTTGGTGACATTTTCCCGATCCAGGAGGTCGTTCAGGGTGATCGATTCGATCTGCAGCTCCTCGGTCTTGAGATTCGCTCCAAACGCCTTCCCGCTCGCCCAGGCCTGATTGGTCGATGAGATGCCCAATCCCGGAGACTTGTAGAAGGTCGCTTGAACGCCGGATCGGTCCGTGACTAGATAGGCGAAAAAGCGGGAGTTCTTGCGCTTTGCCAGCCAAGCTTCGCGGTAGTCGACGAGCGCGTCGATCCCGATACCCGACCATCCCAAATGCTTTTCGAGATAGTAGGTGTTGCTCCCCTTGATCGGTTCGGAGCAGCCGACGTCGAGAAAGAACCCCTCG
Source organism: Deltaproteobacteria bacterium UBA4427 (assembly GCA_963854795.1). Classification (GTDB taxonomy): domain Bacteria; phylum Myxococcota_A; class UBA9160; order UBA9160; family UBA4427; genus UBA4427. Next base: position 2,168 of record CAWLAJ010000063.1, on the reverse strand, counting down.
CGCCTGTCCTGGAAGAAATCACGAATGATCAGCTCTTCGTCGAAGACCGAGTAGAGCCGTTGCTCTGCAAGAATGCCCTCCCGTCCTTCGGCTTCGGCCATGCTTTGTTTGTGTTGTTTGATGATCGAGTCCATCCGCCCGATTTCGGGCTCTGAACTCTCAGTTTGGGCTGGCTTCGCGATGGCACGCGGTGTCGGCGAGCTCGCCTGGTCTTCGGGATCCGCCTCACAAGCGCAGAGGAACGCGACCAAAAAAATGGCGACCGCGACGTCCACGACGCGATTCATCGCCGACAATCTCATCGCTCTACTCCGGGTGGGCGGGCTCAGGACGAGAAACCATAACCTTCTCACTAGAAAGAGCCAGCGGACCGGTCGTGCGACGCGTACGCTCGAAGGCACTCACCGAGCCGCCCTACGCTCGGCTGCTGTATAGGTGACTCCATTGGCCCCATGAACGACCCACGAACAACGGATCGTAATGAATCAATGATGCGGATCTTGAAACTCGTCCTGCTTGGATTGATCGCGTTGTCGGCGATGGCCGGCGCCTACGTTTTCTTGCAGCTGCGCGCACTCGATGTCGAAAAGCTGAGCGAAGACCTTTGGGTACTGCATGGTATGGGCGGAAACACGGCAGTGTTGCGAACCGATGTCGGCGCAGTCGTCGTTGACAGCCTGACTTTTCCGATGCAGGGGAAGCGGATTCGTGAGCTGGCACGCGAGCTGACGGGTGCCGAGACGGTCTTGCTGATCAATACGCATTATCACCTCGACCATACGCATGGGAATCCGGCCTTCGAGCCTGGAACCCGCGTTCTTTCGACGGAGCGCACCCTCTCCCACCTGTTGGTGCTCGATGCCGATTTCTGGTCCGGTGACGCAGCCGCACTCCTGCCTAACGAGACGTTCAGCGATCGACAGACCCTGGAGATCGGCGGAAAGTCGCTCGAACTCGTTCATCCAGGACGTGGGCACACGGATGGTGATCTGGTTGTGGTCTTTCACGATGAGCGTGTCGTGCATATGGGGGATCTCTTCTTCAATCGGTTCTACCCGAATATCGATCTCGAGGCGGGCGGCTCTGTGCAGGAATGGCCGGCCACGATCGATGCGGCGTCCAGCCTGCCCTTCGACCGCGTGATTCCCGGACACGGCAAGACCACGGATCGCGCGGGACTCGCCGATTTCCGTAGATTCCTGACACAACTGGGTGATATTGGCCGACAGGCGGCGCATAACAACACCAGTCTCGAAGCGACGCTGGCGACCGATCGGCTGACCGCGGATGCAGGCTATGGACAGATCACGATGATCGTTCCGGTCGGACTCTCGCGCGAGTTCGTGCTGCGCCGTGCCTGGGAAGAATCGACCGGAAATTTCGAACGCGAGAATTGAACGACGGAAACGCCGCGCGCCGTAACGACCTTCAGTCGGTGCTCACGCTCAGGGCTGCCGAGCGATTCGCAATTCCGCGATCAGGGAATCGATCTGGGGCGCCGCGAGTTCATCGGGGAACTCCGTTTCGAAGCGTTGGTAGACCGCCAGTGCACGGTCGGACTCACCCGCCTCGACCCAGCAGCGCGCCGCATCCGTCAGTGATTCGGCGCGCAGTGGGTAGGCTTCGACGCTCGCGGCGTCTTCATAGGCGGTGGCGGCTTCGCCGGGTGCGCCGCGATCTTCGGCGAGACCGGCCAATCGGGTCGATGCGATCGCACTGATTGCCAGTCCCGGCGCGCCCTCGCGCGCGGATTCGAAGCTCGCAGCCGCGTGTTCGAGCTTGCCCAATTCGGCTTGCAGGTTTCCGGCTTCGAGCCAGGCCAACGCGCCCGCCGCCGTTCCCGCATGCTCACGTGCGATGGCGCTGAACTTCTCTGCGTATTCCGTTCGCATTCGGGCCGCGAGTTCGGGGTTGGCGGGCTCGACGATCGGCCCGCCCGCCACGTCTGCGCCCATGGCCAAGCGGTAGTTGCCCGTAGCCAGCGCCAAAGCGTCGGCCGCTTCGTCCCGGGCTGTCGAGTTGTGTTGAACGTAGAGGCCAGTTCCAGCTGCCAGAACCAGAATGATCGCGATCATACCCAGGATCAGCGCCGCGTTCTCCGACGCCCACTCGGCGACTCGATCACCGGATTCTTCGATGTCGAGAAGAGCATCTCCCGCGGTATTCGG
>CAWLAJ010000062.1:0-17229 GCA_963854795.1 Deltaproteobacteria bacterium UBA4427 | reverse complement strand
GGATGATAATGAGATCGAAAAGTGAAGCAATTTCAAGGCCTTTTAGGATCTCAGGAAGACGATGGTCGAAGTTGCTGACGATGGCCAGGGAGTGGCCTCGGTTGCGCAATTGCTCGAGCATCGCAGCAGCGCCCGGGCGACGAAGCCATGCGCTGGAGGAGCGATAGGTCTCGAAGAGCGCCGCCGCGAAGGCCGGGAAGTCGTCGAAGCGCGCCGTGCTGTCGGTCGCCTGGAAGGTCTCGCGAATTCGCTCCGACCACCACTCGAATTCGTTTGCGCTGCGCGTTTCGAAATCCTCGCCATCGGTTCCGCGCGCCGGGGCTCGCGCCAGGATTCGGCGAAAGGCATCTTCGATTCGCCACGCCGGAAGGTTGACGCCATATTCGAGGGCGACACGTCGATAGACCACTCCCACAGGTTCGGCCGTTTCGATCAGCGTTCCGGTCGCATCGAAGCAGATGGCCGAGGCGTCCACGATCAGGACGACTCGGGTTTGCGTGAAACCGCGACGAAGCTCGCCGGCAGGTCTCGCTTTGCGTCGGGATCATGCTGCGCGATGCGCGGTGTTTCGAGTCCGGCCGCTTCCAGCCAGCCACTCAAGGTCTCCGGGGAAAAGCCCAGCCAGACCAAGCCCAATTCTTGTTTCATCCACTCGTGTTCGTGGGGCAAGAAGTCGACGAGCACGACTCGGCCCCCCGGCCGAACGATCCGTGCCATCTCGCGAATCGCGCGTTCCGGTTCTTCGAGGGAATGGAGCACCATATGCGCAAACACCGCGTCGAAAGCGTGGGAGTCGAGTGGTAGGTCATGCGCATCGGCGGTTCGGAATTCGACCGTCCCCAAGGCACTCGCTTCGCGCGCGGCGTATTTCAGGCGGGCGGTTTCGAGCATGGCTTCCGATCGGTCGATGCCGACGACATCGAGTCCGAGTTCAGCCAACTCGAACGCCAACACGCCGGTGCCCGTCCCGATGTCGGCGACTCGGAGGCGAGGTTCGACTAACATCGTCGTTGCCCGCGCCCGAAGCAGGTCGTCGCCGAAGATCCGACGCAGGGCATCCCACTCCGGACCGATGGAATCAAAGAAGCTTCGGCCCCGGTTTGCCTTCCTCGCTGCCAGCGCGCGGCCTAGCAGCGTGTCGTCGCGGTCCGCGGTGGGATCGCTGGCCAGACTGTTGCGGGCCAGGGTCCAGGCGTCTCTCCAGGGCCCATCCTCGGGCAGAACCATCCGGTAGGCGACGAAGGTTCCATCACGGCGATCGGCCAGGAGACCGGTTTCGCGCAGAACGGCCAGATGGCGCGAAACCCTCGACTGTGCCATGCCGAGAATGTCCATCAACTCGCCGACGATCAACTCCTCTTGCTCGAGCAGTCGCAGAATCCGGACGCGCGTCGGATCCGCCAGGGTCTTGAAGACTCGCTGGAGTTCGTCGGCCGCAGAAGTCGTCATGGGCGCGCCCTACGTCGTGGTTGGCGATCCGATCGCGTCCTCGTTGCCTTCCGGCTCCGGTTGATCCCGAAGTCGGGCACTTCCACGGTTCCGCGAACGCGGGTGTCGAGGACACCGGATGCGGAGACCGGGAGCCCCGCCGCGGATGCGAGTCGTCGAAGCGTGGAGTCGACGATGCGCAGGTCGATGAGCAAGTCGATGGGCGGCGATTGGCTGCGATGGACGAGGCCGATCTCGCCGGAAAGGCTGCCCTCGAGATGTTCGCCTTCGACGATGAGCGAATCGATGCGCGTAGCGCCGCTGTCGAGGATTTCGATCGAGCCTGTCGCCTTCGCGAACGGGATCGCTTCGGGAAGCAGGATCGCATTGATGGTGAGGGACTCGCTCTCGAAAGACATGCGACCGCGTAGAGTACCGTTGGGATCGAGTGCGATATCGGCTTCGCCGTCTAGCTGTCCAGAAAATTCGATGTGACTGGCATCGAGGCGAAGAGGCAGGCGAGCGAGTTCGATGCGACGGAGTCGCCCGACATAACTCGTCGATTCTCCGAAGCCGAGCACGCCGTCGATCAATCCCAGTTCGCTCATCGTCCAGATGCGCAGACTCGGCGCGCCTTGAAACCACTGCAGAAGATTTCTCGGCGCGATCTCGAGGACACTGAGTTTTAGCCGATCGATCGCCGGATGTTCGATCAAGACGTCGCGGGCGCGTAACACCGGACCGCGTTCGGTGAGGGCCGGGGCGAGGGTGCGGATCGTCACCTGAGCTCCGCTGGCGCTGGAGACTTCCCAGGCGACGCGTCGAGCGAGGCTGTCCCAGGGAAAGAGCAGGACGACGAAAGCGAGAATCAGGGCAATCGCAATGGGAAAGCCTGCGACCTTCGGAACGACCATGGGCCCACTACGGGCAATCTCCGGCTGGGATTCGGTCACCCCGCTACTCTACCGATCTTGTCCCGTGCCTGCTGCGGCCCGCCGACTCAGTGGGGTTTGAAAGCGGAGACCGAGAAGGTGACATCGATCAGATCGGGGGGGTTCTTCTCGGTACTCGTCGCCCGCCCGGGTCGCCGCTTGATGCGCAGGCTCTTGACGGAAAGAGGTCGGGCTGCGCTTTCGATGCTTGCGAGATATTGCACAGCCTGTTGTAGAGAGATGCTCTTCAGGCTGACTTCGACCTTGGTTTCTTCATAGCGTTCGCTCTTGCCCGATTGACGCTTCTCCATCGAAGTTGGCTTCACCCCCGCGCGGGCGGCCAGCGATTCGAGCAGCGTGAGCAGATTCTGCCTATCTCGACTGGCCGTGATCTCGTTTTCGACCGTGCTGAGTCTTTGGTGCAAGCCGTCCCAGTCGCGCCGCATTCGCTGCATCATGGCGAGCTGTCGTTCGGCGATCTCCGCACTCGATCGGGCGTTTTCGGTCGCTGCCATGACCGGCACCACGATTCCGAAGAAGAGAATCATGACCGCGACCGCCGATCCTGAGATCCCGACCAGAACTCGTTCGCGGGGTGCCAGACCGTTCCACAGAACCCGGACTCTTCCGAGAAGCTCGCTCATGCGTCCCCTCCGGTGTTGGCCAGGGGGATACTGACATTGAAGCTCACGCCTCCGGTCTTGCGATCGGTCTTGATCGAACCGGCGACCTTTGCGCGTTCGAAGGGGTGGGTCCGACCGAGGACCGACGTCAGACGATCGGCGGCTTCGAAGCCTTCCGCGTCGACGTCGAGACGAATGACGTTGCGATCGATGTTGATTTCCGTGATGCGCACCGAAAGGTCGCTGGGGATCGTGCGGGAAAGTTCCGCGAGAAGATCGAGTGCGGATCGGTTGCCGCTGTAGAGGCCGAGAAAATCCGCGCGTTCCTGGGCATCGCGAAGCGCGGCGCCGAGCGCACCGACGGGATTGTCCGGTGCCAGTGGACGATCCGGAAAGGCCTCCTGGTAGAGCTTGACGGTCGCTGCGCGATGGAGGTTGGCGCGGCGATGCTGAAGCGTGACGGTCGTGATCGTGCTCACGACGAGAAGAACGGCGAGAACCGCGGCGAGGGCGGCCGTCGGGCGGAACTGCCGATTGAAGAGATCGGCGAAGTCCTGTCGGAACGCATACTCGCCCTGGCGAAAATTCATCTTGGTCAGCGGTTCGCCGGAAAGCCGAAGAGCGAGCGCCAGGGCAGGTCCGAAGAGAACGGGATCCACTCCTTCGACGAGGCTGGCATGGCTGGAGTCTGCAGGCATCTGAAGTCGCCGCGTCGTTCGACCCGTGCGTCGGGTCAAGAATTCCTCGATCTGGGCCAGACGAGCGCCGCCTCCGATCAGCGTGATCAAGGAATCGTCCGCGACGCTTCCCTGACTCATCGGGGTCTCGGCGGCATCGAGCGTTCGGAGCGCCTCCCGCGCGATGCGATCGAGGATGGCAACGACGCCGGGCGAATCCCCTGCAGCGCCCAGAATGCCGCCCTCGATCTTGCGCTGCTCCGCGTCTTCGATCGAGAGTCCCCTTTCCTTTGCAATGGCCTCGGTCATGGCTCGGCCGCCCACGGCGATGCTGCGCGCCAGAATCGGTTTGCGGTTCTGCATGGCGCAGAAGGTCGTCTTCTCGTGACCGATGTCCGCAATCAGATGATTCCCGTCGAGCTCGAAAACCGCGGCCAGGTTGGCCAGCACCAGGCCGCCGGCTTCCAGGACATGCGGATTGCAACCGCCCGCCTGGAATTGATCGAGCGCCTCGGAAACGTGGTTGCGTTTGACCAGGGTCGCTGCGACCGACCCGTGATTCCGGTCGCCTTCGAGAAGATTCCAGTCGACGAAAATGTCCTCGAGATCGAAGGGCGTCTCGGCTTCGATCTCGAAGGGAATCGCCTGGGCGAGTCGCCGCGAGTCGCTGAAGGGAAATTCGAGTCGTCGCGTCGAAAGCTGACCGGCCGGTAGCGCGCAAGCGACCTGGCTGGTCGGAAGCTGATGCATCGCGATGAAGCGCTGAATGTGCTCGGCGACCGGCGAGGCTTCGTCCAGGCGTGGGTGGATGCGAAAGGGGCCGGGCGCGAGGCTGCGCGGCGAAATTCGCAATTCCACGGCCTTCAGGCTCTGGCTTCCGACGTCCAGACCGAGCACGCTGCGCTCGAACATCACCATGTTCTCGATTCAACTCCTCGACGGGTGCGAGAGGACCGCCATCCAACGTCCTGCGGTTGGAGTTCGCTCCGGTTCCCGGATCGCGCCCAACCGATCTCTATTCGTCCCCAAGACACCGAAGCCTATGGTTTTCGTGCCGGTGGCATTAGTCCGGTCCCCGCAGGCGCCGCCAGGATAGCAGCTGGGGCCCCGAGAGTGAGCGGGTGTCGTAGATCGCTTCGATGCGGCGCGTGAGATTATCGACCGTGGCCTCGGCGACGACTCGAAAGACACTGACCTCGGCGGGTAGAGTCGTTTCCGGATAGATCGAGCCTTCCGCGAGCTCACCGTTTCCGATATCCGCGGGTAACACACATCGAACGAGATCAGCTCTGAGCTCGTCGCAGAGAAGTTTCGATTGATCCCGCAACGCCCAGATGTCTCGCACGGTCTGCTCCTTGATGAGCTCCCGGTCGCCGCTGGTTCCCGAATAGACGATCGACAGGACCCAGGGTTCGGCTCGGTTCAGATTGATGCCCTGGACGCTGCCGATGGGATGGACGGTGACGTATTTTCGCATCGCGTCGAGCAGAGGGGCATCGACGCCTTCGACCAGGCCAATCTCGTCGACGGATAGAAAGGGACCGTTGCGAGCGCTGTAGGGCGGGTCCTGTGCGCGGTAATAGCTGTTCTCATCGCGTCCACCGATTGCATCGCTATCCGCATCCATGTAGTCGATGAGGTTGCGAGCGATCGCGCGTGGGTCGTATTGCGTGGTGGGCGAGCCGTCATCGATGCCTTCGATAATGTATTCCAGCACGCTCTTCAGGTAGTCTTCGGCGTCTCGACTATCGCTCGATGTGGTCTGTGTGCTAGTCGAGTGGGTACTGTCAATTGCCGATCCCGTACCGGGGCTCTCGTCGACGACCCCAGCGAGCGCCGGCACGAGCGCGTTCAGGTTCAGACGGGCGCCTTCGTCTTCGATCGAGACGCGAAGGCTTCGACCGTTTCCGAGTTGCAGTTCGTGATCTCCCAGCCGCGACCAGAGCAGGTCGGGCGGAAACACCACGCCATCGGCTGATTTCGCCGTACCCAGTGCGTCATCACTTGCATTGGCGAGCGGATTGCCCGAGGTCTCGGCGGCGGAATCCGCCACTTCCTTCAAATGAATGACGTAGACCATGGCCGCAGCGATGCGCAGGCCCCCACGCGCGAGCGCGTCGGCTTCCGCCATGCGAAGCCGATTGCTGGCAATCGATGTGTCGATGATGGCACGGCGCTGGAAGGCCGTGACGGCGACGACTAATACGAAGATCAGGACCAACACGATCGCCAGGACGATCCCCCGCGACCGCCGAGAGGAGGAGCCGTGATGCGAAGGCGGGTCGAAAAACTCGCCGGTCATGACGAGCAGCTTTCGGGCGCCAATGAGGCCAGTTTCGGATAGCTGGTTTCGATCGCAGCCCAGCAGTTGTTGTCCGGGCTCGTCAGAAGCGCGCAAAGAAACTCGTCGCCGCCGCATTGGTCTTCTAGTTCCAGCGAGTACCAGTCATTCTCACCCGCGTCCAGGCATTGACCGATCGTGAAGCAGTCGGTCTCCTGACCGCCTCCATTCTCGAGATTGATCAATGCCGCTACGTCGATCGGCTGCATGACCAGCGTCACGGTTCGGGTCTGGGGGATTCCCGGGATCATTGTTTCCTCGCCCTGCAACTCGCCTCGTCGTCGATCGCGCAGGAGTTCGATCGTGATCTCGGCCGCCTCGGGGAGCATCTGACTCGGAGCCTGGTAGGTCGAATCCCATTCGTCGACCCAATTGCCCTCGGAATCGAGAAAGCGAACGCCGAAATCGCTCACGCCAATGGCCACGCGCGCCCACCCGTCATCGCTCGAATCCGGAAACTCGTCGCCGTCTTGCGAGGGTGGGCGGAGCGAGAGCCAGCGCTGGAGGGTCCACCCGGTTTCGTCTTCCGCTTCGAGGTGGTAGGCGACTTTGACCCAGCTCGACACATTCTCTCCGCTGTTCGTGGCGGGGGCGTTCTGGGTCACGAATTTGAGCGACGTTGCACCGAACTCGCCACTGTCGTCGGCCACGAATTGCCAGGGGTGATCCTGGGGATCTGCGCCTTCCTTCGGTGTCAGCAGAATGGCTGATTCAAGATCGGCGGCGACCAACGCGAGCGTCCCGATGGCCGAGAGGCGTTCACGCATCAACTCCGTCGCGGCGGCGCGCTGGCGCCCATTTTCGACGAAGATGCCGGTAATGAATACGAGCACGACGACCATCAAGAAGAACGCACCCACGACCTCGATCAACGTGAAGCCGGTGGGCCGCGTCGTACGTGGGTGTCGCAGCGGACGTTGGCTCATATTTCCTGGCCAGCGAGCCGCCGCAGATGTCGCATCCGAGCGTTGCGGCCATTGAAGCGTTTCTGAGGAGACTTGATCAAGGGGTTTGCTCTAGGGGGCTTTTTCGCGCCGGAACGGCTTGCAGTCCCAGGCCCGCTTCCAGTCGCCGCCTGTCCATCGGTACCGGCATCAGCAAGTCCGGAGATTCCGCTGGCGGCGGAGCCGGCCGCGTCGATCAAGCTCGCGAGCTCGGCCTGGGCGCTCTGCCAGTCAAAGGCGAACGTCGTTCGCCGCACACTTTGCGCGCCGCGCGGTTCGATCCAACTCACTTCGATGTCGTATTGCTTTAAATGGCCGACCACCTCGGGTAAGGCCGAGGCGACCAGCGAGAGTGCACCGCCCACAGTCGCGATTTGCTCGGCCGGTACGAGGTCGGTCATGACCATGCGGATCGAATACTGTTCGCTGATGAATTCTTTTTTGTCGATCGACGGCGCGAGTCCCTGCTTGATCTGCACTTCGAGGTCGGCCAGCAGGCTGTCGACGACGAGATCCGCTTCGAGGCGTCTCGCCGAAACGCCCACGTGATGGACGGCATTCGAACTCGTGCTGACCAGGACGGTCATCACCATCGCGAAGATCATCACCGCCGCCAAAACCTCGAGCAGCGTCAACCCGCGGACAGTCTTTTTGCGTGTCCCGATCGTACACCCTCGAGCCTCCACGGCGTTCATGATCGAGCCCGCCCGAAGCGCCGCCGCACGCGATCGAGAATCGGTTCGATTTCGAGCGTGAGATGGTTGTCCTCGGCATCGGCGATCTCGAGCAGCGAATACTCGGTGGTTCCGTCGACATCGAAGGAGATCTGGACATCCCCGCCTTCGATCCAGCCCCGTGCGCTCTCGAGTCCGACGAAATAGCGTGAGCCATCGAGCCATGTGAAGGCCCCGAGTTGGCGATTCGGGATCGGGTAGTAGTCGCGTTCATTGCGTGTGGGTGGGTAGAAGTCGATTGCCTGTTCCGAGCTGGATGCAGTCGTTTCGCCGGCCCCGCCATGGCTGCCGTCGTTTTGCGATTGGTCTTCGCTGATGGCCGCAAAGGCCTCGCCTTCAGTGACCAGCCATTCGATCCGATATCCACCTTCCTCGAGATCGATCAGCACGCGGTGAGGGACCGCGGTCATGATCGCGCGCTGGCGCGCGAATTCGAGGCTGCCGGCGATCGCCTCCGCTTCGATTCGCAGCCCGCGCAATTGGGAGCGACTCAGTCGAGGAATGCCGATCGCGAAAACCATGCCCATGATTGCGATGACGGCCATCAACTCGATCAGCGTGAAGCCGCCGGAAGAAGTCGATCGCGTGCGTCGTATCGAGAAATTCATTTCACGTGCTCGTGGTCTCGAGGTCTAGTCGCGTCGATGTCGATTCGTCCTAGACGTTGTCCTGGACCTTCCAGTTGGCGATATCGTCGCTGCCTTCGACTCCGTCCGGACCCAGCGACCAGAGGTCGAATGAATGCGGATTGTTGGATCCCGGAATCCGGTATTGGAAGGGTTGGCCCCAAGGATCTTCGAGGCCATCGGTCTTGATATATCCGCCCGGCGTATAGGCGCGCGGTACGGGAGGCGAGGAGGGCTTGTTGGCGAGCGCGTCGAGTCCCTGATCGATGGTCGGAAAGCGCGCATTGTCCATCTGGTAGAACTCGAGGGCTTGCTCGATCCGCACGATCTTCGTGCGCGTCGTGCTGACGCGGGCTTTGTCGATCTGGCCGCTGATCCCGACCGCGAGTGTCGCCATCAGCATTCCCATGATGACGACGACCGCCATGATCTCGATCAGCGTGAAGCCGGTGTTTCGTGGTCGCGCAGCGCGCATTGGTTTGGCCGTCGCAAGCGTGGCCTGAAGCGTTGCCTGAAACGTTGCCTGAAACGTTGTCATGGAAATGAGATTTTTCATTGGATTCTCCGGATGGGGCGTCGTGTTTCACGGGCGCCTGGTGCAGGCACTAGCCAATGCTCTCGGTCAGTTGGAGCATGGGCATCAATACGGCCATGATGATGATGCCAACGACCCCGACCATCACCAGGATGAGAACGGGCTCGAGCAGCGACGTGAGGCGCGCGATGCTCGTTTCGACTTGTTCTTCATAGGTATCGGCAACTTTGATCAACATGCTCTCGAGTTCCCCCGATCTCTCGCCGACTTCGACCATCGTCGTGACCAGGGGAGGGAATTCGCCGCTCTGGCGCAGGGGTGTCGCGAGTGGGGCGCCCTCGAGGATGCTGTCGCGGGCGGCATCGGCTGCGGCTTCGAATATCGAGTTGTTGGCGACGTGTCGCGCAATGTTCAACGCCTGGACGATGTTGACACTGCTGGCCAGGAGCGAGCCGAGGGTTCTGGTGAAGCGGGCGATCGCCAGGAAGCGGATGACGCGACCGATGACCGGAAAGCCGAGCCAGAAGCGATCGAGGGCGGCACGTCCCCCTTTCGTTCTCGAGACGCTGCGATACAGCATGGCCAGCGCGAAGATTCCGAGCAGGATCAGCCACCAATAGCCGCGCAGGAGATCCGAGAACCCGATTACGGCAGACGTGTACCAAGGCAGCTCCAGATTCTGCGAGATCAGGAGTTCGGTGATCTGTGGCAGCACGAGAGTGACCATGACGCCGACGACGACTCCGGCGAAGGCCAGCATGAAGAGCGGATAAGTGAGGATCGAAAGCACGCGGCTATTGAGCCGGACCTGATCTTCGAGGTAATCGGCGATGCGGGCGAGCACGGCTTCGAGTGCGCCACTGGCCTCACCGGCTCGCACCATGGAGATATAGAGATTGTCGAAGCGGTTCGTCGATTGGAGTGCTTCGGCGAGCGATCCACCCTCGTTGACCTTGTCTCGCACCTGCGCCCACACACCTTTCAGCGTCTTGTGCTCCGTCTGTTCGACGAGTGCCGACAGCGATTCGACCAGCGGAACGCCGGCACCCACCAGAGTCGCAAGCTGTCGAGTCGCCATCGCGATCTCCATTGCCGGAATCCGAGTCGGGAAATTGATCTGCATGTTGAGGCCGCGGCCCGAAGTACTCGCCCTGCCGTTCGTGCCCGCCTGGGTTTCCGTGATTTCCGTGAGAAAGATACCGCCCGCACGCATCTGGGTCCGCGCGGCGCGCGGACCTTCGGCGCTGATCGTGCCCTTGGTGGGCTTGCCCGATTGATTCACGCCTTTGTAGGCATAGACAGGCACGCGGTGTCTCCGATTCGCTTTCTGGCGGCTTGCGATCCAGCGGGTGATGCCACCTGGCCGGCCACCCAAAGTGCGGCCTGCCCATTCGACAAGAAGGCTCTAGATCTGACCGCTGTTTTCCTCTTCTTCTGTAGCGCGGATCACTTCGGCAACGGAAGTCGTGCCCGCGAGAACCTTTCGGGCACCGTCGGCGCGCAGCGTTCCCATTCCCTTGCGCATGGCGGTTGCCTTGATCGTCTTGGAATCGACGTTCTGACTGATCAGGCCTCGGATCTCGTCATCGATCGTCATCAATTCGAAGATGCCGAGACGTCCATGATAGCCCGTGTGACTGCAGGCGGTGCAGTCGCCGGCGCGGTAGAGCGTCACCGGTCGTCCAGGAGGCCTGACGCCGATTTCGCGCAATTCTTCATCGGTCGTCGTGTAGGCCTCGCGGCATTGGAGGCAGAGAATTCGAACCAGACGCTGGGCCAGCACGGCGACCAGCGAGGAACCGACGAGAAAGGGCTCTACGCCCATGTCGACAAGCCGGGTCAGCGCGCTCGCGGCGTCATTCGTATGGAGCGTCGAGAGCACGAGGTGGCCAGTGAGGGAGGCTTGAATGGCAATCTCCGCCGTTTCGACATCGCGAATCTCTCCGACTAACACGACGTTCGGGTCCTGACGCAGGATCGCGCGCAGTCCGATCGCGAAGGAAAGATTGATCTTGGGATTGACTTCGATCTGTCCGACGCCCTGTTGCGTGATTTCGACGGGATCTTCGATCGTGATGATGTTCTTGTCCGGACCATTCACCTTCGCAAGCGCAGCGTGAAGCGTCGTGGTCTTGCCGCTGCCCGTCGGTCCGGTGACGAGAAAGATCCCATTGGGGCGGCGCATGATGCGATCGAGGGCGGCGAGTTGGATGGGATTGAAGCCGATCTTTTCGAGATCGAGCAGTTCCTGGGTGTCGGGCAAGAGGCGAAGCACGAGTCGTTCGCCATGGGCGATCGGTACCGTCGAGAGCCGAACGTCGTAATCGCGGCCGGCGATCTTCAACCGGATTCGCCCATCCTGGGGCAGTCGTTTCTCGGCGATGTCGAGATTGCCCATGATCTTGATGCGCGAAGCGATCGCCGGCTGGAGCGATCGGGGCAGCGGCTTCATTGGCTCATACAGCACGTCATCGATCCTGAAACGGACGCGAATTTCGTCTTCGAAGGGCTCGATGTGGATATCACTGGCGCGCTCTTTGACGGCGTGCTGCAGCAGCGAATTCACCAGCCGAATGATCGGCGCGTCATCGGTCGAATCGAGCAGATCTTTCGGTTCATGAGAGATCTCGGTTGCCAGTGCATCGAGATCGTCGTGGGCTTCTTCGGCGAGTTGGTCGGTCGACGTCACACCGCGGTCGTAGACGGTATTGATGGTGCGCAGGATGACCGATTCGCGGGCGAGCACGAGCTCGATTTCGGCGTCATCGAAGAGTAGATGGAGATCATCGATCGGCGCGATGTCGAGCGGGTCCGCCACGGCGACGCGTAGGGTCCCCTCGTTCGTCCAGGCCAGAGGCAGGATTCGATGTCGTTTCGCGAAGGTGATCGGAACCATCGGGAGCAGCGTTTCGTCGATCTCGTCCGGATCGATATCGGACACCACGGACAGTCCCTGCTGGTAACCGATTGCCTGCAGGATCTCGTCCGCGTTGAGAAAACCCTCTTCGATCAAGACGTCGGACAGGCGTGTCTTGCTCTCGAATTGTCGACTGCGGGCGAGATCGAGCTGTTCCGGCGAAAGCCTCGTCTCGCGCACCAGGATGCGGCCGAGTTCGAGGCTCTCGGATTCGCGCGGCGCCCCTGGCGCAGACGCCCTCATGGTTCGCTCCGTCGCAGGGCGGTGACCGAGCTGCTGTAGCCGTAAGCGGTGTCCAGGGTGGTGGCGGCGCGTTCGGCTTCCCATAGATTGTCGAAGGGGCCGATTTCGATCTTGAACAGGAGGCGACCCTCCGAGTCACTCGAAACCAGGGTCCCGTCATAGCCGGCATCGAGCAGCGTCGTCAGGGTTTCGGTCGCCCGCGATTCGTCCACGAAGGTCGCGACGACCACGGCGTATCGCTGCATTTCGGCTTTGGCCGTGGCTGCGGCTTCGAGCAGCGCGCTGTCGCGTCGGCTGGCCCCGATTTCCTCGAGTTCGCGCATGCGTTCGATTGGATAGCGTGCGGCGTGGTTGGACAGCTCCTGTGCGACCGAGAACCCCGCTTTCGCCCCCGCTTGTTCGTAGTGCGCCAATTCGGCGAAGTCGTCCTCGTCCCCGATCGAGTCTTCGAGTTCGAGGCGTTTGCGGATCGTCAGTTGCTCGAGGTCTTCCGCGCTGCGGACGATGTGGGGTGTCAGGAAGATCAGCAGGTTGATCTTTCGAAGCGTTTCGGATTTCGTCTTGAAGAGCCAACCAAGGTAGGGGATGTCCTTCAGGTAGGGCACGCCGGAGACGCTGTCCGTAAAGGACTCGCTGATCAGACCACCAATGACGACGGTTTCGCCGTCGTTCACGACGACCGTGTTTTCGACCTTACGGCTGCTGAGGGTTACGCCGACTTGTCCAACATCACCCGCCTGTGACTCGGTGACCTCCGTCAACTCCTGGAAGATCTGGAGACGGACCGTGTCGCCTTCACTGATCTGTGGAGTCACCCTCAAAGTGATTCCGATGTCCTGACGGTCGACGCTCACTGATTGCGCGAGATCGCCGCCAGTATTGCCTACCGCCGCATCGGTCCTGCCGGTGACGATGGGGATGTTGTTGCCGATTCGGATTTCGGCCTCTTCATTGTCCGAGGTTAGGATATGGGGGGCGGAAACGATGTTCAGGGCGCTGTTGATCTTGGACGCGTTGATACCGATGCCGAGATTCTCGCCGTTTCCGGCCGTGGCGACGTTTTGATTGAAGGGATCCGTACCGCCGGCGGCCGCGCGGACGGCGGCGCCCAGGAGACCCAGGCTCGCGGGCCCGCCGGGAATCGCAAAGGCGCCGGTCCTAAAGAGCAGATCCGTATCGCCGTTGACCAGACGGAAGGCGACGTCGAAGCCGAGATCGAGATCGTCTGTCACGTCGACTTCGACGATCAAGGCCTCCACCAACACCTGGGGTCGCGAGATGTCGAGCTTCTCGATGACGAGCCGGAGCGTCTCGTAGGCTTCCTTGCTCGCTTGGATGACGAGCGAATTCGTGGCCGGATCCGCGGTCACGGTGACGCCTTCGGCCAGTGGCGTGACCGCCGAACGCAAGTTCTGGACGCTTGTCGCGCCGCCCGCCGCGCCGGCTCGGCCCCCTCCGCCGCGGCTACCGCCTGCTCCGCTGAGCAGGGAGTTGATCGTCTCGGACAATTCTTCGGCGTCCGCATGACGGAGGTAGTACACGTGAATGCGCCCACCACCGGTCACGGGAATGTCGAGCTTGCGAACCAGGGCTCGGATGTCGGCCAGTTGCTGGCGAGAAGACAGGACCAGCAGCGAATTCGTTCGCTCATCCGTCAGGATTCGAACGGCTGGGCCGGCGCCGCTGGAACCCGCTCCAGGTATAGCCGGAGTCGCGTTCGAGGTCCTTCGTCGAGCCCGTGTTCGGCGTTGTGCAGCGGTCGCTCCGCCGGCGATAGCGCCGACCTCGGCGCCGTAGATTTCAGAGAGCTGTTCCCCCAATGTGCTCGCGTCCGCGAACTCGATCTTGATCACAGCGAGTTCCTGACGGTAACTCTCCACGTCGATTGCATCGAGAATTGAGAGCAGCCGGCGGATATTGCTCTCGCTGTCCGTCACGATGATCGTGTTCGTTGCAGCATACGCAACGAGTGAGGCGTCCTTCGAAATCAGGGGCTTGATGGTCTGCGTGATCGCTGAAGCATCGATGTAGCGCAGTGGGACCAGTCGCGTGACGAAACGATCGCGGTTTCGCGAGGGTCGTCCATCCTTGATCGTATCGATGCTCGATTCCTTGACGTCTCGGATCGGGATGATCTTGTAGGTATTTCCGGGTCCCAGGACAAGAGAGAAACCCTTCACCTTCAGCACGGATTCGAACACGGCGAAGGCCTGATCGATCGTGACTTCGGTTGGGGAGACGATCGTTACGCGACCGCGAACGCGATCGTCGTAGATGAAATTGAATCCCGTCATGCGCGAGATCGTGTCGATGATAACGGGCAATTCGACGTTGCTGAAGTCGAGGGAAACAAGTTCTTCGCTGTCGTCGATACGATCTTGCGCGAATGCGGTCCCCGTGGCGTGCACGAGAGGGGAAACAAGTATCAGCATCGCTGCGAGTCGAATCATCGACAATCGGCGGAGAAGGGATTGCGGGCGCACGCCTATTGCTGCTCCAAGAGTTGTTCGGCATCCGCCGACAAGGAAAGAGGATTGCCGTTGCGGAGAACGTTGGTCTCGATGGCATCGGCGGTTGCCAGTTCATCGAAGATGGCGCTGGTCGAACTGATCCGGTCGATCACGATCCCGTTGACCTCTGTGATGATGTCACCGTTTTGGAGGCCGACTTTCTCGAAGATGCTCTCGGCTTTGATCGAATCGACCTTCATGCCCTGCATCTCTCCATCGAGATATTCGGGGGTGATGCGGGCGGACGACAGGATTCGTTCGATGCCATCCTCGCCACCGAGCTTCTTGAGGCGATCGTTGAGGCTGGGTTTCGCGGCCGCCGTCCGGTTCCGCCGACTGCGATTGGCCTTGCGGCCGCGCTGTTTCGCGATGCTCGATTTCGGTTGATCGTCGTGCAGCACCAATTCTTCCGGTCGGCCGGCGTTGTCGAGAATCACACGGGTACGCTCGATGCCCGTGACGCGAACGAGGCGATGGCCTTCGAGTGGATCGCCGACCGCCACGACCATGTGTTTTCGAGTCTTGGTGTCTTCAATGGCTGCGCGTGAACGCTCCTCCCGGCTGGCGGCCGCGGTGCCGAGAAGCTTCAGCGGCAGTTTGGTCACGCTCAATGCGACCTCAGGCTCGGGAGCCGATTGCTGGCTGTCGCCAACGAGTTGTGCGCCGAAGAGGTTTCGCTCCAGAATCAGCGACGGCGACACGCGCGGCGTATCAGTTTCGTCCGGCCCCCGACTCGGGGCGGCGGCGACCGCAAGCGGTTCGAGGGCCTCGGAGCCAATCTCGGTGACGACGTCGGCCACGACAAAGCAGCAAACACCGAACAACACTCCATTCACGGCCATGATCAGCCAGGCGCCCATCGTGCTCCATTTCCCCCATCCGTCGCCCGATTCGCTCGGCTTGCCGGCTTATCATCCGTCATTTGAATCCGTCTTTCGACGAAAACGCCGAGGCGGTTCGGTCGTTTCGCGCGAGACTTCGGTCCGGAGGTCTGCCAAGACTCGGCGTCTGGCGGAGGAGCCCGCGCACTATAGCCGGGCACCCGCGCCATCTCCAATCAAACCTTCGGAATTTCAGGCGGTTACTGGAGATCTATCATCCGCCACACCGGGTTCTTATCGGCGCGCGGGCCGATAGCTTGTGGACCCCGGTGGCCATTCAGGGGTTCGCCGGCGAGTGCCTCGAGCCGGCAGCCGGGTCGCGGAGGGGAATGCCCGCGTCTGCGCCGACCTGTTGTGAGCCCGGCCACGGGAAAGCGGCCTACGACCTCGAAATTCCGCCCCGATGGATTGACACGGGCTCTCCTGGCCCCACGTTTCGCACTCCTTCAGAGCAGCCGCGCCCATGCTCGGGCCGCCGCGAAAAAGAAAAATGAGGCGAAGATTCATGGCAGATTCAGGAAAGATCATTGGCATCGACCTCGGCACGACGAACTCGGTCGTCTCCGTCATGGAGGGCGGGCAGCCGACCCTGATCGCGAACGAAGAGGGCGGTCGGACGACCCCTTCGATCGTGGCGTTCGCCGACGACGGCGAGCGGCTCGTCGGGGCGATCGCCAAACGGCAAGCCGTCACGAATCCCACTCGCACGGTCTATTCCATCAAGCGATTCATGGGTCGACGACTTTCCGAGGTTCCAGAAGAAATCAGCCTGGTCCCCTACAAGGTGGTCGATGGGAAAGATGGTTCGGTCACGATTTCGATCGACGACCAGTCCTATGCCCCGCCCGAGATTTCCGCCATGATCCTGGCCAAGTTGAAGACGGCGGCCGAAGCGCACCTGGGTCAGACCGTGACTGGTGCCGTCATTACCGTACCGGCCTATTTCAACGACGCCCAGCGTCAGGCGACGAAGGATGCGGGCAAGATCGCTGGCCTCGATGTCAAGCGCATCATCAACGAACCGACCGCCGCCGCGCTGGCCTACGGCCTCGACAAGAAAGAGGACGAGAAGATTGCGGTCTTCGATTTCGGTGGCGGAACTTTCGATATCTCGATTCTCGAGGTGGGCGAGAATGTCGTCGAAGTGAAGGCCACCAATGGCGACACCCATCTTGGTGGCGACAACCTCGACCAACGCGTCATCAAGTATCTCGTCGACGAGTTCAAAAAGGATCAGGGCATCGATCTGCAAAACGATCCGATGGCCGTGCAGCGGCTTCGAGAAGCAGCTGAAAAGGCGAAGATCGAATTGTCGACCGCTCAGTCGACGGACATCAATCTTCCCTACATCACAGCGGACGCGACTGGCCCGAAGCACCTCACGCTGAAGCTGTCCCGCGCGAAGTTCGAACAGCTGATCGATGATCTCGTCGACCGAAGCCTCGAACCATGTCGCCGAGCGCTTTCTGATTCGGGTCTTTCGGCCAGCGAGATCGACGAGATCGTTCTCGTCGGTGGTTCGACGCGCGTGCCTCTGGTTCAACAGAAGGTCGCGGCACTCTTTGGTCAGGAGCCGAATCAAACGGTCAACCCGGATGAGGTCGTGGCGCTGGGCGCGGCGATCCAGGGCGGAGTGCTGGCTGGTGACGTGAAGGATGTACTGCTGCTCGATGTGACGCCGCTTTCGTTGGGGATCGAAACCCTCGGCGGGGTGATGTCGAAATTGATCGAACGAAACACGACGATTCCGACGAAGGCACAGCAGGTCTTCTCCACCGCCGCGGACAACCAACCGCAGGTCGAGATTCGAGTGCTGCAGGGTGAGCGTGATATGGCGA
>CAWLAJ010000061.1:0-17303 GCA_963854795.1 Deltaproteobacteria bacterium UBA4427 | reverse complement strand
GTCCGCGTCGCCGAGCCGACCATTGACTCGGTTGCGTCGGCGAGTGGCGAGCTCGATACCGAGCAGCCCGAGATCGGCACCCGATCTGAGCGCGCCTTCGAGCGCATCGCCGGGAACCCATTCCGCACCAATACGAAGGGTTCCTGGATCCGGCGACTCGACGAAGCCATCGGGTCCAACGAGCAGCGTGGCCCAGGGCCTTCCTGGCTGGTCTCGGGCCGCAGCGACCAGGAAGGGAAGCGACGTGTGAAAGGCGCGATGTTCGTCGGGCATGAACGAGCGCACGACTTTCCGCGCCCAATTCTCGAAGTCGCGCACGCCGAGTCTCGACTGCACCTGCTGTTCGCCGACTTGGAAGGGGGATCGATCTGCCATCGCGTGAACGAAATACTCCTCGAATTCTCTGGGACACTGGCCAGCAATTTCCGTACAGTCGAGAACGAGGAGCCATGCGATGAGTGAAATGAAGCCACGCTCCCTCGCCCAATCGGTCGTGGGAGTGCTGACATTGTGCGCCGGGTTGGCCGCCTTTCTCGTCCCCCTCCAACACGGGGGTCCCTACGGCATTCCCGGTCGAGGGCTGGTGGGTGGGCTCTTGTGTTTCGCGATCGCCGGAGCGCTGTTCGCGCGCGGGACGCCGACGATCGTGCGCAGAATCGCACTCGTCGCATCACCCTTCGTCTTGTTCATCGCCCTTTACGGCGCACTGGCGGAAGTCGAGGAAGTCGTCGTTCTCTACGCCAACGATGGGGAACTCCGCTTGTGGATCGTCGATCACGACGGCGGCGAATGGGTCTCCATGAACCAATCCAAGGCAGACCAATACAGGATCGACGGCGCGCAGCTCGAGTTCTTGCGGGCGGGCGTGACGCGTTGTGTCGTTCCCCGGATCGTCGAGGACTCTGTCGCGAATCGACGAACCTTCGATCTGCGCCAGGAAAAGTACGCGATCCAGCGTCTCGGAGGTGTGCTCGGAATGTTTGGCGATGGCCCAGGCCCCGAAACGATCACGCTGCGTCTCGATCCTTGCGAGTGAAACCACAACAGGAATGACACCATGAAATTTGCTCTGTTCTATGAAATCCCCGTCGCGAAGCCCTGGACCCGGACCAGTGAATTCGACGCCTATCAGCACACCGTCGAGCAGGCGGTGCTGGGCGAACAAGCCGGATTCGACAGTTTCTGGACCGTTGAGCATCACTTTCTCGAAGAGTTTTCACACTGTTCGAATCCGGAAGTGCTCTACGGCCATATCGCCGCCAAGACATCCAAGCTGAGACTCGGCTATGGCGTCCGCCTCCTCCCGAAGCCGTACAACCATCCGATCCGGACGGCGGAGTCCGTCGCCGTACTCGATCTTCTGTCCGATGGCCGAGTCGAGTTCGGAACCGGCCGCTCTGCGACGCGCAGCGAGATGGAAGGCTTCGGGATCAATCCCAACGACACGCGCGCGATGTGGCGCGAAGCGCTGGACATGATCGTCGGCGCGTGGACGCAGGACGAGTTCGAGTTCGACGGCGAGTATTGGTCGATGCCGAAGCGTCGCGTGCTCCCGAAACCCCGTCAGGACCCGCATCCGCCGATCTGGGCCGCGACGACGAGTCTCGAAAGCCATCGCATGGTGGGACAACTCGGTCTCGGGCTCTGCTCGTTCAGCGTCGGCGTGCCGCCCGAAGAATTGAAACCGAAGGTCGAGGAGTACCGTCGCGGCCTGGCCGAATGCAAAGAGCCGGTCGGCTCGTTCATCAACGATCGCGCGGCGACCTTTACGATGGTCCATTGCGCGGACGACAACGAGCGTGCGTTCAAGGAAGCAGCCGAGTCGATGGAGTGGTATCCGGCGGCCGGGGCGAGGGCGATCGCGTCCCTTGCGGACTGGAAGCAGGGCGACGACCTCGGCACATACAGTTACGCGGCAGACATCGCCCAGATGCGTGACTCGGGAGGTCTCGATGCGCTCAGCTTCGATTATATACGGGATTCGGGCGCCGCGATGGTCGGCGATCCGAAACGATGCATCGAAATCGGCGAACGCTACAAAGCGTCCGGCTGCGACATGCTCTTCTGTCTCGTCAACCCGTACAAAATCGAACACAAGGCCGTGATGCGCTCGATCGAACTTCTCGGTGAACACGTGATCCCCGCGCTCAGCGATTAGGCTCAGGAAATTCCCTCCGGCCGATCTCCGATCACTTCGTCGGCGCGGAGTCCGGCGATCTCCTCTTCGCCATAGCCGAGCTCGCGCAAGATCTCGTTGTTGTGCTGCCCGAGAACGGGCGCCGCGCGCGTGAGCCAATGATCGACACTCGCGTATCGGAACGGCGCGCTCATCGTCGTCTGCCGGCCGACGATCGGATGCTCGAGTTCTTCCATGAATTGTCGCGCGAGAAATTGCGGATGCTCGGAGAGCGTTCGGGGATCCACGAGGGCTGCAGCCGGAACACCCACGTCCAGCAACTCTTTCACACAGCCCTCTAGCTCGAGCGTTGCGAAGACCTCGCGAAGGGCCTGGTCGATCTCGTCGTGGCGGTCGCGCCGGGACAACAGGTCCGCACCGATGTCGGCGGCCCAGTCGGGATGACCGAGCCAATTCAAGAATGCCTCCCATTGGCTCTCGGTTTCGATCGACAAGGCAAGCCATCGCGGCTGTTCGGAAACGTCATGACCGAGGCACGGGTATAGGCCCTGGGGTGCAGCCTCCGGACTCCGGTTTCCTTGGCGATGCATGAGATGGCCGTAGGCCGTGAACTCGATCACCTGTTCGGCGGTCACATTCAGTGCACCCTCGACCATCGCACACTCGACGAAATGTCCTCGACCGCTGTGGTCCCGCTCGGCCATCGCGACCAGGAGTGCGAACGCCGCGTGCATCCCGGCCAGCGGATCACAGGGGCCGCGTTGAATTCTCGGCTGGTCGGAGTAGTGGCCGGTCAGCCAGGCCATGCCGGACATCTGTTCCATGGTGGCCGCGAAGCCTACGTTTTCTCGCCAAGGCCCATCGAGTCCAAACGCCGGCATCCGAACATAATGACAGCGCGGATTCAACGCCTGCACTTTCTCCCACGTCACACCAAAACCATCCATCACGCGTGGGCTGAAATTCTCGACCAGCGCGTCGGCGCCCGCGATCAGTGAATCGAGGATGGCCACGCCTTTTGGATCCGACAGGTTGATCGTCATGCCCCGCTTGTTCGAATTCGTCGACAAGAAAATGAAGCTGCATTCCCACCACTCGTCATGGAGAGCTTCGAATGCGCCACCGAGCGATCGGACGCCGTCGATCTTCTGTGTAGATTCGATATGGATCACGTCCGCGCCCAATAGCGCCAGCATGTGTGTTGCCATCGGCCCTGCCCACCAGCTCGTCGTGTCGATGATGCGCATTCCGGCAAGTGGCAGACCCGGAACACGCGCCTGTTTCGGTTCGAGTCGTGAACGTGCTTCGATCCGACCCGTGTGCTCACCCAGACGGGGCGCCGCCCGTGGGCTGGCCAGCTTCTGGCCATCGATTCGATAGGGGGGAATCGGGCGCTTGAAACCGCCGGAGGGATCTTCGATGAATGCGCCGCGCGCCTTCAGCTGATCGACCTCGAGCACCGTCTGACCGTTACAAACGGGCGAGACCGGAATCCGCAACACTTGCGCCGCCGCGATCAGCTCATCGGTCGTGTGCTCTCGGGTGTGCGCGTGCAGAATCTCTTCCCATTCCGTGATGCGGGTGAGGCGCTGGACGAATTGATCGAACTCGCCGGACGCACGCAACTCAGGACGTTCGATCAAGAGTAGAAAGTCCGACATCTGCTGTGCCGTATAGGCGTTGAACCCCACGAAACCATCGCGCGTCGGTTCGACCGACGGTGTCTCGAAAGATTGGAACGCACCGGTGGCCGGCGGCCGCCCGAGAATGCCCCACATCAAATCGATATAGGTATTCGTGGCCTGAGCAGCTGCAGCCTGCAAGGAAAAGTCGATGTGTTCGCCATGACCGGTCGCCTGTGAACGACGGATTGCCGCCAGTGCGGCGACTGCACCGAAGCAACCCCCGGCCCACGCAACGATGCGACCACCGGCCTGATAGGGCTCGCTTTCGGGACGTCCGCGCCCGCCGATCGAACCGCATTCGGCCTGGATCGTAAACTCGGTGGCCGCGTTTTCGGCCATGGGACCGGTCAGGCCGAAAGGCGTGATCGAGAGAATCACGAGACTGGGATGTCTTCCGAGTAGAGCCGCGCGATCGTAGGCCGAGACGCGGAAGTCTTCGATCAGCAGGTCCGCACTTGCGATCAGGGTTTCGATCTCGTCTTCACCACTCGATGCACCATCAGTCTTTGTACCGACATCTTCGAGCGTGCCGACGACACTCCGCTTCGAGGCGTTCAGGTAGCGGAAGAGGGCTCCGTCCTGGTCTCCGAGATCGGCCCCGGTCGCCGACCATCTGCGCAGACGATCGCCCTCGGGCGTCTCGACCTTGATCACGTCCGCGCCCGCATCGGCGAAGAGCTTGCTGCAATAAGGACCGGCGATCTCACTCGAGAAATCGAGGACGCGCAGCGATTTCAATCCGCGCACGCTAGTTCAACTCGTAGTCGCCGAGGCACGGCGCGGCCAGTTCTTCCGTGAGACGGTCGAACGTCCACGGCCACACGGCGGGCACCCCTTGAGCGTCGAGGTACCAGCTATTGCAACCGCTCTGCCAGATCGTCTTCTTGGCCGCTTCCTTGCGTTCGGCGTCGAACTGGTTCATCGCCTCATGCGAGGCGCTCACGTAACGACAGGCTCCGGAGCGAACCTGCTCGACCAGCTGCATGATGTAGGAGAACTGCATCTCCGCGACATCGATCAGCGAGAAATTTCCAACGGGTCCATTGGGGCCGTTCAACATGAAGAGGTTTGGAAACTCCGGAATCGAGATTGCCATGTACGCGTAGGGGCCCTCTTTCCAGACTTCTTCGAGCGCGACACCGCCCCGGCCGACGACATTCATCGGCCGCATGAAGCGATCGACCCGAAAGCCCGTGGCGAGAATCAGCACGTCCAGCTCGTGCAACTTTCCGTCCCGCGTGCGGACTCCCGATGCCTCGACCGCTTCGATCCCCTCGGTGACGAGCTTCGCGTTGGGTCGTTGGATAGCGTCGTAGAAGCCTTGAGAAAGGACCAGACGCTTGCAGCCCGCGCGGTAGTCGGGACGAAGTTTCTCTCGCAGTTCCGGATCGGTCACGCTGTTGTTGAGATTCGCCACGCACATGTCATGGAGTGCAGCGAGCTGAGGAGATTTTGCATCGACCACGGCATTGGCGAACGTCTCCGTGAACAACCGTGCAATTTCCGCTCTCAATTCGCTCATGGTTTCCGGGTGCTCCCGGAAGGCAGCCTGCTCCTCGGCGCTGTAAACCGGGTTTTCCTGGGTCATGACCCATTGGGCGGTCCGCTGGAAGAGCGAAAGCTCGGACACTTCCCCGACCAGCGCCGTCACCATCTGGATCGCCGTCGAACCGGTTCCGATGATTCCGACGCGCTTGCCCGCGAGCGAAACTTCGTGGTCCCAGCGAGCGCTGTGGAAGAGCGCGCCCTCGAAATCGCCGAGGCCCTCGATGTCTGGATAGGCCGGATGATGGAGGACGCCCGTCGCCGCGATCACGAAGTCCGCTTCGTCGGTCGATCCGTCGGCGGTCTCGATCGTCCAGCGCCCGCCGCTGAATTCGCAGCGCGTGATCTCCATGCCATATTGAATCAGCTCATCGACTCCATGGCGGCGAGCGACATCCTCGAAATAGGACTGAATCTCTTTTCCCGGCGAGAAGCGCCGACTCCAATCGGGATTGGGCGCGAACGAATAGCTATATAGATGGGAGGGCACGTCGCAGGACAGACCCGGGTACTCATTGACTTGCCAGGTTCCACCGAGCCGATCGCTCTTCTCATAGATTGCGAAGTTCTCGAATCCCGCTTCTTGCAACTTGATGGCGCTGAGAACGCCCGCCATCCCCGCCCCGATGATGATGAAGCGCAGGTCACTGTCACTTCCGTTCGAACTGGTCGTCATGACATCTCCAAAAGATACCGTCGAGCGAGCCGAACCTGATCGTCCCTTCGACTCGTCAATCCGGCTGCGAAAAGATCAGCGCGCTGGTGGGAACCGCGGTGCCCGCGGTGACCAGAACGTTCTGCACGTCGGGTACTTGATTGACAGCGCTGCCTCGAACTTGACGTACGCCTTCGGCGATCCCGTTCATTCCATGGATGTAGGCCTCACCCAGTTGCCCGCCATTGGGGTTGATGGGGAGCCGTCCGCCGAGTTCGATGTTGCCGTCCTTGATGAAGTCTTTGGCTTCGCCCAGCTTGCAGAATCCGAACTCTTCGAGCTGGGGTAGCGCCAGGGGAGTGAAGTGGTCGTAGAGGATTGCGGTCTGGATATCGTCCGGACCTAGCCCTGTATCGGACCAGAGCTGCCGGGCGCAGATGCCCATTTCCGGAATGCCGGTAATCTCGTCTCGGTAGTAGCTCGTCATCATGTGTTGATCTTCGCCACTGCCCTGGGCTGCGGCGGCGATCACCACGGGTTTGTTCGGAAGATCGCGCGCGCGTTCGAGGGTCGTCACGACCAGCGCCTGCCCCCCATCGCTTTCCTGACAACAATCGAGCAGATGAAGGGGCTTCACGACCCAACGACTCGCTTGATGTTCTTCGAGCGTGATCGGCCGCTGGTAGAAGAAGGCCTTTGGGTTCGTCGCGGCGTGCTTCCGGTCGGCAACCGAGATGCGTCCAAAGTCTTCGCTCGTGACCCCGTATTGATGCATATAACGGGTCGCGAACATCGCGACCCAGGAAGCGGGCGTGAGCATGCCGAACGGCAGACTCCAACCGAACTCGACCATCACCGGCGAGGCGCCACCGGGGCCACCCGTGACCCCCGCGCCGAAGCGGGTTTCGGAACGTTCGTTGAAAGCTCGATAGACCAGCGCGTAGTTGCACGCGCCACTGTGTACAGCCATCGCGGCCTGGTGGATGGTGCCGCAAGCGGCGCCCCCGCTGTGATGAATGCGGCTGAAGTGGCGGAGTTCCTTGATGCCCAGGTTGCGTGCGACATCGATCTCGTCGTTGACGTCGACCGTGAACGAGACCATTCCATCGATCTGGTCCGGACTGAGACCCGCATCGCGAATGGCCGCGTCGCAACACTCGATGGCGAGACGAAGAGTGCTACGCCCCGAGTCCTTGGAAAACTCTGTGGCGCCAATGCCGACGACAGCGGTTTTCCCCGCGAACGACATGGTCATGATCTAATTCTCCTGGCGCCGAGGCAATTCGAGTTCGAGGGTACCACTCACGTGATCACCGAACCGATTCGATCCGCGGATGCCAACCTCGATGATGCCTTTGCCTTCGCGAAGTTCGGCGGAATTCACCAGCCCCGAAAAAGTCATCGTGTCGCCTGGGTAATTGGGAGCGCCGAGCCGAATCTTCATGTTGCGAAGAAGCGCCTCGGGCCCGGCCCAATCGCTGACATAGCGACTGGTCAACCCGCCACTGGTCATGATGTTCATGAAGATATTCGGCGAGCCGCGCTTCTTGGCGAGTTCGACGTCATGATGGACGTCCTGGAAGTCTCGACTCGCGACCGCGCCACCCACGATGAGCGTCGGCGTGATGGAAACAGGACATGGCGCCAGGATGTCGCCAGCACTCACGTCTTCGAAGAGCAGCGTGGTCTCACGGCGTGCCGGTCGTGCGCGAACGAAGAGCGGGAGATTCAACTCTGAATCGGTGGCCCGAATGGCGAGCTCGACGGGCATCCCGATTTCGACCTCGTCCGCGCTGACACCTAAGAGATTACTGAGAATTCGGGTTCCTTCGTCCAGTTCGACGAGGACCGCAAGCAAGGGGTAGTCGAAGATGGGAAATTGCGGATGATGAACTTCGACGAAGCTGTAGACCTTGCCGCGCCCTTTCGAGACCACGTAGCCCAGGTCGTAGGCGCCACACTTGGGACAGCGCACCATCGGTGGGTGATAGAGCGAATCGCAGTCGTCGCATTTCTGGATCCGCAATTCGCCCAGGTCGATGCCGTCCCAGAAGAACCGGGTGTCCCGGCTGATCTCAGGCCGAGGACGCTGTTTCGGCGCGAACGCTGCGCCCGCCTCCGCGGTCATCGGAATGCTGCCGGTGCCGGGTTTGAACTTCAAAATGGTGAAGTCCATCCGGCCAACGCTCTCGCCGTCTTGATCCATGAACTCGGTCCGGGTCGTGAAGAAGTGTCCGACGCCGAGCGCGGTCTTTTTTTCGGCCGATACGTTGGTAATCGATTGGTGGAACTGCAATCGCTCGCCGAGTTTCAGGTAGCGATCGTACTCGTGCGTCGAGTTCGTCGCGACGACAGAAGTAAAGCCCGCCGTATCAAGTTTTGTGATGATCGGGAGCATCCCGACAGCCTTGCCCTCGTCAGACAATTGTTCCGGACGAGGTGCGAGTCCGACCATGAACCATGAATCGAGCATGGAAGGCGGCGCAACGATGCCGCCGTGGACGCTCTTGGCTGCGATCTCGGGCTGGGTGTACACCGGGTTGTGATCCGTCATCGCATCACACCAGTGTCGGATCATGGGCTGATTGACATCATCGGGAGTGATCCGAATGGCGCTCGTGATTCCGACCCCTTCACGCAGGCTGTCCAGGAAAGCGCCGGCGTCGGTATTCTTTTCAGGATCACTCATTCGATGGCGCCTCGTGTATCACGAACTCGACAGCCAGATCTTCGGTGTGGCATAGGACGGTCAGGATTGCCTGCGTGGGGGATGAGAAGTGCATCGGGTAAGAATAAACTTTCTAGAATAAATTTTCTAGTTTGAATACAACTCGTTCCGTCCCCTGTAACGTTACAGAGAACCCTATACACGTTCCCGAAGACGGAGACCCCCCCAAATGGCAGAGATGGGATTTTGGAATTTTGCGCAGGCCGATCCTGAGAAATTGGCCCTCGTCGACCCGAGAGGGCGCGAGTGGACGCGTGGTGAATTATTCGGCGAGGCCAATCGAATCGCCCACGGTCTCAGGGCACAGGGACTCGAACGGGGCGACTGCATCGCGGTGGTACTCGAGAACTGCGCCGAGATGTTCCAACTCTATCTGGCCGTGACACAGATCGGCATGTACATGACGCCGATCAACAACCACCTCACCGCCCCCGAAATCGCGTATATCGTAAAAGATAGTGGTGCCAAGATTTTCGTCGGCTCGGCTTGCTTTGCCGACGAGTGCAGGACCGCCCGAAAGGAAGCGAACTTTCCGAGTGAAAAATCCTTCTCCCTCGGCAAGGTCGAAGGCTTTTCGTCCATCGACGCGCTGAAGGAGGGTCAGTCCGCCGAACTGCCCGAGGATCGCTCCGCCGGTCAGGTGATGAACTACACCTCCGGAACCACCGGCAAGCCGAAGGGCGTGCGACGCGCGCTGCCAGAAATATCTCCCGACATCATGGCCACATTGATGAGCGGTTTTCTCGGCATGTTTGGCATCGCCCCCGAAGACGACAACGTCCACATCTGCGGCTCGCCCCTCTACCACACCGCGGTGCTGGTCTTCAGCTCGAATGCCCTCCACGTGGGCCATGCGGTCGTCCTGCAGGACAAATGGATTCCCGAAGAGATGCTGATGCTGATCGAGAAATACAAGGTGACGCATAGCCATATGGTCCCGACGCAGTTCCATCGCTTGCTGAAGCTCGATGAGAGTGTGCGAGACCGCTACGACATGTCTTCTCTCAGAGCCATGATACACGCCGCCGCCCCCTGCCCGATCGAAACCAAATGGAGAATGCTCGAGTGGTGGGGCGACGTGATCTACGAGTATTACGCCGCAACGGAAGGCGGCGGAACCCTGGTGACTCCGCAGGAGTGGAGGAATTATCCCGGCACGGTCGGAAAGCCCTGGGTCAACTCCGATATCAAGATCTACGACGAGGATGAGAACGAACTCGGTGCGAACGAAGTCGGCACCGTTTACATGCTGCTCGGCAATGCGGAGTTCGAATACAAAGATGCCAAGAAGAAGACAAAGGACAACCGCATCGGCAACTACTTTACGGTCGGAGATGTCGGCGAACTCAACGACGACGGCTATCTCTTCCTGCGAGACCGCAAGCTCGACATGATCATTTCCGGAGGCGCCAACATCTATCCCGCCGAGATCGAAGCCGAGCTGATCCAGCATCCGAAGGTTGCGGACGTCGCCGTCTTCGGGATTCCGAACGACGATTGGGGCGAAGAGATCAAGGCCGTCATCGAGCCGATCGATGGAGTGGCCGGTGGCGACGACCTCACCGCGGAAATTATGGCTTGGTGTGGTGGCCGACTCGCGAAGATGAAAACCCCACGAAGCATCGACTACGCCGACACTCTCCCCCGAGACCCCAACGGCAAACTCTACAAACGCAAACTCCGCGATCCCTACTGGGAAGGCCGCGCTCAGATCTGAGCTGTCGCCGTGAGCTCAAGGCTCAGCCGACGACATTCTCACGAAAGGCCATAGATTCGCTTTACGTTTTCGCCGAGTACCGCGGCGCGCGTGCTTGGCGAAAGTGATTCGACGAGTCGTTCGAGTGCGGGCACCCACGTCGACGGATGGTCGGGATGTGGGTAGTCGGTCGCCCACATGAAGCATTCTGCACCGACGTGGTCGATGATGTGCGGGGCCGCCGTCTCGTCCGGATCGCCCGAGACGAAGCACTGCCGACGGAAATACTCCGATGGCGGTCGCTCGAGAGGCGTGGTCCGTCCCAGTGTCGTCTCGAATAGCGCGTCCATGCGATCGAGGAACGCACCCACCCAGCCGGATCCGGATTCGAGGACACCCAGCTTGAGCTCTGGAAATCGCTCGAGGGTTCCCAATGCGAAGAACGAGAGAAGGGACTGCTGTGCGCCCTGACGAAGCATGGTGTTGTAGAAGAATTCGCTCGCGACGCCCAGACGCTGGAAGCGAATCGGGACCGCCCACTTTGGCTCGATTGTCGGATGAATGGCGATCGGCACGTCTAGGCGGGACGCGGTCTCGTACAGTCGGTCGTGATCCGAATGGCCCGGCGCTTTCCGGGAGTGACTAAAGGGGGCGATGAACGCTCCCCGACACCCGTCGCGAACTGCGCGCTCCAATTCGGTTGCGGCCCCATCCGGGTCGAGCAACGAAAGATGGGCAATCGGGATGAGACGGTCCGCGGAATCCCGACAAAAATCCGCGATCCAACGATTGTAGGCGCGTTGATAGGCGAGCGTGATCTCGGGATCACTGGTCTCGGCTTCCCACAAGAGCCCGAGCGTCGGATAGAGAAGGACCTTCTCTAGATTTTCCTGATCTGCGAGCTTCAGTCGTTCGCCGGCGTCTCCCCCGCCAAACGGAATGTTGTCCATGTATTTGCGGTCCGCACTCATCTGGCTCGCGTCTTCGCCCATCGCTCCCAACATGCCCAGCGATCCGCGGCGCGTGCGTTCGGCCGGCCGGCCGTCGACCTCCAGGTACTCGAACCCTTCGTCATCCGTGCGGATTCGAAGTGCGCGCGATCGGTAACGTTCCTCGAGGTATTGCTCCCAGAGGTTCGCCGGCTCGAGGATATGACCATCCGCGTCGATGGTGCCTTTGTGCGGAAAAGGAAGGGCTTCATATGCCATGCCTGGATTTCCTACCTTGAAGAGTTGGCCTCTATTTGGTCGCGAAAGTGTAGACGAGACTCTAACCTCAAATGCGGGCTCCAGGCTCCTCGCTCGCAGCGGCGAATCAACACGGGTCGGCGGCGATTTGACGATCGCTAGGCAGGGTGCGTACGGGATCAGAAAGGCGACCGGTTCGAATGTCCTTGGCAGATCGGTGGACGATCGGTCGTGAATTGGTTCGCGTGGCCTCGTTGATTGCCACAGACGCCGCCTGCGACCTCATCCACCGTTCGCTTCCCCTTTCGCTGAGTCAGCTCCTCGACGACCGCCGCGGCCTTCGGGCTCTGCTCACCGCCAGAGAATTGGCCGGTGGGCGGGATTCCTCGTGGCCTGATCTGCTCGAACTCACGGATCAGTTCGCTCCGAGCAGCAACTGCCAGAATTCTGCACTTCGTCTGTCCTGGGCGGATGATCGGCAAGGGGATCGGCTACCGCGATCCGTCTTCGTCAAGCAACCCTCGGCGGATCTTTCGATCCGGTTCTTCGCGAACCTGATCGGATTCTGGAAGATCGAATGCGCGGTCTGTCGCAATCTCTCGTCTCGGATGCCGATCGAGACGCCTCGTATCCACGCGGTCCGCGAACAGCGCAGTCGTTTCCTGCTGGTCATGGAGAACCTGGCCGAGCGACCGGGCGTCGTTCTTCACGTCAATCGCGAACTCGTGGAAGGAGTCACGCAAGATGGAGTCTGTCGCTGCCTCGGCGCTCTGGCGCAACTGCACGCGGGCTTCGCGAACCTCGGTGAGGCCGAACGCGAGCAGGCGCTGCCGCGCGCGCTCCATCCTTTCCGCTCCCCCTCACTCCGCCCGATCATGCTCGCCGTCAATCGGCTGGCCGCCAAGCCGTGTCACGAGCGTGCGGGCGATCTCTTCGATGTCGAGTTGCTTGAACTTTTTCGGCGGGCACTCTCGAACTGGGATGTCATGGAGAGCGCGTGGTATCGCGGACCTATCACGCTGGTTCATGGAGACAGCCACTGGGGCAACTTCTTCGAAACCGCCGACGGCATCGGCATGCTCGACTTCCAGGGCGCACATTTCGGCGCCGGCCTGCGCGACGTTCAGTACTTCCTTGTGAACTCGATGACCGTGCCTGAACTCGCAGCCTGCGAGCGAGACCTGGTTCAGCACTATGTCGAGATCCTCTCGGATCTCGGTGCGCCCGTCGCCTTCGAAGATGCCTGGGAGCAATATCGGGCTTTCTCCTTCCAGACCTTGATGACAGCCGTGGTCTCGCTCGGACTCGGTTCGTTCACCGATAGCGACGAGGTCATGCGCGTCATGCTCGAGCGCTCGACGGCTGCGGTTCGGCGTCTGGACTTCGAGGGCTGGCTCGCGTCGCTGCAATAGAGGATGTCGACCGGTCGGTTTCTTCTAGACTGAGCCCATGACGACGCCCTCCTACTCCTTCCGCGAAGCGGAACTCAAATCACCCTGGCTGCGCGCACTGAACTGGCTCGGCGCGCATGTCGAGTCCATCGGGATCGACGGACCGAAGCTGACGAGTGACGCTGTCATTCGCGCCGCCCAGTCGCTCGCGGGGAGCAAGCATCTCGGTGGCGACAGTTTTCGCGAACCCCTCGATCGCTACCTGCGGGCCGTGCGCGAAGAGGCCGATCTCAATCTATTCGGCCGATTGGCAGTCAAGAGCATGCTGGTCCAGTCGCTGCGCAACCGAATCGAACTGGCGACCTGGGCAAGCGAACATCCCGAAGTGCGCGAACAGGAGATCAAGGAACCATGGGTGATCGTGGGTCTGCCGCGGACGGGAACGAGCTTGCTCTCCATCTTGCTTGGACTCGATCCAAACGCCCGATCCTTGATGCATTGGGAAGGATCGAGACTGATTCCGCCCGCCACGCTCGCCACGGCTGCCGAGGATCCGCGAATTGCGGAGTCGGCCAAGGAGCTGGCGCAGCTTCTCAAGTTGAATCCCGCCATCGGCGCGATGCATCCCTTTGGAGCGACGATCGCACAGGAGTGTGTGGCGCTCTTCATGTACGACATCCGAACGCTAGGCGTCGAAACGCAGGCCCATGTTCCCAGCTACGGGAATTGGCTGCAGGGCTGTGACATGTCACCGGCCTACGTCCAGCACAAACTCGCACTCCAGGTCCTGCAATCGGCGCAGCCCACGGAGCGTTGGGTACTCAAGACGCCGAATCATCTGTGGTGTCTCGAAACGCTGCTCGAAACGTATCCTGATTCACGGATCATCTGGACACACCGCGACCCTGGCAAAGTCATCACGTCTCTTGCGAGCCTGACGAACGCACTTCAACGAATGTTCACGAATCGCCGCGATCACGTTGCCACCGCAGAAGAGTGGCTCGCGAAATCCCAATATGCGATCGAGTCCGGAATGGCCTACGACGACGACGCAAAAGAGGGCTGGTGTCAGCACCTTCGTTTCGAGGACCTGATGAAGGACCCGATCGCAGCGGTCCGCTCTATCTATGCAAACTACGGCGAGAGTCCCAGCGCTCTGCACATCCGTCGGATGGAAGCCTGGATGGAGCAGCGTGGACGTCATTCGGAGGGACGTCACGTCTATGACCCGGCCGACTTCGGTTGGACCTACGACGACCTCGCGAAACGTTTCATGGTTTACAGTTCGCGATACGGGATCGAACGGGGGTAGAGGCAGTCCCAAGCGAACTCGTAGCGAGTGCCGGATTCCCACTCGGCATGGGAATTCCGGAAGTCTCGGCCTTTCCGGTTGGGCTGGCTCTCCGAAGGGCGCTGATTCCGGGGTCCTCGGGGCGAAATGACCTACGTTCAGGAACAACGAAATGGGTTCCAGGCAGCATGGATTTCGGAGTCCGGCGTCGTTCTCCAACACGACAGGATCTCCGTGTAAGGGTCCATCTCGAAAAAAGTCAACAAGTCAGAGGACACTTCGATGAGCGAAAACAGACAGGTCATGATTGCTTCCCTTCCCAGTGGCGCGTTGAAGGTTTCAGACTTCGCGGTCCGAACCACCAGCGTCCCCGAACCGGGTGAGGGCGAGGTTCTCTCACGAACACTCGCGCTGACCATTGGCGCGGGACAACGCGCCGGCCTTCAGGGAAGTGCGAGCTACGCGGGCGCCGCGAAGACGGATACCGTCATGACCGGCACGGGGGTCGCCCGCGTCGAGATCAGCAACACGCCAGACTTTTCAGTCGGAGACCTCGTTGTCGGTCGGACGAATTGGCAGGATTACTCGGTCCTGTCGGGTCGCCATCTCAGCCGGATCGACGAAGCTGCGGACCCTGCCCTTCACCTGGGCACACTTGGAACGAACGGGCTAACGGCATATTTCGGATTGCTCGACGTGGGAGGCGCCAAAGAAGGAGAAACCGTCGTCGTCTCTGCCGCGGCGGGTTCTGTCGGTCACATGGTCGGCCAGATCGCCAAGTTGAAAGGATGTCGAGTCGTCGGCGTCGCGGGCTCGGACGAGAAATGCCAGATCCTCACCAAGGAACTGGGCTTCGACGTCGCCGTCAATTACAAGGACTCCGATTTCCGTGCCGCGTTCAAGGCCGCCACGCCCGATCGGATCGATGTCTATTTCGACAATACGGGCGGCGACATCCTGGGCAGTGCCCTCTTTCGCATGAACGCTCATGGACGGATCGTCTGTTGCGGTGCCGTCAGTCAATACGACACGTCGAATCCCGCTGGCAGTCCTCGTGGCATACCGGGATTGCTCGTCAATAATCGAGTCAAGATGGAAGGCTTCCTGGTCTTCGATTTTGCGCAGCGCTACGAAGAGGCGCGGACCGAACTACTGACATGGATCAAGAGTGGACAGCTCGTCCCGCGCATGACCGAATTCCATGGCCTCGAAAGTGCGGGAGAAGCCTTCGTCGAACTCCTCGCCGGCGGGACCGTCGGCACCACGATCATTCGAGTGGCGGAGTGAAGAGGTAGGGAAGAGAATATGGGAACCGTAATCAA
This sequence comes from Deltaproteobacteria bacterium UBA4427, assembly GCA_963854795.1. Classification (GTDB taxonomy): domain Bacteria; phylum Myxococcota_A; class UBA9160; order UBA9160; family UBA4427; genus UBA4427. The sequence goes on along the minus strand of CAWLAJ010000061.1, from coordinate 1,666 downwards.
CATCAGCAGAGCACAATTCGGAATTGGCGATCTAGTTCATCACCGACTCTTTCAGTATCGCGGCGTCATCGTCGACGTTGATCCCGATTTTCAATCGACCGAGGAGTGGTACGAGGCCGTTGCAAGATCGCGTCCTCCGAAGGACAAGCCCTGGTACCACGTACTAGTCGATGGGGCGGAGCACTCGACCTACGTAGCGGAGCAAAACCTGGAACCCGATGACAGCGACGCCCCCATCAATCATCCGATGCTCGAGTACTTCTTCGCCCGGTTCGAGAATGGGCGATATGTGGGTGATGATCGCGCCAATTGACCCCTCGATTCGAGAGTGTAGATGGGGCGGTGCGGACGCTATCGTTTCTCCATAGCGAGGAGGATTCAATTCCGGATCGCGAAGGCGTTCGGCTATGACTTGATGAAGCAGAGTGAGAAGCTCGAGCTGCATATCGAACACTTCGTCGTGGACCTACTTGCGAGATTCTCTGTCAATTGCGTCGTCGACGTGGGTGCCAATACCGGCCAGTATGCTCGCGGTCTACGCAAGGCCGGCTATCTCGGGCGCGGGGTGGCGTCAAGAACCACTTTGGTTAGCATTCTCCGCGTTAATTCGGCAGCCGTCGATCCTGGCTAAGCAGAGAAACCCCAGGCCGGCTCGAGCGAAAAGTACGATATGGTAGATGTGGTGCCATCGAAGTCACAGTTTCAAAAACAGAACTCGAGCCCAGCCTGGAAGAAGCTGATTCGAAAAGCGAGTCGTGAGGCCAGACTCGTGAAGAAAGCCAAGGCACACCTCGTGCATGGGGAGCGATCGGCGGCCATCGAACTCTGTCGACAGGCGCTTGCGATCGAGCCTCTCTTCAACAAGGCACACACAACGATGGCGCACGCCTTGATGCCAGGGGCTCCCTACACCGAGATCCTGGAACACGTTCACGAGGTTATGAAGCCTGCAACGTACTGCGAAATCGGTGTTTTCAAAGGCGAAACGCTTGCCCTCGCACTCGCAGAAACCAACACCGTTGGCATTGACCCGAATCCAAGAATTGAGACGAAGGTGAATGCTCGAGCACGATTGTTTCCCATCGAGAGCGATACTTTCTTCGAGCGATACGATCTCTTCGAAGAGGTTCGCAATGAGAAGCTCGACCTCGCGTTTATCGATGGACTTCACCACTTCGATCAGGTACTTCGAGACTTCATCAACATCGAAAGGTACGCGAGCAGTAATACGGTCGTCTTACTACACGACGTATACCCACCGACGGAGATTTCTACGCAGCGAGAGCGAGTTACCTCATACTGGGCAGGCGACACATGGAAAATTATTCCTTGTCTGAAAGAGACGCGCACCGATTTAGTCATCAATGTCATTCCCAGCTACCCATGTGGCTTGGGAATCATTACCCACCTCGATAACTCCGCGACGTACCTAAAAGACAATCTTGAGGAGGTCACGCAACGGTTCGACGCGATGCCATTTTCTCAGATTGAGAAAAACCGAGGCGAATTTCTCAATGTCACCGAAAACAGCTGGGAAAATATCCGCAGTTTGATCGGCGTTAGTGAATAGCGCCGCAGATCCCGGACATCTATGACAGCGTGGAGACGCTCTGCCCTGTTTAAGTGCAGCTGAGTTCGGGGCCCCCGACCACTTCGTTTGGCTCAT
>CAWLAJ010000060.1:0-17397 GCA_963854795.1 Deltaproteobacteria bacterium UBA4427 | reverse complement strand
CATCTGGCCGAGGGGATGCCGGCCGAGCTCCGTCGCGCCTTCGACCGGCTGGCCCCGAGAATTTTCTATCACGCGGCCGACACGAAGAACGCGGACGAACTTTCGGCTCTGTCCGAGAGACTCGACGCTCTACCGGGCGGGCGGGAAGCGGGTCGCCTCTTCTATCTGTCGCTCAAGCCGGAACTCTTCGCCGTGGTGGTGTCGAATCTCGGAGCGAAGGGGTTGCTCGACGCCTGGGAGAGTGAAGAGGGATTTCGGCGGGTGGTCGTCGAAAAACCCTTCGGACACGATCTGGGTTCGGCACTCCGACTCAACCGGGATCTCCATCGCACACTCCAGGAAGAACAGATCTATCGGATCGATCACTATCTCGGCAAGGAAACCGTTCAGAACCTACTCGGCTTCCGCTTTCACAATGCGATCTTCGAGCCACTCTGGAATCGCCATCATGTCGAGTGTGTTCAGATCACGGTGGCCGAGACACTGGGCGTCGAGAACGGTCGAGGGGGCTACTACGACGGCACCGGGGCGCTTCGCGACATGGTCCAGAATCACATGCTGCAGATCCTGGCGCTGATTGCGATGGAGCCTCCGGCAACGCTGGCCGCCGACGCCGTTCGAAGTCAGAAGGTCGAGGTTCTGCGCGCGCTTCGTCATCCCTTGGGCGTCCCGGGCCGTCCATCCCTGGTTCGGGCTCGCTATGGACCGATCGGGAAAGCCGGGGACGGGGAGGGCGTGCCCCGTGAAATGGCCTGCGCCTACCTCGACGAAGAGGGTGTGGCCGAGGATTCCGAAACCGAGACCTATGTCGCGCTTCGGGCGAATGTCGAAAACTGGCGCTGGAGTGGAGTTCCGTTTCTGCTTCGACATGGCAAGCGCATGCCCCAGCGATTCACCGAGGTGAAGGTCCAATTTTACAGGCCTCCGCTCCAACTCTTCAATCGACCCGAGAACGTCGCGCCCGCAGATCTCGACCGCCTGGTGGCGTCCGGCAATCTTTCCCGAGCCAGGCCCAATACCCTGACGCTGCGCATTCAACCCGAGGAGTTGATCGAACTTTCCTTCGGCGTCAAGAAACCGGGCAATACGATGGACATGACGCCGGCGACGCTTCGCTTCGACTATCACGAGCATTTCGGCGAGACTTCGGCCGACGCCTACGAGCGGCTTCTGGCGGACGCGCTGCAGGGAGATCAAACCCTCTTCCTGCGCGGTGACGAGATCGAAGCTTCCTGGGAATACGCCGACGCGGTTCGCGCGGACTGGCAGCGCGTCGTCGGCCCGCGGATCCTCGAGTATCCGGCTGGGAGCTGGGGACCCGATGAGTCCGAAGCGCTCTTTGCTGAGGGCCAGGGTAATTGGTCTCGTGGTTGAGAAGCCGCGCGAAGACGCGGGTCTGAAGCTGCTCCGAACATCGGATCCAGTCTCTCGTGGCGCCGAGGTCCTGGCGCGAGCGCTTCGCGACTCGCTATGCGACGTCGAGATCTGTCGGCTCGCAATTCCCGGTGGCCTAGCGCTGGAAGTCGCGGCGCGATCTCGATCTCTCCTGGGCGAGGAATGGGGTCGCATCGCGCTTACCTGGGTCGACGAGCGCTGTGTCTCCTTCAAGGACGCCGAATCGAATCAAGGCGCGGCGGCGCGACTCGGGCTCTTCCGGTCGCCGCTCGGTACGACATCCGGCTGCGACCCCGCAAAGCGGCTCTCGCTCTACGAAGACGGCGAGCAGCCGGCTCGTGCGGTCGAACGCGTCGAGTTGGGAATGCGCGATCAGTTCTCGAATGCGCTCGATGTCGTGCTCTTGGGTCTGGGCGGCGATGGCCATATCGCGTCGCTCTTTCCGTCGCATTCGGATTCGCGGGATGCATTCGTGATTCACGTCGGAAACAGTCCGAAGCCGCCGTCCGATCGCATCAGCCTGACTCGTCGTGTCCTGGCGACGGCTCGCGTCGTGGTACTCGTCGCCGCAGGGGAGGGCAAGCGCGAGGCCCTGACGCGGCTGGTTTCCGGAGATTCGAGTCTTCCCGCACACGGCCTTCCGGGTCTCGTCGTGGTGACCGATCTGGATCTCGACTCGGGGTCCCGTGCCGAGACTTGAGAAGGCGTTCGAACGGAAGCCAATGGGTGGAGCCACCGCCTGCTGAAGGGGAATTCGAGATGACGGATGAGAGAACGGAAAGCAGTTGCGACGTGGCGATGATCGGACTCGGTGTCATGGGATCCAACCTCGCTCGCAACTTTGCGAGCCGTGGACATCGGGTCGCCCTCTACGACCGGAGTCGCGAGGCGATGCGGGAAATGGTCGGACGTTATGCAGACGTCGATTTCGTGGGCTGCGAATCGCTCGAGGCGCTCGTGCAATCGGTTCGTCGACCGAGACGACTCGTCTTGCTGGTGCCCGCCGGTGATCCCGTCGACGACTCTCTCGACGCCCTCGATTCGCTGCTCGAATCCGACGACGTGGTGATCGATGCGGGCAATAGTCTCTATACCGATACCGACAGGAGAAGCGCGCGCGCAAAGGACGCAGCCTGGCGATTCGTGGGAATGGGAATCTCGGGTGGCAGCGAAGGGGCTCTACTCGGCCCCTCGATCATGCCCGGCGGCGATCCCGAAGCATGGGAAAATCTGCAGCCGATCCTCGAGTCGATCTCGGCGCGGGCGGATTCGGGTCCCTGTGTGGCTTATTGCGGCCGCGGCAGCGCAGGGCATTTCGTGAAGATGGTCCACAACGGAATCGAATACGGCGACATGCAATTGATCGCGGAAGCGTCCGTGCTCCTGCGCACCGGCCTGAATCTCGAAGCCGACCCGGTTGCCGACATTTTTTCCGAATGGAATGACGGGGATCTCGAGAGTTTCTTGATCGAGATCACTGCGGACATCTTTCGGACCGGCGATCCCGAACGCCCGGGCGAGATCCTGCTCGACCAGATTCTCGATCGGGCTGGACAGAAGGGAACGGGGCGTTGGACCGCGCAGGCGGCACTTGACCTCGGAGTGGCGATTCCGACCATTTCGGCCGCCGTCGATGCCCGTTCGCTCAGTTCGAATCGGGAGCGGCGCGTGGCGGGCGAGCTGGCCTTCGGACGATCCGATCCGCGCAGAATCGAAGGCGTGGACGCGGAGGACATTCGAGCCGCCCTCTACGCCGCCAAGATCGCCAGCTATAGCCAGGGCTTCGATCTCCTGGCCCGAGCCAGCGAAGAAAGAGACTACGGAACGAATCTCTCGGAGGTGGCTCGAATCTGGAAGGCCGGCTGCATCATTCGAGCGCGCTTCCTCGACCGTGTGCGCGAAGCCTTCGCCGACCCGGGGTCGGACGGCACTCCCCTCGATCTACTCGCGCTCTCGCCGAGTTTTCGTGACGAGCTGTCGGAGCGGCTTCCGAGTTGGCGGCGCGTCGTCTCGGCGGCCTTCGCTGCAGGAATTCCCGTACCCGGTCTCGCGACTTCGCTCGCGTGGTTCGACACGCTGACGACGGCAAGGGGCAGTACGAATCTGATTCAGGCACAGCGCGACTACTTTGGCAGCCATACCTATGAGCGAGTCGAATCGCCCGGCGAGTTCCAGCACACGGATTGGGTTTCACAGGTCGACTCGGGCGAGTCGGATTGACGCGATCGGCCACATCAAAGGAGTCTCGCCGAACGCAGTAGGGCCTGACAACGATGCGGACCAGCAAGATCCCCGAGTCAGCGACTGATTTGTGCCAGTGCAACCCCGCTGTAGGCGATCGCCTTGTTGCGCCCGTCGTTTCGATAGCTGTGGCGCTGATCCCCGCGAAAGACCACGACATCACCCGGGTCCAGGCGCCAGGACTCGCCTCTGGCGACGAGCGTCATCCGACCGCGTTCACAAGTCAGGTATTCGCGCGTGCCGTGGGTATGAGGCACGCCGACCCTGTGACCGCCCGGAGGAAGCTCGAGACGCTCGCCTCGCCTTTGGATCCCGGGTTCTGGCAACAAGAAACGAAGGACCCTGCGCACGTCGTCAAATTGGCCGAAGCCGTGCTAGCGGGGCTGCCACGACTGGCGGACACCGAGAGGAGTCTCGCTCTCGGCAGGCTCGGAAAGATGTGGACGCTCTTGGGGATTCATTAGTCGAGGACAGAGCTTCTCCCGCCTTCTTGGGGAGCCACGATCTGCGCAGCGATTGGAATCAACGGACGGCCGAGTGTGGTCGTCCACTGCGTCACATCGTCGTAGTAACGAACCGATAGACCGAGCGAGAGAATCGAGACGGCCAGCGCCGCGAGGGCGGCGACCATTCGGAAGGAGGCAAGGGGCCTGCGGCGGGGCTGGCAAGCCAGCATCACCACGGTTTCGGTCTCCCGCGCCTCGAAGACATGCCGTTCCCAGAGATAGGTCGCGAGCAGGGTCTGATTGTCGGCTCGCGTTGGACGATCGAGGAGTGTCTCGAGCTTGCGTCGTAGCTCACTGGCGGAAGCGATTCGCCGGCCGACCTTCGCGCACAGACATCGATGAATCAGCCGCGCGAGTGAACGCGGGACATCCTTCTGACGACTGCGGACCTTCGCATAACGTCCTGATTCGATCTTTGCGAGCAGGGACTCGCTGGAATTCTCTTCTGGCGTCTGAAAGGGTGTTTCGCCGCAGAGCATCTCGTACAACACACAGGCCAGCGCAAAGAGGTCTGCCCGCGGATCGACCCGTTCCCCGCGCATCTGTTCGGGAGGCATATAGGGTGGCGTGCCGATCGCGATGCCGGGCAGTGTGAGTGTTGTACCGCTCGCATCGAGCGCCAGTCCGAAATCCGCGATCTTGACTTCGCCCCGCCGCCCGATCAGGAGGTTCTGGGGCTTGATGTCGCGGTGGAGCGTGCCTTCAGCATGGATCGCTTCGAGGCCACGCGCGATTTCGAGGCCAATCGTCGCGGCGATGCGCCAGGGGAGTTTCGAAACGCCTTCGAGAACCAGGGAAAGGTCGACGCCGTCGACGAATTCGCTGGCCAGGTATTGGGCGCCGCGATGTTGGAAACGGTCGTAGACGCAGACGACGTTGGGATGATGCAAGCGGGCCGCCGCGATGGCCTCGCGCTCGAAGCGAGCCTCGAGTTCGGAATGGTCGGCCAGCTCCGAGTGAATCCGTTTCAAGACGGCCAGCCGATCGAGGCTGTGTTGGCGTGCGAGCACGACGATGCCCATTCCACCACGGCCGAGTTCGCGTTCGACCGTGAATCCGCCCAGGCGTCGGCCGACCAGGGTGGTCATGGAGAAGCGTCATCCTCCATGTCTTCTACCTGCCAGCTCCGGCCCTGGGGGTCGCGGTCCTCGACGACGTATTGAAGTTCGCAATCGCCGAGGGCGATGCGGTCGCCATGTTTGAGTGCCGAGGCAAGGATCTCGGCGCCATTGAGTCGGACGCCATTGGTGCTGGCCAGATCGCGAATTCCGAAGCCTTCGGCGTCGAGTTCGAAGGCCACGTGTTCCGACGAGATCGAAGGATCATCGATTCGAACTTCGACCGACGGCGAGCGTCCGAGAATGGTTCGTTTCGCCTCGAGTGAGTATTCCGTTCCGGCCGCCGGGCCACGGAGAACCGTGAGACTCGCGCGATGACGCCGGAGGAAGGATTCTCGTCGTTCGGGTTCCAGCGCCTCCGCTCTTCTCGTTCTGCCGTCGTGCATGAGGATTCCCCCGGAATTCGGTCCGCGCCGCGGCCGAGCGTGATTGCGTCTTCTCCTACGTGTCGGCAATCACCGGGGATCCGGAAGGTGAGCGGGATCACGGTTTTGGAGCGAACAGGGCCTTTCGTGCAGCGAGTGGATCGCGCAGCGGCTCCGCGCGCAGATCGTGAATTTCCGCGGCGCCATAGAGCGGGTCGGGGGCCCGCCCGGCGATCTCGATCAGGACCCAGTTGAGCAGACGCGCGAGTTCCCGGTCACCGATCGGTGCCTGCGCGACACCGGGCACACTGGCGAGATACTCGCGGCCCCCATCGAGGTCCAGCAGCCGGCCGATTTGACGCAAGTCGGGGGCAACGCCGGGAACGCCGCGACCGTCCGCGCGATGACAGCCGGAACAATGCAACAGAAAGCTCTCGGCTTCAGGGCGAAAGGTCTCGTCATCGGCCCTCGCTGCACCTTCGAAGACCAGTGAAAGACATAACATCGAAGCGACAAGCGCAAGGCAGCGAAGCTGGTTGAGCCGTCTCGCAGGAATTCGAATGGTTGCGAAAAAGAGGGGGTTCGCGGGAAGATGCCTGCTCATTTTTCCGGTTGCGGTTCGGTCGCCTGTCCGATGACGACGGCAATCGAACAGTTGTAGACATAGGAGGACGCACCCGCGCACCAATTGATGTCGTTGTTGCGAACCCAATGGTATTCCGGGCGCTCGCCTTCGTTTCGGTTGCACACGCATCGACCACAAAGGCTCTTTCCACAGCAGTCGTTGTACGAGATGAGGTAGTCCTTGCCGTCGTCGGGATTTCGACAGGTCCCGACCCAAGTGACCGGTGTGACCTCCGTACCGGGAGGGCAGGTGATGGCGCTGCCCCCGCAACAAGCACACAGCGAACCGTCGATCGCGCAATGTCGCCAATACTCACAGCTCGTCTCGTCGCCCTCGGGACCCGCGATGTCTTCATTGGGCGCGGGCAGACGCGCATTCACTCTTTTCTCGCCTTCTGCCGAGGCTCGAGAGATCGGCAGGAGCGGTAGGCTCGCCCCGCCGACGAGAAGCAGGCCGAGTCGGCCGAGGAAATGGCGACGACCGGTCCGCCTCGCGATGCCTCGGGCGCGCGCTTCGACGAAAGAGTCAAAGAGGCTCTCCAAGAGCTTCATTCCGCTGCTCCTTTCTCGAAGTTGCTTTCGTCACTGGATTCCCGCTCACCCATCAGATACTGCTGCAGGGAGGCGACGCCCATCCTCTCGGCTTCGAAGAGGCTCTCGACATGCTCTCGCGTGTTGACGAGACCCTTGGCTCGAATCGTGCCCGCGGCGTCGATCAGAACGGCGTAGGGCAACTTCGAGACTTCGAAATGCAGGCCGAGTTCGCGTGAAAGCACGTAGTCGGATTGCGGAAGTCCCTTGGTCTTGCAGAACGCTTCGTGCTCGGCGCGCGGTCCATCACTCGCGTAGAGAAGACGGGTTTCTTCGCTCTGTGCGCGAACCATCCGCTGGAGCGTCGGCAGCAGCGTGGCACAGACGGGGCAGGTCGGGGAGAGAAAGAAGAGCAGGGTCTTCTTGCCGGCGGCCGCGATCTCGATTCGTTGTCCTGCGAGACTTTCGACCATGAGGTCCAGGACCTGATCACCTACGGAGGGACCGCGTTCGACGGCCAGCGCGCCGACCGGTGCGATCCGCTCATGGAGTAGCCCGATCTGGCGGGTCAGCGCGACGACGATCAGTCCGAGCACGCAGACGACGACCCAGAGAACGATATTGGACACGACCAATGCGTCGATCATGAGAGACTCTCGCGATTCGGCCGGAGTGATCTCGATGACGCTCCCCGACGCCCGGCAGCCTGGGCTACGAACAGGTTGAGCGTGTTGAAGAACAAAGCCAGGACGATCAGTCCCCCCAGCAGACTGATGGCATCGATCGGGTGGAGGCTGCGGCCGGAAGTGGGAAGCGCGGTCGCGAGGGCGCCAAGAGCCAGAACTCCATTGCGTACCAGAAGCCAGGCCGAAAGCGGCTGGCGGGCCACCGGCCCCAGACAGCCGCAGTCGATGTCGCGTCGGCCACGCGCGAGGTTGATTCCGATCGCGGCACCATAGACGGCCAGCAGCCCGCCCGCGGCGAGTCCCGTGCCGGCACTGCCCGTCAACAAGAGGCCGAGCACGATCGACACCTCCGCGACGACGAGTCCGAGCCATGTCGGGCCGACGAGCACCGGCGGCAGGATCTCATAATCCGCAAGCGTCTGCTTGAAGCGGAGGGGATCGCGGATCTTGTGCGTGACCGCTGTCGCGAAGAGCGCCGCGAGCGCGAGTCGCAGAATCCAGGCCACCAGCGGGTCGAGACGAATCGACTCCATGATCAGCGAGTCCCCAGCGTCGGGCCGAAGAGACCCGCATCGCCGAGGATGCGAAGAGCCTTGCCGTCGTCGGGTTCGACCACGCCGACCGCTCCAACGGACGAATTTCGCATGATGAGAACCGGAGCTCCGTCCTGGCTGATGGCGATCGCGTCGATCGTGTCCGCAGGAAGGATCCAGCGGAGAATGGTGGCGGGAAGGCTGCCCGAATCGAGGCCGAGCGTCCCGCCGAGAAAGGCGGCGGCGAGCGGGGGCGGTTGGATTCGCGCGATCCGAGTCTTGCTCGTGAGGTCGTAACTCCAGACCTCGGGTCCGGCGTCTTTGTGCGAGCCCGGTCCGCCTTCGTGCATGACGACGAAGAGCCGACCGCTCGATTCATGCAGTGCGACGAGTTGCAGGCCGCCGGGACGCCAGTTCGAATTCCCCTCGTCCTCGCCGAGCAGCGACCAGGCGGGGGAGGCGACGGGTATTCGGCCGGTGAAATCGACCTGGTGGACCTTGCCGGCGAAGGAGACGAAGACCCACTCGCTTCCCCTGCGACCTGCCGCGGTGAAGACCGGGTCTTCCAGTGTGTCGAAGAATTTCTCGCTGCGAACGAGGTCGGACTTGTGGCCGTCTTCGTCGACTTCGATCACGGTCACCGTGCCGTCGCCGCAGAGCGTGGCGAATCGCCGGTCGTCCACCTCATAGATTCCCGAGCAGCCGGCGATACCGATTTCCCCAACGAAGCTGCGCTTCTCGAGATCGAGAATCGTGACCGAAGTCGTCGGGAATTGATTGAAGACAGCGAGGAATCGTTTGCCGATTCGACTCGAGTAGCCGATCGCCGTATTCCCCGTCGCCGCCTTGGTGGGGAAGACGATCTCGTCTTTGAAATCGAGGGTTTCGAGGTCGTAGACCGTTAGAAAATCGACTCTCTCGCCACGGACCCCGCGTGAATAAGCCACGTCGATCGAGTAGATCTCGTTTCGGTCGGTGGCGATGATCGGCACCTGGGGCGTCAAGACGAGGGGCGAATCGACCATGCCCAAGACGCGGCCCGAATCTGCATCGAAGAGCAGGCTGTGGCTGAGCAGTCGATCGGGAACCCAGATCCAGTGGTCACCGACCGGCGGCAGCGTGGCGACCATGGGCCGCTCGGCCGAAAGCGGGACGACCGTACGACCTTGCAATGTCGCTTCGTCTCCGCTGGTCGCGAGTGCGGACGACGTCGCGAAAAAGAAGACGACTAACAGGCAGACCGAGCGTGCGAGGGCGACCGACCGCTCGATGATGGATGGACTGTCGGCCCGCTTGCTGCCAATTCGAATCGGTTGTCTCTTCACGAAATCTCCTTCGACTTCATCTCGAGTCCCGACGTTCGTTTCCGTGTGTGGCCAAGTCTAGCTTGCATCGAAGGAGTTGGTCTCGCTCTGGGCAGCCCGATCTACTCCAAGACGCCTTCGACCAGGAGTTCGATGAATTCTTCGTCACTGACGCCAAGTAGACCTTTCAGGATCTCCTCGGTGTGTTCGCCAATTCCGGGCGAGCGATTCAATCGATGATCGAAGCCCATCCAGCGAGCGGGCTCGCGATCGATGGGAACGTCGATTTCCGGCGCCGTCGGCTGGTGGACGATCTGATAGTGGTCCCGGGTCTGTGGGTCGCGCTCGTAGAGATCGCGCAGGTCCTGGACCGGGGACGCGGCGACCCCGATCTTCTGGAGCTGTTCGGCGCAGATCCGTTTGTCCTGGGTCTTCGTCCAGGTGCGCACGATCTCGTCGAGCACCTCTTCGTTTTCCTTCCGAGCCGAAAGCGTATCGAAGCGCGCGTCTCGAACGAGTTCCCCCCGTCCCATCGCCTCGCAGAGTGCTTGCCATTCGCGATCTTCGGCGACGGCGATCGCCACCCATTGATCCTCGTCGAGAGACGGATAGATGCCGTGGGGGCAATAGTTGGCGCTGCGGTTGGAATTCCGGGGCGGCTGTCTCCCCGTCGAATCGTATTGCATCCATTCGACGCCTAGCAACGAAAGCGTGGCCGAGAGCTGCACGGCGTCGATTTCCTGCCCTCGTCCCATTCGATCGCGCTCGCGGACCGCCGCGAGCAGACTCGATACCATCAGGTGGGGCGAGACGAAGTCCGGGTAGGCAACGCCAATTCCCCGTGGCGGCTCGCTGTCGAATCCCGTCAGCATATTGAAGCCCGACGCGGCCATGAGGATATTGCCCATGCTCGCGCGGCCCGCCCAGGGTCCCTTCGGATGCGCGCCCGGAAGATTCAAAAGGATGATGTCTTCTTTGAGTTCCTTCAGGACTTCGTAGCCAAAGCCCATTCGCTCGAGCGCGCCCGGTCGGAAATTGTTGAGGACGACATCGGACTTTGCAATCAGCCTTTGGACCAGGCTCCGACCCGTGCTGGTCGTCAGGTCGACGGCCAGGGATTTCTTTCCGGCGTTGACACTGTTGAAGAGTCCACCGAGATCGGGATCCGGTTTTCCTTCGGGACCAATCTGGCTTCGCATCGAATCGGGCTTGCGCGTCGATTCGATGCGAATGACTTCGGCCCCGAAGCTTGCGAGCAGTCGGCTGCCGATCGGCCCGGCCAGGACCCAGCCAAAGTCGACGACGCGCAGGCCGGCGAGGGCTTCTTCGGGCTTTGTGCCGGCTCGCGAGGAAGCAATCGACGCGGGGTCGGTGGGCCGCGTGGACCGGCCGCGTTCGCCGAGAATCTCGTTGTTGTGTTCGCCAAGCGTGGGCGCGCTTCGAAGCTCGACGGGTTCGCCCATGCCCGCGACGGGAGATTGGACGAAACCCAGTGATCGCTTCAGGCCTACGTGTTCGACCTGGCAGAACTGATCGTTCTGGGTGAATTGATCGTGGCCGTGGACATCGTCGAAATCGAAGACGGGCATGCAGACGATGTCCGCCTCGAGAGCTCCGGTCACGAATTCGTCTCGGACAAGGGCGCGGGCGAGTGCCAGAATTGCTTCCGAGACAGGATTGTCCTTGCGCGGCGCATCGAGCCTCGACCAGGTCCAGTCCGCTTCCGTCATTCCGTGGTCGATTCCGACGCGATCGCACCACGCGAGAAAATCCTTGAAGCGATCGGGCCGCACGAGGAGGCCCACATAACGTCCATCTCGACAGCGCAAGGCACCCGACAGACCGGGTCGTCGGGGAATCCGCTCATGCCAGGTCCAGTGCGTGGGCGTGGCCGTCTGCATGATCGCCATCATGGTTGCTTCTTGAAGCGAGAGATCGATGTGGACCCCGGCACCGACGCGAACGCCCGCCCGTTCGTGGAGTGCGATGACTGCGGCGGACGCCGTCGCCAGGCCGGCCATGCAATAGGAAGGGTTCGCGCCGCCCTGCACCGGGACTCCGCGATGTTCGCCCGATATCCAGATCAGCCCGCCGGCCGCGCCGGCCACGAGATCGTTGGCCTTTCGGCCGAGTTCGTCCGAGAGCCCGAAGGGCGTCACGGAAATCTGGACCAACGTGGGATTGATTTCCAACAGGCCGGCGTGATCGAGCCCTGTCCGGGTTCCCGGTCGCTGACAATCGATCAAGAGGTCGGCACTCGCGACGAGTGAGCGAAAGGCTTCGGACTCGAGTAGCCCACCACTGTTTTCGATCCGGACCGATTTCTTGTTCGCGGAAAGATATTGATGGTGAAAGGAGCGTTCGATCCCCGGTTCGTCGTCGAGAAAGGGCGCCAGATGACGAATCGAGTTGCCTGAAGGCCCTTCGACGAGAACGACCTCGGCGCCGAGGTCGGCCAGGATGCGTCCGCCGAGTGCGGCGGAGCGATCGGCGAGGTCGAGGATTCGCAGACCCTCGAGCGCGCGAATCAACGGGGCCTCGGAATCAAGATGCGGCCGACCATCGCGATGGGCCCCGTCTCGTGCCGTACTTCGAGCGCAATCTCGACGCGATCCTGTTCGACAACCACGATCTCGGCCCGCGGCGTGATCGCATCGCCGGCTTCCGTCGGCATCTTCCAGCGCGAGTCGACGTAGGCGCCGTGCAACAAGACCCCGGGTCCGAAGCGCGCCATCACGGTTTCTAGGGCGAAGGCCTGTACGTGCGAACCGCCGGCGATCGGTTTCTTCAAGCCGGCGGCGCGCGCGCTTTCCGGATCGCTGTGAATCGGATTTTCTGGATTCTCCGTGTCCCGCACGGCCATCATCTCGAGGCTGATGACGAGAGACTCGTCTCCCAGTATTTCACCGACCCGTGCGCCGGCGAGTTCTTCGAGGTGGGGATTGCTCCCAGCGCGCGTCCAATCCGCCGCGGGCTCGGGCATGTCGTCGAGGAGCTGTCCTTCGGCGCTGTCCTCGAGGTCTGGATCCACTCGATACGAGAGCAGGCCCGTCGTTCGATTCGTAGACGCCAATTGACCAAGCGCATTTTCGGTCACGGACTCCGTGGTCGCATAACGTCGACCCTTGTGGACATGGCGCCCCGTACTCGCACCTTCGGTCGTGAAGCTCTCGGCAAAGAGCAGCGGGCGGTGATAGGTCGCCTGCTCTCGGACCCAGATGCCTCCCGAGACGCCCGGCGCGCCGCGCTTCTTCGGGGCCTTGCCGCTTTCCTCGCGATCGCCATCCGCGTTCTCCCGCAGGCTCGCCCGAGGCTGGCGAGCGATCAGGAAGAGAGTCAGCCCGGACATCATGTCGGGAATCATGATGCCCTCTCGAAAGAGCGAGAGGGTGGCCGGTGCGACTTCTCCCAGGCTGAGTGCCGCACCTTCGATTTTCTCCTTTCGGTAGGGACCCGTGACTTTCGACATGGGTCGCGGCCAGCTCGCTTGGTCTTCGCTCATGGAGGCTCCTTGCTTTCGCAGCTTCGTCGCATCGGCTGGGCTCGACCCGCCGGCGATGGCGATATTGTCGCATGAATCGAAGCAGAATTGGTTCCCTGGATCCACGCTCAGCGCGGCTATAGTCGCCGGCCATGACCTTCGAAGTGAACGATTTCAAGAGCCTCATGACCCTCGAATCCCACGGCCCCGACGTCTTCGTCGGCGTCGGCCCCGTCTATCCGTGGGGCCGCGTGTACGGCGGTCAGGTCGTCGCGCAAGCGTTGCGAGCGGCCTATTTGACGGTGCCAGAGGGACATTTCGTCCATTCCCTCCATTCCTATTTCATTCGTGGCGGCGATTGCCGCGAGCCGATCCGTTACGAGGTCGACCGGATTCGCAATGGTCGCTCCTTCCTGACGCGCCGGGTCGTGGCTCGGCAAGCGGTGGGTCCGATCCTGAATCTCTCCGCTTCCTTCCAGATTCGCGAGGAGCAGGCCAACGTTCAGGAATTCGAGATGCCGACGGATCTCCCCGCACCCGAAGAGTTGGAAGGCGAAAACTGGAGCCAGATGCAGGAGCGCCGAACGATCCCGACCCAGGGTGCGCGCGCGGCGGCGTGGGTTTGAATCGCGGAGCCGCTCGCCGACGACCCGATCACGCAGGCCTGCGCACTCGCCTATCTCTCGGATGACATCCCGACCGAGGCCGCCAGCAAATCGCATCCGCTCCATCCGACGCTGACTCAGGATCCGGGTTCCTGGGGCGAGACCTTCATCGGCGCCAGCCTCGATCACACGATCTGGTTCCATCGGACCGGTCGAAACGAGGATTGGACGCTGCATGATTTTCAGGGTCATGGGGTCGTTGGTGGGCGCGGACTCACGGTCGGACAGATCTTCACGCGATCGGGAATCCATATGGCGACCGTGGCGCAGGAGATTCTGATTCGGGAGCGAACGCGTTAGGCGCGGATCAGCCAGACGAAGGCGGCTGGGCCAGGCGACGACGAATCTCTGCGGCGACGAGCCAGAGGCGGTCTTGTCCCCAGACGCACAGATCGGGTTTTCCCTCTTCACGCAGCCGATAGCTGGGCACTCCCCAGAGGCCCAATTCCTCGTACATGATCATGCGGTTGACCTCGAGTTCTTGGCGCCAGGCATCTTTTTCGAGTGAGGGCAGGGCTTCTTCGTAGGAAAGCCCTGCATTCTCGACGACGCGGCGAAGACCCTCGTCGGTGCCGGTCGGTTTTCCGTCGACGAAGGCGGCCGTTAGGAAAGCCTGGATGAATTCCGCGCCGCGCCCGCGCTCTCGCGCGAAGGGCCAGAGCGCGAACCCGCGCTCGACGGCCTCGCCGATGGGGTCGTAGACATTTCCGAAGGGCGCGTCGATGTGCCGTGCTTCGCGCAGCGTGTCCGTGATGATGTAGAGGCCCTTGGCCGCAGGCGCGGGGACGCCGCGCATCACCATCGGCATCACGGGTCGGAGTTCGACGGGGATCCCGACCGACTCGGCGAGCCGCAGACTTCGTTCGAAGATCATGGCGGTATAGGGCGATCGCAGGGACGGAAACATCTCGAGCGTCAGGCGGCCGGCATTTTGCGCGGTGCCCGCGTCGATGGGGGGTCGATCGAAACGGCATTCCCTACCCGGCCCCTGGGCTGCGCCGAGTGCGATCAGCCGATTCTCGAGGTGATAGAGTCGGTCGACGCCCCAATACCACTCTCCCGCGTACCAGAACATGCCGCCGGAATAGTGGCGGAGTCGAGTTCTGAGATCGTTGCCTCGCGCGATCGCCGCGGCGAGTTCATCCGCGTTGGAGACGGGGACCCGCTCGGCGACCCGGCGGAGCGATCCGCCATCCGATCGCCAGAGCGCGCGTCCGGCCGCGAGGGCGACCTCGAGAAAGCGTGGGTCGTCGGTCAGACCGGCAAGGAGCGCCTCGACCGTCGAAACGTTTTCGCTCGACGGGGCATTTGGACTGTCCGGAAACTCGAGTCCGTAGTGGGGCGCGACGATTGCACAATCGCGTCTGGCGTAGGCCGCCAGCAGTTCCGGCTCGGGCGCATGTGCACGATCGGCCTGAGTGGTCAGGTGAAAGCGGATCTCGATGTCGTAGCGACCGAGCAGTGGGCTGATGGCTTCGAGAGCGAGGTGGCTATAGGCGTCGTCCACCTGGTGGAAGAAATCCACCACGTGCGCTCGCCCCGTGATCCGGCGAACGAATTCCTGGCGCAGGGCATCGAAGCGCTTCAGAGTCGGGAAACAACGCAGGGCCAGCCGCTGAATCTCGCGCTGAAGATGCGTCCGATCCAGCTGCGCGGCGGTGCCCGGTTGGGGTGGAAAATCGGTCTCGGCATCGGGATCGACCATTAGCGGGCACTCGAGCGACAGTGATCGATCGACAGGAACATGGAGAACACTCGAATCGTGGGCGCGTGGCGACGGCGCTCCGAAATGATTTCGGAGCGCCGAGGCGGGGCTGGATTAGTTGCTCGGGCCTTCCAGGATGTGGATGCCGCAGCAGGTGCCGAGCCCGATCACATGCGCGAGGCCAATTCGTGCCCCCTCTGCCTGGCGCTTGCCAGCGCCACCGCGAAGATGGGTCGAGATCTCATAGACATTGGCGATTCCGGTCGCCCCGATTGGATGGCCCTTCGAGAGCAGTCCGCCCGAGAGGTTGACGGGAATGCGACCGCCGAGCCAGGTGGTCTTTTCGTCGATCAGCTTGGGTGCTTCGCCGTCGGCACACAGGCCGAGGTTCTCGTAGTGAAGGACTTCGGCCGTCGCGAAGCAGTCGTGAAGCTCGACGAGATCGAGATCCTCTGGTCCCACTCCGGCCATTTCGTAGGCCTGCGCCGCGGCGTTTCGCGTGCAGGTATTGATGTCGGGCATGACCTCGTCGCGATCCGTCCAGGGGTCGGTGGTCAGAATCGACGCGCGAATCTTCACTGCCTGACTCATCAGTCCGAGTTCCTTCACCTTCTTTTCGGACATGAGCACCGCGGCCGCCGCGCCATCGACATTGGCTGAACACATCAGCTTCGTGTTGGGATAGGAAATCATTTCAGCATTCATGACTTCGTCGAGTGGCGTTTCGATCTGGTATCGGGCCTTCGGATTCATGGTCGAATGGTGATGATTCTTGACGGCGATCTGGGCGAATTGCTCAAAGGTCGTGCCGTATTCCTTGGAATGAGCCATCCCGGCTTCCGCGAAGACACAGGGCATCGCACCCGAACCGAGCAGGCCTTCGGAAGAGATGCCCTTTTTGTTGCCGCCGCCCCCGCCGAGCATGCCCGCCCCCGCGAGCTTCTCGACGCCAACCGCCATGACGATGTCGTAGAGCCCGGCCTTGATGGCCGTCCATCCTTCGCGCAGCGCGGTCGCGCCGGTTGCGCAGGCGTTTGCGCAATTGACGACGGGAATTCCAGTCTGTCCGATCTCTTGTTGGATCTGCTGGCCGACCATGCCGGAGGCCATCATCAGATTCCCGCTATAGAGGGCCTCGATGTCGTTGATCGTGATCCCGGCGTCGTCGAGCGCCAGGTGGGCGGCTTCGGCGCCGAGTTTGGCGATCGAAATGTCGGGGAATTTGCCGAACTTGATCATGTCGATTCCCGCGATGTAGATGTCTTCGCTTCCCATGTCTTTGCTCCTGATCCAGGCCGCGCTTCGGGCGGCCGAATGATTGTGGGTAAAGGGGACTGCCTAGCGCGACGGGTCAGGCCGCTGGCTTGATGAAATAACCGAGGTACTCGTTGCCTTCGGCGTCCTTGCGATCGACGACTTCGAAGACGACGTCGACGTTCATGCCGAGTTGGATCTTCTCCGGATCGGGATCGATGCCGATCAAGTTCGTCTTGATCGTTCCGCCGCCCTCGAGATCGGCGATGGCCGAGATGAAGGGGACGTCGATTCCCGGGAACGCGCGATAGATGATCGAGTAGGCGTGAAGCTTTCCCTTGTTCGAGAGTCGCAGCGGCTCATTCGTGCCGCGGCCGCCGCATTTGGCACAGGCGAGTCGCGACTTCAGCGAGATGGCTTCACAGCTCTTGCATTGGACTCCCTGGAGAAATGGATCTCCGGAATCCGGAATCTGGACGAGTGGTGTGATGGGCAGGGGGTTGTCGGACACGGTTGGAACTCCCTCGGGCGCGGATCGCAAGCGAAGTCGTCTCTTGTTGGAGCTTCGAGAATCGTTCGGCTTGACGAAGATTGATGATGGACGACGAATTCGTCGCTTCGTTGGACCCGTCGACGATAGGTTATTGTCGGGGGGCGCCGCCAAGCCCGATCGGACCCGGCCGCTAGGAGCCTGACCCAAGACTCGTCGCGACGCCCAACCGCCGATGCATCACCACTGGCTGCGTTGCGAAACCTTGCTGTAGCCAGCTACAGCTGCGGCTCTACTCGGAAGCTGCGCTTCCTCCCTAGCCAGCGGCGCGCCTCTACGCCTGGGCTTCCCACGAGAGTCTTGGGTCAGGCTCCTAGTCCCGGCCGTGCACCCAGAGCTCTTCGAAGCCCCGAAAACTCGGATTTCCAGCGTAGCGATGGCCTCCTTCGCCGAGAGAGAGGCTGGGAAATCGAGCCAGCAGGGCCGCATAGGTCTCGGC
>CAWLAJ010000059.1:0-17441 GCA_963854795.1 Deltaproteobacteria bacterium UBA4427 | reverse complement strand
GAAAGCTCTCTACGGAAGACAAGGATCTCTGGGTCGACGCCTTCAAGCGCTTTACGACGGCCAACTATGCAGGTCGATTTACCGGATTCACGGGCGAAGAGTTCGTCACGAACGGCGTGGAAGAAGCACCGCGCGGAACGCGGGTCGTACTCACCAAGATCGTGATTCCAGACGACGATGACGTCCAGCTCAACTACCGATTGATCGACCGCGATGGCGCCTGGCGAGTCATCGATGTCTTCCTCGACGGCACCGTGAGCGAACTTGCCCTTCGCCGGTCTGAATACTCCAGCGCTCTCAAACGAGAGGGCTTCGCCAGCCTGCTCGAATCGGTCGAAGCGAAGATCATTGATCTGAAGGCCGAAGATCTCGCCGAGGGATAGATCAAGTCCAGTTGATGACGGCCTCGGCCGTTAGTCGAGAAAAGGCTCCGAAGACGTGCGATGTCCGTCCCGGTTTCCCCAGATTTCATCGATTCGACGCTGGTAGTAGCCATTTCGAAGAGCGGAGTAGAAGTCGACGCTGCTCTCCTCGAGAGCTTTGAGTTCGACGAAATGGCGATCTCGGGTGCTGATCCCTGAACTCCCGCTGTAAAGCAGGATCTCAATAGGTCCGATCAGGAGATTCGCCGGTCCGATGACGTAATAGGTCGGCTGAAAGAATCCGTCGATCACCGTGCCCAGCCCATCTCGAACGTTGCCCGGACCGAGTAGCGGGATCACTAGGTAGGGACCACTTGGAACGGCCGCGAGTGCAAGTGTCTGCCCAAAATCCGATTGATGGCCTTCGAGACCGAACTCGGCCGCCACGTCGAAGAGCCCGCCGATTCCCAGGGTAGTGTTGACGAGCAAGCGCGCCGTCGTCACGCTCGCATCGACCCATTCGAGTTGGAGAACATCGTTGACGAGAGTGCTCGTCGAGCCGAGGTTGGTGAAGACGCGAGAAAGCGCGACCCGAATGGATTTATGAACGACGTAGCGATACGCCTTGGTCACTGGGTCGAGAACCCATTTGTCGACCTGCCGGTTGAATGCGAAGACACTCCGATTCGAGTTCTCGAGTGGATCGGGATAGCCGGTGGGAAGATCGTCCCATTCCTCATCGAAGATGTCGTCGAAGAGCGGATCCGAATCGGTCTTGGCGTCATCGGCCAGAACCGAGGTCGCGAGGCCCAGCGATAGGCTGACGAGCGCGAGGCCGATTCGCAGCTTCGCTGTCGAAAATCCGCGCATTCGTGATCGACTTTGCGTGAGCAATTGCGCTCTGACCTCAGCAGTTCGATTGCCGCGAACGCCCCGCGGGCTAAAGCGATTGAGACTGAAGACGAAGGCCATCGGACGAAAGTCTAACCCGACCCCGAGTGGCCGCCGCGTTGCTTCCTCGTTCATGGCCTGCACAGCCGAAAAATTCTCGCGACTGAGGGTAAAATATCCCACTCGCGACTGGCAGGCTCATGACAGTCCAAGAGACCTTGCGGTAATCTCGCGATCCCCTCACCAAGCATGACGGATTGGCGCAGGCCTACCCATGGCGGGCCGAATCGTAAGCACTGGATCCAACCACCCACCGACAGGTCTCGTCATTCCCCACCTTGGGGATAATCGGGCAGCCTATGCCCTCGAAGACCGAACGGGGAGGAATGATCGTGGACGTCTTCGACAAATGTGGCGAATTCACTCGAGTGAGCGACGCGCGCGAGGCGGGCCACTACCTCTTCTATCGCGAGATCGGTTCTCCGCAGGATCCCGTCGTAACGATGGACGGCCAGAAGGTCGTGATGCTCGGATCCAACAATTATCTCGGACTCACGAGTCATCCCAAGGTCAAGGAAGCCGCCATCAAGGCGACCCAAAAATATGGAACCGGCTGCGCGGGGTCGCGCCTCTTGAACGGCACTCTCGATATCCATGTTCATCTCGAGGAGCGCCTCGCTGATTTCATGAAGCGTGACGCGGTCGTGGTCTTTTCGACCGGCTACGGCGTCAATGTCGGTGTGTTGTCCTGCCTGCTCGGTCGCCATGATGTCGCAGTTCTCGACGCGATGGATCACGCGTCGATCCTGGACGGCGTGCGAATGAGTTTTGCCAAACAATTGAAGTTCCGGCACAACGATGCTGCTGATCTCGAAAAGAAGCTCAGTCTGATCGATCCCAAGAAGGGCAAATTGATCGTGGTAGACGGCGTCTTCTCGATGGAGGGTGATCTCGCACCTCTTCCCGAAATCATTGAACACAAGAAGAAATATGGCGCGCGACTTTTTGTCGATGAAGCCCATAGCCTGGGTGTCTTCGGGGAGCACGGCCGCGGGGTTGCAGAACATTACGGTGTCGAAGAGGACGTCGACCTGATCATGGGCACGTTTTCGAAATCACTCGCGACCGTTGGCGGGTTCATCGCGGGCTCCTTCGAGGTCGTCGACTACATTAAACACAACGCCCGCGCCCAGATCTTTACGGCTGCAATTTCGCCGGGCTCCGTCGCCGCCGTCGAGGCCGCGCTCGACATCCTCGAAAACGAGCCCGAGCGACGCTCGCGGCTCTGGGAAAACACGGAGTACATGTTGCGTGAGCTCGAGGGTCTCGGCTTCGACACCTGTGGCTCCAAATCGCCGGTGATTTCGCTACTCGTCGGAGAAGACGCCGCAACCTTCCAGATGGCCATGCGCCTTCAAGAAGAGGGGGTCTTCGTAAATCCGGTGATGATACCCGCGGTCCCGGCCGGACAATCGATGATCCGAACTTCGTATATGGCAACCCACAAGCGGGAGCATCTCGACCAGGCGCTCGGCGCGCTGGCCAAGGTCGGGCGCGAACTTTCCATCATCTGATCGGCGTTCCGTTAACGGGCACTCCTCAGAGACTCTCCGAGTCGAGTACGCCCGATCCATTCATTCGCGAACTGGCGGGCGATCCGACCCGATCGACCGCCTCGTTCGAGCGCAAATCGAAGTGCCGCCTCCCTGGCGAGTTCGTCGAGCGAGTCCAACCCCGCATCCAACAGCCAATGATCGACGATCTCGAGATAGGTCGGTTGGTCGCAAGCATAGAAACCCAATACGAGACCGAAACGATCCGCAAGCGCGAGTTTCTCCTCGAGCACTTCACCAAGATGAAGCTGGCCGGTCTCGTCGAGCCTCGCTTGACGATTCTCCGCCATCGTTTCGGGAAGCAGATGACGTCGATTGCTCGTCGCTATGACGCAGACACGAGACGGCCTGGCTTCGATTCCACCCTCTAGAGCCGCCTTGAGTTCTCGAAAGCCGAGTTCCGCATCACCAAAAGAGAGATCGTCACAGAACACCAGAAACGAATATCGGTCGGGAACAGTCGCCGTTCCCTCGCGGAGCCGAACAAGGAGCTGCGGCAGTTCCGCCAGATCATTTCGATCGACCTCGACGACGCGAAGCCCATCGTCCGCATAACGTGACAGCAAGCCGCGGACGGCCGAAGACTTGCCGGTACCACGCTCTCCGTGCAGTAACACATCGTTGAACGGCAGCCCTGCCAGAAGCTGGCGCGTATTGCGATCCAGTGCTTCGAGAGCACGGTCGATCCCGATTAGATCGTCGAGATCAAACTTGGCGATCTCATCGATTGGCTCGAGCCTCCCCACCCCCCGACCGGTTCGCCAGCGAAAGGCATGGCGAGACTCAAAGAGTTCCGGACCGACCGGACCGCCCACCCATTGTGTCAGTAGACGATCGACTCGCTCGAGGACGGGCTCGAGCCGGTGAATCAAACCTGCGAATTTCCGATCGGTCGCATTTCGTTCATTCGAATTCGACATGGTCAATGAATAGTAGACTTTCGGGATGCCGAGAGATCAAGAGAAATCCGCTTCCGGGGACGAAAAAGTCGGACTTTGCATGTCGTGCCGATTTCGGCGCGAACAGGTTGCCAACCGTGGAACCATGTACGTTCGCTGTGCGCGGGCCGATCACGATGAAACCCTAGGTCGCTATCCGACGCTTCCCGTTCGCGAGTGCCATGGTCACGAGCGCGAGGATGCCGCAGGAATGGAGTGACCCAGCACCCGAAGCAGGTTCTCGAGGAATCGATACGTCATGCCCCAGACGACGTGTCGATTGGGAACTCCAACGAGAATGCCGGGAAAACGCATTTCGGGACGCTCGGGAACCTCGTAGTGAACGGAACGAGACTCCTCGAGCATATCGGCCAGTGGAAACCAGAAGGCCGTCTGGACCTCCTCCACATCGATGTCGAAGCTCTGTGTCTCGACGAGATAATAAGCGTGAGCGGCGACGACGAGCGTTGGCCTCGTACTCGGGTTGCCGACGATGTCATCGAGCTGTCCGAGATACTCGGCGTTCGCGAGGTCGATCCCGACCTCCTCGAAGGTCTCACGCTCGGCGGCCCTTCGTGTCGAGTCATCGTCATGTTCCATGCGGCCGCCGGGAAAGGCCATGTGCCCGGACCACGGATCGCCGTCTCGCACGGCTCGCTCGATCAACAACACCTCGACGGAGTCTTCGCCTTTCCGAAACACGACGGCCACGGCGGCATGAGACTCGGCGGGCAGGTTGGCCTCGTCCGGCTCATGCGCAGCCAACCTCTCTCTTAGAAAATCGATCTTCACTCTGATCGAGCTTAGCGGGCCGGACCGGGCAGGCTCGTGAGAGCGTCCATTCCGCATCCGGGCTAGGGTGACGCCGAAATGGCCCTCCCCAGCTCTCTAGCACCTGACGCTCGACGCCTGCTCACGCTTGCGAGAACCGATAGACGAGCCGCAGAGCGGGAAATCGGCGCGCTCACGCCTGAGCTCCAGGCAACGGTCATCTGCGACGCCCCCCACTCCATTCGACGCCAGATGATCGAACTCCTTCCTGAACCCGAGTCGGTCATCCCGCTGCTTCCCGAAGCTGAGTTCTGTTATACCTGCCGATCGATCGGATTGGCCGACGCGCACTGGCTCTTGCCGATGGCCACCGAAGACCAGCTCGTTGCGAGTCTCGATCTCGACGCCTGGCACGGTTTCAAGGTCCACCCGGGCCGACTCGACGATTGGATGGCCGCGCTCGCCACGACCGAGAATGAGACGATCGTCCGAGCCGCACAGGCTTTCGACCCGGAACTGATCGTCATCTTCCTACGCGCGCATGTCGACGTCTCCATCAAACCGAGCGAACAAGACGATCCGGATTGGAGCCCACCGGAGCGTTCGCAAACACTCGAAGGCCAATTCTATTTCGTTGCCAAGGATCCAAAGGACGATCTCGCGCCCCTGCTGGTGCTGCTGCACGCGCTCTTCCAAGGAGACTATTGGCTCTATTTCCGTGTCATTCAGGCGGTCCGAGAAGAACTAGCAACCGAAAATGAAGAGTGGGCATTGCGCTGGCGGACCGGTCGACTCGAGGACCTCGGTTTTCCTTCATGGGACGAGTCCATGCGAATCTATGGTTTTCTTCGACCCGATCGACTCGCCGATCTTCCGAAGGACCCCGTGATGCTCGATCTTCATGAGTATTCATTGCCCATCGAGACGAGCGATGTTCCGGGTGCCGGAGAAGATGAACGCTCACTCTTTCAAGCGACTCGCGAACTCGCCTCCGATCAACGAAGTACCGTTCTCCATGCATTGATCGCGTTGGCCAATCGCATCGCGGTCGCGGACAGAATGGAACTCGGCGATCCCGAATCCCTCCCGATCGCGATCGATAAAGCGACACGCTTCGCAAGCGATGGCCTCGACTTCATCGCCAAGGAGAGCGGACTCTCGCTCGAAAAGACGCTGCTGCGTGTCCCGATCGAGCGCCTCTTCCGAGTCGGAACGAACCTCGACCGAGAAGCCGCCCTCCCGGACCCGATCCCGAAAGACGATGAAGACGATCCCGGCGAAGCATCAGACACGAATCTCGCCTAACAAGACCGTTCCGCCCCAACTACTCACCCGCACGAGCGCCCTCGACAAGCGCGCGCCTCGTCAGCTCCGGCCAAGAACAGAGCCCTCAGCCCAAGCGAGCCAGCGAGCGCAAGAAAAAAGAAAAGGCCCACCGAATGAATCCGGCGGGCCCTTGCTTCAAGCCCTGGCTAGTCCAGGGTTCTGTAGAAATTCCTACAGATCGACAGCCTTCAGGGTCTTTCGCTTGTTGCCAGTGGCGCGGCCTTCTGCGCCCTTGATCAACTCGCGTACGACAGCGTCGAGGGCAGGGTAGAACTCGGCGCCTACGTTGCACTTCTTGACTGCGTTCTTCACGCGGGTCTTCGAGATGATCAGCTCCGCGGGCTTACCCTTCCTCTTTGCTGCCTTCTTCTTCTTCTTGGCTGCCATTCTTGGCTTCCTCCGTTTCGCCAGCAGAAACCAGATTGCGTCTCACATCGAGTCGCGGTGTGGTCTGCGTGGCCCCCCAGTTAAACAGTTCGCAGGGAAACCCTGTCGAACGGCGCGATCATAAGCGTTTCGCTCTCCTTGTCAATCAGAAAACGATGCTGAGGGGCCCTCTCGGGCCCGAGTTCGAGTGTTTAGATCGAACCCGGTTGAAGCGGGTCGGATCGGTCGGCGCGATCAGAGCACGATCCGAAATCAATCACCGTCTCAAAACGACATCGTGAGCACGGATTCGAAACGCTTCTTGCGTGAACCCGGAAGTACGAGTCAAGTCTCGTAATGATCATGCATCCAGTTGGTTCTACAGGGAAATTTCGTATGCTTACTCAAACTCAAATCGGCCGAATCCACACGGTACAGGGCTCCTCCGCCTGCATTGACGGCCCCTTCGTCAGGACTCCCGACGGTGCATGAAGATGTTCAGATCGCCCTGGAACCACAATCTCGAAACTTCCAGGCCCACGAAGACGTCACCCTTCATTGTTTGCAGTGGGAAGGGGAACCGAATGCGGATTCCCCCGCCCGGGCACCCATCATCCTGCTTCATGGCGGTGGCGCCAACGCGCATTGGTGGGATCAGGTCGCGCGCCGACTCGCCCCGAGCGGACCGGTCTACGCACTCGATTTTCGGGGCCACGGCGATTCCGAATACCCGGACGACCGCTTCGTCGGCGCGTTCAACATGGACCTCGAAGCGATTCTCGCCTGGATCGGTCGTCAGGATGTCTATCTCGTCGGACACTCGATGGGTGCAGCGGTCGCGCTCGACCACGCGAGTCGCGTTCCCGCGACACGTGGTCTGGTTCTCGTCGATCTTGCTCGAGGCGGCCCGCCCCGCAGTGGTCGACGCGCACGACTCGCCCTCGCCCATCGCCGTAGCTATCGCAGCCGAGAAGACGCGATCTCCCGTTACCAATTCCTCCCCGAATCCAACCAACCCGATGAAGACATCCGAGTCTACATAGCCGAGCGTTCCGTTCGCGCCGAAGCGGATGGTCGATTCGGATTCAAGTTTGATCCGAAGTGGTTTTCCCTCCCGAGCAGGCCAAGACCTGATCTGGCTCGGGTTCTTTGTCGAACTCTTCTCGTACGAGGTGCCGATAGCCCCCTGCTTTCGCGGGAAGCCGCATCGGAATTCGTTTCCGGCCTCCGTTCGGGACATCTGGCTGAAATTGCGGGTGCCGGCCACCACGTCCTGATCGACCAGCCGGATCGCCTATTCGAAGAGTTGCAATCCTTCTTGGATGATGCCTCCGCCTAGAGGAATCTCCCCACTTTCGATCTGGTGTTATGCGGAATTTCGTCATGCCGTTCAAGACCCGCGACCGGCAGGCGATGTGAAACTACGCGGGTCGCCCAATTCTCGGCGACCACGAAAGAGTTCCTTTGGAACCATCGGGAGTCAATCGACTACTCGCGCTCGCACAAGAGCTGGGCGTGCGCGAGACGAATCGCATCGCTCGCCCCGACAGGGTGCGACGCGAGAGTATCGATCATCCTGTTAGTCGCAGCGAGGACCGCGCGGCCGACCCTGGCCCGAAAATCTCTCTTTCGGCCACTACTCGCCGTCTCGCGGAGGGTTTGACTCCTGCGCCTCCGACTAGCGACTCGGTCTCCCGGACGTCCGATCGGTTGAATGAAGGCGTCGATCCCAATCCATCGTATTCCAGGCGAGGCCGAGGAATCGCAGCCTATACACGAAACGCGAGTGCGGTTTCGGGTGAGCGAATCAGTGTGATCGCCTGAGAGCGTCTTCGCGGATTCCCCAGAGAAGAGCCTCCTCGAACGTCTCTATTCCATGGTCTTTAGCCTGACAACGGTACGAACGTGCTCCAGCCGAGTCATTGATCTCGCCGATACATCGAGTCGGTAGGCAGACAACCCGTAGAGTGCTCATTCGATGATCGATCAACCCATCGCTAATTTCATGAATTCAAGCGTTCTGCAAGGAGAAGACCAGACGTCGCTATTCGAACTCGTCTCCAGAATGCAGTCCACCCGCCAGAGTGCATTCGTGGTCTGCGACGACGGTGTTCCAGTCGGTGTCGTCACCGAGCGAGACGCGATCGCGATTCTCAAAGGTGCGCTCGCGGGCGAAAGCTTCGAGGACACGAAGGCGTGCGACGTGATGGCTTCTCCAGTTCATACTCTGCCGCAGTCTTCGTTCATGGGCGAAGACATCCAGATCATGAACGATCGCGGCTTTCGGCGAGTTCCAATCGTGGACGACAAGAACCAACTGGTCGGGATCGTCAACCTGACGGAACT
The DNA here is from genome assembly GCA_963854795.1 of Deltaproteobacteria bacterium UBA4427. GTDB lineage: Bacteria > Myxococcota_A > UBA9160 > UBA9160 > UBA4427 > UBA4427. Next base: position 8,828 of record CAWLAJ010000059.1, on the reverse strand, counting down.
CCAAACGGCCATGAACGGAGCTCTCGAGCGCCGAGGTCGCGATCTCGAAATTGCAGTGATGGCGCGAACTGCAGAATTGCAAGCCGCAAACGCGAAACTCGAACAACTCTCTCTTTGCGACGGCTTGACCGGGCTGCTCAATCGGCGCGCCATGGCCGCCAAGCTCAGCGAACTCCACTCGCTCTGTCAGCGATACGGAAACTGGTATTTGGTTATTCTGCTCGACATCGATCACTTCAGATTGCTCCATGACAACCTGGGCCATCTGAAGAGTGATGAAATCCTCGAACAAATCGCGGCCTCACTCGAAGACAGCGTGCGCATATCTCCGACTCGGTCTACCGGTACGGCGGTGAGGAGTTTCTTGCCGTGCTTCGCGAGACTGCTGGCGCAGACACAGAGCTGGTTGCGGATCGAATTCGAACCAAGATCGCCGCCTTGAAAATCCCCCACCCAGGATCGCCGAGTGCCGAATTCGTCACGGTTTCGCTCGGCTACACCCATGTCTCGTCTCGCCAAGCAGCCTTCCTGGGCACCTGGGAACAGATCGTCGAACGCGCCGACCGGGCGTTGTACCTCGCCAAGGAGAATGGTCGGAACTGCGTCGTCGGGTGGAGCGAATCCGAGTAGGCACCGGGCGTTTACCCCAGAGAGACGCGTCGGGTGCGCTGCGCTTGCGAGACCTTGGGCAAGAACGCATTCTCCCAACCTAGGAGCGACGTTCGAATTGATCACGGTTGCGCTTTCAGCGACGATCGGCGCGCCCGCCAAGCGAGTTTGGCGAGCCCTCACCGATTCCGACGAGCGAATCGCCTGGGACGATCGAGTCCTCGGCAAGGTCGCCCCGTCCGGTGCAAACACTCCCCCGAAAGGGGAGGGGGAGGGCGAGGCCATCACCACTCAGTGGAGATTTAGGCTCGGTGGAATTCCGCTCGTTATGCGAGATGAAGTACTGATCAACGAACCCATCGAGCGTCTCGTCAGCCGAATCTCGATTGGCTCGATGCACTTCGAACAGACCCTCAGTCTACATCGAGAAGACGATGAGAGCGGTCCCCGCACTCGTTTGAGCATGAAGCTCGTCACTCCCAATCGAATCGCTGTGATCGGTGAAGTGGTCGAGCGTCTCGACGTTCAGAAGATCATCATCGAGTATGTCGACACGACTCTGCACCAGCTGCAGAAACACTGCGAGGCCGACGCCTAGCAGCCCCACCCACCGCTGATCTACAGAATCAATCGATGGGCCGACAGCGCTAAAGAAGGGCGAAAGAAGGGCTAGAGAAGTTCCTCCGCGAGAACGCGCAGCGCCTTTACGTCGCCTGTTCCCGCGAGCAGCGATCCTACATGTTTCTTCGCACCGGCTTCCTTCCAGGCCTGAAGCCGATCACGAATTCGATCCGCGGGACCCACGAGGGCAACTTCGTCGACGAGCTTGTCGGGGACCGCCGCGGCGGCATCGCCCTTCTTTCCGGCCAGAAAGAGGTCCTGAATCGTCTTGGCCGCTTCTTCATAGCCAAGACGCTTTGCATAGTCGTTGTAGAAGTTCTTATCGCGCGCGCCCATTCCCCCGATATAGAGAGCCATCATGTTCTTCACTGGGCCGCGACAGGCCTCGACGTCGTCACCAAGAATAACCGTGCAAAATGGCGCAATCTCGAAATCATCGAGCGACTTGTCGCCTCCGGCCTTCGAGAAGCCCATTTCGAGAGACTCTTTGAAGAGGTCGTACCGCTCCGGATTCATCCAGACCGGGAATACGCCATCCGCAACTTCGCCGGCGCATTCCATTCCGTTAGGTGAAATCGACGCGGTATAGATCTGCAGTGCCGGATCACCGTGAAGAATACTCTTGAGTGGTTTGCCGAGTCCACTCGAACCTTCTCCGCGATAAGGAATCTGATAGTGGAACCCGTCATGCTCGAGTTTTTCCTTGCGCTTGAGGATCGTGCGAATGATCGAAATATATTCCTTCGTCCGCGTCAGGGGTCTTCCGTAAGCGACTCCATGCCAACCCTCAATGACTTGCGGACCCGACGGGCCCAGTCCAAGGATGAACCGACCACCCGAAAGCGAGTAGAGCGTCATCGCCGTCATCGCCGTCATCGCAGGCGTTCGGCCGGGCATCTGCATGATGGCCGTACCGACATTGATTTTCTCGGTCTGGGCAAGAATCCACGCAGCCGGAGAGACCGCGTCCGAACCCCATGCTTCCGCAGTCCAGACCGATGAGAAACCGAGATGCTCAGCCTCCTGGATCAGGTCCATTGGAACGCTCATGGTTGCGGGTGAGTAGCCGGCGATGATTCCCAACTTCATATCATTTCTCCTGTTTGAGAACGTTTCAGTCTAGCGACTCGATCTGGTGATCACGAGACCGGCTGCGCGATGGCGTCCGAACGAGCTAGGACTGCGAGATCGCTGCGGCGGCTTCCGGCTCCGGGGCAACCAGTGGCAGCTCGATCCGAAAGATCGCGCCCTCGCCCGGGTCGGAGAGGATCTGAATCCGCCCGCCGTGACGTTCGATGATTCCGTGCGAGAGTGACAAGCCGAGCCCGGTCCCCTTGCCGACCTCCTTGGTCGTGAAGAACGGATCGAAGATTCGCCGCTGGACTTCGGCGGGAATTCCCGGCCCAGAATCTTCGAACTCGATTCGAACTCCTTCGTCGATCGGTTCGGCGCGAATCGTGATCGTGCCGCCATCTTCGAGCACATCGCATGCATTCATCAATAAATTGAGGAAAACCTGATTCAGCTGGCTCGGATAGCAGGAAACGTCCGGCAGCGTTTGGTATTCCCGGACCACATCGATGCCGCCTTTGAACTGGGGCTCCATCAGCGTGAGGGTTCGATCAATTTCATCGGTCAATTGAGCCATTTGGAGATCGGCTTGGTCCATTCGCGAAAAAGTTCGGAGGTCTTGAACGATCCGACTGACACGCGCGGTTCCCTCTCGGCTCCTGGCGAGCAATTTCGAAATGGCATCGCGATAGCGAGTCGCGTCTTCTCCATTTCCCTGACTAGCAACGAGCTTTTCGATGAACTCATCGAGGAGTTGAAGATTCGCGTGGACGAAGCCGATCGGATTGTTCAGTTCATGGGCGACTCCTGCGACGAGCTGGCCAAGACTCTTCATCTTTTCGCTCTGCATGAGCTGGTTCTGGGTTTCCCGGAGTTCGCGTGTGCGCGTTTCGACGCGAACCTCGAGGCTTTCGTTGAGCTTGGCGATCTCATCAAACGCCTTCGCGTTCTCGATCGCGATCGAACTCTGATTCGCCAGGGTGCGCAATAGCTGTCGGTCATCGATCGCTAGACGTTCACCCGAGAGCTTTCGACCCACGGCGATAACGCCTAGCAAATCCACACCGAACAGAATCGGAACCAGGAGCTCGACCTCGAGAGTGTCGTAGATATCCCAACAGCTTTCACGCTTTTCGGAATCTGGATCGTCATCGAAGTCAGAGCGAGCGAGTTCTTCTCGTCGCATCCAGAGATGTTTCCAGAGCGGGTGATCCGACGGGATCTCCGTAGCGATATCGTCCTGGTCCCAGTCTCCACGCCATACCAAAGCCCGCAATACGCGATCGTCCTCATCGAATAACAACACCATCGCACGAGAAACACCCATCGTGTCCGTCAACGCGAGGAGGATGCGATCTCCGATCTCACGCGTTGACAGCATCGAGACCATCGCCTCCGAGATCTCACGAACAGCGAGACGGTATCGCGAGCGATCCCGATCGAAGAAATTGTCGACGAGCCCCTGCATCCTCTCGCGAAGTGGATTGAACGCGAGGATGGCGAGAAAGAGCAGCACGACCTGAACGCTGCGCACTGTGACGCCATAACGTGCGACCAACTCGTCGGCGAACGTAATCATGAAAGCGAAAATACCGGTGATCGCGAGCGTCGCAGCACCGTAAGCGGCAGACGACTTGGCCGCGAGTCGGAACTCCAGGAGTTGTCGACGAACCATTCCGTAACCAACGGCTACTGGAAAGAACCCGACCCAGAGAAGCGCAACATACGACGGGAGCGTCCCCGGAACGAACCACTCGGCCAGTAGTGCGAGCAATGCAGGAAGAAGACTCACGAGCCCGGCGACCAACATCAGGTCCGCACGATCACCGACGCCGGCTTCGCGCGCTTGCCTTCTGCCGGCCGCGAGAATCCCGATGGAGGCGATCGAGAGTCCGACGGCGAAAATGAAGGCGGTCGTCGCGATCGAGTCCGGCGAGATTCCGATGACCGGCTGCGCCACGATTCCGATCAAGATGACACCTGCGATCAGGTAGGGAATCAGACGCACGGTCGGACGCTTGAGCACCCATCGGGGTTCGATCGGATAGGTCGTAAACAGGTGAAACGTCGTCGCTCCAAGAAATGGCAGCGTCGCGAGAACACGCGGCGCCGCCCACGGAATGAGGTCGACTCGTATCGAGGTCGAGATCACGACGGACATCGTCGAGCAATAGAGAAGCAGCGCCCACGATTCGGCACTCGCTTGGCGAGTCCACCACACGATCAGCGCGATCACGAGATAGAGCGAACTGACGAGCAGCAAACCGAGATGAATCAGCACGTCGCTCGGCTTTTCGACCTCCTCGGCGACGACCGGTTCGAGCCTCGCGATGAGGAACGACCCGTCCGGCTTCCGAAAGCGATAGGCTTGCGCGACTCCGGCCTCGAGATTGGGCTCCCACAGAACCTGAATCACCGGCACGTCATCAACACTCAGGAGACGGTCACCGACTTCGATCCCGGCCTCCGCCGCCGTCTGACTCAATGCGTGAACGACTGCTTCACCCGCGATGATCGATGTCCGCACGGGCAGCTGCGGCCCGGCGCGCGGTGAAATCAACGTGTAGACCGAAAGGGCGATTGCGAGAAGCGCCCACAGCGCCGCAAGACTGCCAGTGACCTGTCGCGTGCGCTTTGTGGCGTTGGGATCCATTCAGCCAGGGCCTCTCTCGGATCGGCCGGCGCCAGCCTATCGGAAGCCTGGGAAGACTAGCAGCCTGCTCGCAGGCCGAGGAAGAACTCCAGGCCGGGTGAGGATCCGTGATCGCCGGTCGCTACCGGTTCTGGTCTTCGCGATCCATCGCGCTGGGATCAATCTCGGCCGGCGCCGGACCGTAGTTGTAGCCGCGGTTATTCAACACGACGACGCCGGGAGAAACCGTGTCGGCGGGCTGGCCGGGTTGGAGTTGGGCGGCGGCGGCGGCTGGGATGACGGGGGCCGTTGGCGCGACGGAAGGGGCGGGCTGCTGAGCAAGAAGCGGATCCACGCTCATCAGCGCTTCGGCTCCATCCTCTGCCCGAACGACATTCACGCCGGCCGGCAAGAGCGCCAGCGTTGCCCCCAAACACACAAGGCTACCGAAAGTCGCTATCCGATTTCGAACCGTCGCGTCGTTTCTCAAGTCAGAACCTCGATTGCAGACCGGTCGTCTCGTCTGCAACCGCGGACTGCGAGGAGCCAGTCCCAACACAATCGGCACTCTGAAATGATCCCTTGATCCCAAGGCGGAGATCGAAGTTCGCGCAGGCCCTTCGGGGAACCCGTGAAACGAGCGTGATCAGGAAGTGGGCGGCAAGTCTGCGGCCCGCGCGCCGTCCAGCCTCGACGTGATGGCTAGATCCCGGATCCGTCGGATTCCAGCTGGACGTGAATGCCGCATTCCTTGACCTCGTCGGTTTCCCACCACCAGCGTCCCGCGCGAAGATCGTCGCCGGGTCCGATCGCCCGAGTGCACGGCTCGCAGCCCACCGACGGATAGCCTTCGCGGTGAAGTCGATTGATCGGCACCGTATGGCGACCGACGTATTCCATCACCTGATCATGAGTCCAGTCGGCCAGCGGATTGATCTTGACGATCCCGCCATTGGCGGCATCGATCTCCAGCTTTCGGGTCTCGGCGCGGTTTAGATTTTGATCCCGCCGCAAGCCCGTCAGATAGGCGTCGAAGCCCTCGAGATGTCGGCGCAGCGGCTGAACCTTGCGAATCTGGCAGCATTGCTTGCGATTCTCGAGAGACTCGTAGAAGAGGTTCATTCCCTTTTCGCGAACCATCGCTTCGACAGCGCCATGATCGGGAAAGATGACCTCGACCTCCTTTCCGTAACGGTCGCGAACGCGATCGATCAGGTCGTAGGTCGCCGGATGCAAGCGTCCGGTATCGAGTACGAAGACGCGGCTCGACGGGTCGATCCGATGCAGCATGTCGATCAGGACCATTCCTTCAGGTCCGCCGAACGAAGCCGATATCGTCAGTTTGGGATGAAATTTCTCGACCGCCCAAGTAAGGATTTCCTCGATGGGTCGCGACTCCATCGAGTCCTGGTCGATGAGTTCCAACACTTCGTCCCTAAAGGGCTTATTGCCCAATTCATCCACTGCGTACAAAGACATCGAAATGGCTCCTGGGCCTACACACGCTCGAATCTGGGGCCAGGCCGAGTTCTCGGCCAGACGGGCTCAGTGCGTGAGTAGTACAGCAAGGGTGTGGTTTCAATATTCCGATCTCGTAGATAGGAAATGCAGATCCGAGACGAGATGCGATCCTTGGCAGCGCGAGCCCCCTCATGGATCGAGCGGATCGCCTGGTTCAGCGCTGTGCGGATCCGCGGGGTCGCCAGATGTGCGACTCGGCCAGCAACTCGGATTGGACCAGACGTGGGCGCTGCCCGGGTCCGGGAGCGACCGGGCAATCTCCGCCACGAGCGAACCGAGCAGCGGATGCCGAAGACTCGGAGCGATTTCGGCCAACGGCGCCATCACGAAGTTCCGCTCGGGCGCTCTCGGATGGGGAATCACGAGCTGGGGGGAATCGATCCGCTGCTCACCGAAAATGAGAATGTCCAGATCCAACCTGCGCGGGCCCCAACGCTCGGTCTCTCGCCGCCGATCACGTCCCACCAACCGCTCGATTCGATGCAGCCGAGCCAACAATTCGAAAGGATCGATCCAGACCCGCAGCTCGACGACCGCATTCAGATAGGAATCCTGGCCGGGCGGTCCGATCGGATTCGTTTCCAGAGCCGTCGAAGCCCGGACGAGCGCGAGATCGGGATCCTTCTCGATCGCCTCGATCGCGGCCGCGAACGCTGCCTCCCGGTCCCCCAGATTGGCACCGAACGCGACGTAGACGACTTCTCCGCCAGTTCTCATCGATCGCTCCCAAAACCCGATCGTCGCAGGATAGGGTTTGTTCTCGAAACGTGTCTCGAATAGCAGCGCCGCGGCGGCGGCGCGACCGGATGGCGATCCCTGCCAAGGCATCGGACGCGCCCTACAACTGGCGCTGCAATGCGCCCTACACTGCGCTCCATGCCGCCGCCTATCACCGACGCCGACGACCCAGCCCGCGAAATTCCGGGAGACGAGGACGCACCGGGGAGTTTCCCGAAGACCCTGGGCCCCGCCCTTCGCAGCGAGATCCCCGGGCCCGAATCGCGTGCGCTGGCGGCGCGCCTCGCCAAGGTCGAAAGCCGTAATGTGACGGCGCTCGATCCAGCGCCGATTTTCTGGGAACGTGCTCTGCACGCGAATCTCTGGGACGTCGATGGAAATCGCTTTGTCGACCTCACCGCTGCATTCGGTGTCAGCAACGTCGGTCACGCACATCCCGAGATCGTCCAGGCGATCGCGAAACAGGCGGGATCCCTGCTGCACGGAATGGGCGACGTCCATCCGCCGCGCGTGAAAGTCGAGCTGCTCGAGCGCCTGGCACAGCTCTATCCAAAGGGCGACGCGACCGGCCGACCGAACGTTCGCAGCGTTCTTTCCTCTTCTGGCTCGGACGCCGTCGAGACCGCGATCAAGACCGCGCTGCTGGCAACCGGACGGCCCGGCATCCTGGCCTTCGAGGGCGCCTATCACGGACTCTCGCTCGGAGCCCTCGATTGCACCTGGCGATCGGACTTTCGCGAACCCTTTTACTCGCGATTGCCGCGCAAGACTTGCTTCGTTCCCTTTGGTGACCTCGAAGCAGTCGCACGAATCGCGCGCGGAGACAGCGCGCGGGGGGACGGCGACGGCCCAGACATCATCGATCCACAGAGCATCGGCGCCGTTCTGGTCGAACCGATACAGGGCCGCGGCGGCGAGCGCGTCCCCCCGGTCGGATTCATGCGGGGATTGCGAGCGCTCTGCGACGAACAAGGTTGGTTGCTGATCGCAGACGAGATCTATACCGGCTTCGGGCGAACCGGGGCGACGTTTGCGTGTGATCACGAGCTCGTGGTTCCCGACCTGCTCTGCGTCGGCAAGGGATTGGCTTCGGGAATGCCGATCTCAGCATGCATGGGACGTGCGGAAGTCTTCGACGCATGGCCCGAGTCCGAGGGTGAGGCTCTTCATACGCAGACTTTCCTCGGCCATCCAGCGAGCTGTGCCGCCGCCCTCGCGTCGCTCGACATCGCGGAGCGTTGGCAGCTGAGCGACCGGGCTCGAAAGCTCGGAAAGATCACGCTCGATTGCCTGCGGTCCCTGCTTGCCGGCCAGAGTCTGGTCGCAGAGGTTCGCGGGATGGGCCTGATGATCGGAATCGAGTGCACGAGCACAGACGTCTCGTTGGCGGCATGCCAGGCGATGCTCGAGCAAGGCTATGTGCTGCTGCCGTCGGGAGACCGGGGACGCGTACTCTCGATGACCCCGCCGCTGGTGATCGGCCAGGACGAACTCTACGCGGCTTGCAATGAACTCTCTCGACAGCTCGAGATCATCAGCCGACGTATCCAGGCAGCGAAATGAATCGAAACGAAATCGAAAATGCGGTCCTCGACTGGACCCACGATTCCGTGTGGAAGAGCGACGACGACCGCTT
>CAWLAJ010000058.1:0-18071 GCA_963854795.1 Deltaproteobacteria bacterium UBA4427 | reverse complement strand
CCGATCAACAGCCGCGGCTGTTCACGACCGACCGTCTGCCACAGATCCCGGATTTCAGGATGATCCACGCAGCGGTCGAGCAGTTTGATGCCGTGACGATTCGAATTCAGCAAATCGAAGAACTCGCCGACCACCGCTCGAAACTCGGCGACCGCGTCGTCGACCTCTTTGGACTCGAGCGCTCGCGAGAGAATCGGCGCGGCAACCTGCGAAGTGAGCGTTTCTTTCAACAACACGCCCAGCTGGCCGGGCGCCAGCGAGGGCACCGGAAGGACTTCGGGTAGGACGATTGGCTCCGAACTGTCCGCGTTCAACAGGCAGAGCGTCAACAACGCGTCCTTGCTCTCGACGTATCCGTAGAGCGTTCCCTTGGCGACACCGACCACCCGTGCGATATCGGACATCTGTGTGAGTCGATAGCCTGTCGCGATGAAGACCTCCGTGGCTCCGCGCACGAGCTGATCGAAGCGATTTTCGGGGATTCGCCTCGCCATCAGGATCCGACACCCTCTTCGGGCGAATCATTCAGCTCGGAAACCCGTGACGCCTCCTGCGAGGTCTCTGGTCGAAAGATCTGGACAGGCAGGAAATCAAATTCGGAGAGGCGCTGGTAGCCGGCGCCGGCCATTTCCTCGACGACGAGTGATGGTGCAGTCCAATGACCTTCGCTCTGGAACCAGGAAAAGGGCGCCGTTGCATCGGGTCGATCATCGAGGTGGGCGACACGACCACCGGGTCGCAGGTCGGTGCGCAGTCGGCCCAAATAGTCGACGCGCCCTTCGATGTGGTGGTAGGTCAAGACCGTGAGGGCAAGATCGATCGAAGCGTCGGGCAGCCGTGGATCGTCGTAGGCGCCCAGAATCACTTCGACGTTGCGAAGACCTTCCTTCTCGACGAATGACAGAAGGTCCGCCACGAGTTCTTCTTCGACCTCCACGGCATAGACACGGCCCGCACTGCCCACGGCTTCCGAGAGCCAGGTCAGCCAATAACCGCTGCCCGACCCGATCTCAGCGACGCGATCACCCGGCGTGATCGCCAGGGCCTCGACCACCCGCTCCGGATGCTGCCAGCCATCGCGCCCAGAAGTAAGCACGCGGCCGACATCGACCTGCGAAAGCCCGGAACAACCGGTCGAAACCAATGCGAGTGTGAGCCAGGAAAGAGCCGGAAGAAATTTCATCGTCATGATCGTGTGCTCTTGATGGGTCGTGATTCGCCGCGCCCCCTCTTCGCCATGGATGGCGGCGCCCGTCGAATCCAGTTTCCCAGTTCACAACTGACCAAGCCGGTCATTTAAAGACGACCTTCAGACTTTTGCCGATGATTCGGTCGAGGGCGCGAGACAGGACAAACAGAAGATCCAAATTCTCATTTAGACTCAGATATTTATAGAGACTCTTGCCGATCTCAGCGCTACCGGCCCTTCCACTGCGGCGGTCGCTTTTCGGCGAAGGCCAGCGGCCCTTCGACGAAATCCTCGCTCTTGAAGAGCTCCGCGATGGCCGGATATCGCTCCGCCATCGCGTCCTCGATCGTGCCATGTCGCAAGCCCGCAAGCGCGGCCTGCTTGGTTGCGCGAACCGAGAGCGGAGCGCATTCGACGATTTGATCCGCCCAGCGGCGAGCCGCCGACATCAGGTCTTCGGGTGTCGTCACTTCATTGACGAACCCCATTCGCTCGCCCTCTTCCGCACTCACGCGACGTCCGGTGAGCATCATGCCCATCGCGCGCTTCAGTCCAATCAGACGCGGCAATCGATGAATCCCGCCGGCGAGTGCGGCCAACCCGACTCGAGGCTCAGGCAGAGCGAAGATGGCCTTGTCCGAAGCGATGATCAAATCACAAGCCAAGGCAATTTCGAATCCGCCACCCATCGCGACCCCATTGACCGCCGCGATCACGGGTTTCGAACAGTCGTAGCGCGCGGTCAATCCGGCAAACCCGGTCTCGGGCCCGGCATTGAGTTCGCCGCCGGCTTCCTGGGCCTGGTATTTCAGATCGTTGCCGGCGGAGAAAGCGCGATCGCCCGCGCCGGTGATGATCGCGACCCAGAGATCTGGATTGCTTGCGAATTCATCGAAGACCGTGGCGAGTTCGGCGTTGGCCTTCCAGTGGAGTGCGTTCATTCGCTCGGGACGATTGATCGTCACGGTGAAGATCGGTCCGTCGATCTCGGTCGTACAGAATTCAAGTGTGTTGGCTTCGCTCATGACTTCCCTTCTTGAACAATCTCGGGCGGATTGCCCCGATCGAAGCTGGTCATCTGCCGCGGCGCTCGCGCGACTAGCGTCCTCGACGCTTGCGAACCGATTCCGCAAGCATCTCGAAGAGCGGTTCGGTCCGCTCCCAGCTCATACATTTATCCGTGATGCTCTGTCCGTAAACGAGGCCCTCTCGACCCTGGGACTGCGAATGCTTCTGGTTCCCGTCCTCGAGGAAACTCTCCATCATCAGTCCAAAGAGCGCGGCATTCCCGCCGGCGATCTGGCCTGCCAAGGACTCGGCCACCTCGGCCTGCTTCTCATGATCCTTGCCGCTGTTCGCATGGCTGCAGTCCACCATGATGCGCGGCGTCAGCGAAGCCTCCCGAAGCTGCTGCTCGACGGAGCGAATCGATTCCGCGTCGTAGTTCGGACCGCTCGAACCGCCACGAAGAATCACGTGACAATGCGAATTGCCTTTGGTCGCAACGATGCCGGCGACGCCGTGCTTCGTCACCGACAGGAAATGATGCTCGCCGGCGGCAGCACCAATCCCGTCGATGGCCATCTGCACCGCGCCAGAGGTGCCATTCTTGAAGCCCACCGGCATCGACAACCCGGAGGCCAACTCCCGATGAACCTGGCTCTCGGTGGTCCGAGCGCCGATGGCGCCCCAACAGATCAGGTCGGCATAGAATTGCGGTGTGATGGGATCGAGAAATTCGCTGCCCGTCGGTAGACCGAGATCCGTGACGTCGCGAAGAAAACGACGAGCCGTATAGAGGCCCTCACGGATCGCAAAGCTCCCGTCGAGATGGGGATCGTTGATCAATCCCTTCCATCCGACCGTTGTCCGCGGCTTTTCGAAATAGACGCGCATGACGACGCAGAGATCGTCCTGATATCGCTCGCGCAGCGACCGGAGACGTCCGGCATATTCGAGGCCGGCCTCCGGGTCATGAATCGAACAGGGTCCTACGACGACGACGAGCCGGTCGTCGTGACCTTCCAGGATCTTCTCGATTTCCTTGCGACCCGAGGCCACCGTCTCGTTCTGGGACTCGCTGACCGGCAGATCCTCGATCAGGATTCCGGGCGCCATCAGCGGACGGATATTCTGGATCCGAACGTCATCGATCTCGTGAATCATCGAACCAACCCCGCCCTCGCTTCCTGCCCGGCCAACGCCGGCCAACGGCCATCCGAGAGCGACGGTAGGCCAGCTGCCTCCGTTGCCCCGGACGGAGTGGTATAACGATGCTGAGCGCGACAGACAACCCCAGCCGGGCAGCTAAGCCCGCGACTTCACGGGATTTTCTCGATGGCGCGGGGCCCTGGCACGCACGCGCCGAGCAGGCCGCGGAGGGGTTCTCGGGAGCCGGCTAATAGCGATCGCCCGCCTCTTCCGCCGCGCGATAGGCCGACCAGATATTGAGCGCATGGAGCAGGAAGCCGGGAATGAGAATCGCCCAATAGGCGAACGTCGTCGCCACGAACCAGACGGCACCCGCCGTCAATCGACCGGCGTAGACATGGCCCAGGCCGGGTACCAGGACGGCCAGCACCGCGGCAATTCCGCCGCTCGGCAGCCGCCGAACCCGCACCTCACCCATCGACTCTGGATAATCGAAATCCTCACTCATCTCCATGGTCTCTCCTCGATTGTGGGTCCCGACCGCCGGGCCGCGACTCCCTACACTCCGTATGAATAAGCAACCCGCGTGCCGAGACCGCTCGCCGCCGAGGCGGCCTACGAGCGCGCTCGGGGCGTCTCGTCTGGAAAAGTGTCGCACCGGCACGACAGTCGAAGATCGGGCTGCATGAATTTTCCTGCATTCTGGGGAACCGATCAGATTTCAGTGAGATGCCGGCGGGCCCGGCAGATACCGTATCGTCGGTGGCGAAGGGAATGGGAATGTTTGAAGGTCTGAAGTCCTCTCTCGATCTCGGCGGCATGAAGCTCCGCAATCGCATGGCCATGGCCGCGATGGGTGTCGAGATCGCCGAGGAAGACGGTCACGCGCGCGAGCCGATCATCGCCTACTACGAGGAGCGCGCGCGAGGCGGAGTCGGCCTGATCGTCACGGAAGTCTGCGCGATCGCCTACCCCCATGGCGCGACGGCGCTTCGTCAGCTGGCGATTTCGAGCGACGACTACCTCCCGGGACTCCGGGAGCTGACCGACCGCGTCCATCGCCATGGCGCGAAGATCGCGCTCCAGGTCGTGCATCACGGCAAGGTTTCCCGCGTCGACATGCGTGCCGGCCGACCCCTGCTCGTGCCCTCGGAACCACGCTTCAAGGGAGCGATGGATCTCGTCAATGACCTTTCCGCCGAAGAGATCGGCTTGCTCATGAAAGCCGTCGCCGGACCCCCACCCAGCTTCAAAGCTGCTGATTCCAGCGACATCGAGTGGGTCATCGAATCCTTCGCCGCCGCCGCCGATCGCGCAAGACGCGCCGGCTTCGACGCCATCGAAGTCCACGCCGCCCATGGCTACCTACTCTCCGAATTCCTCTCGCCCGCCTGGAATTTCCGCGAAGACGAGTACGGGGGCAGTCGAGAAAACCGTGCACGCTTGTTATGCGAAGTACTCCGGGCCATGAAGGCGAGAACGAGCAACCAGATTCCGATCTGGCCGAGAATCGATTGGCGGGAGTTCCGCACGCCCGGCGGCATTACGCTCGAGGATGCCCAGGAGACAGCAAAATTTGCGGTGGAGGCTGGCGCGGACGCGATCCATGTCTCGGCCTACGCCGATTCGACTTCCGGCGTGGCCTTCACGGAGGCCCCGCTGGTCCACAAAGAAGCCGGCTACGTCGAAGCGGCCACTGCGATCAAGACGCAGATCGACGTCCCCGTCATCGCGGTCGGTCGAATCGAGCCGGCGTTAGGCGACCGTCTGATTCGAGAGGGAAAGATCGACATCATCGCCATGGCTCGAAAACTCCTGGCGGATCCTCGGCTCCCGGAAAAGATCGTGGCGGGGCGCGCGGAGGATATCCGACCCTGCATCTACTGTTACACATGCGTCGCGCAGCCCTACTTCGATCGACCGGTCCGCTGCACCGTGAACCCAATGACCGGCCACGAAGCAACACTTGCCGCCACGGAGCGCGAGCGGGCGGATCGCCCACGACGAATCTTGATCATTGGCGGTGGACCCGCCGGACTCGAAGCCGCGCGAGTGGCCACTCTGCGCGGACACGAGGTCATCGTCTGCGAGAAGTCCGCGCAACTCGGTGGGACCCTTCGTTTCGCGGCGCTCGTCTACGAACCCAATCAGCGGCTCCTCGATTGGCTCGAAAGACAGGTCCGTGAACTCGGCGTCGACGTGCGCCTGCAAACCGAGCTCAGCGCTTCGCTCATTCGTGAGATTTCGCCCGACGAGATTTTCGTCGCCACCGGCGGTCGCCGCTCGAAACCGGACATCCCCGGCGTCGATCAAGATCACGTCTTCGATGGCGACGACCTTCGTGCGCTGCTGAGCGGACAGGGCGACGCCCAGGCGACCGACAAAGCCACGAAGAAATTGTCCCTCGTCAGTCGCATCGCCGTGCGCGTGGGACGGGCCTCCGGCATGACGGCTTCCCCGAGCCAACTTCGACAGGCCTCGAAGCTCTTCATGCCGATCGGCGCGGAGGTCGTCCTGATCGGGGGTGGCCTGGTCGGGCTCGAACTGGCCGAATTCCTGGTCGAGCGACGTCGAAAGGTCACCATCCTGGAAGAGGGTCCGAAATTCGGCCTCGAAATGGCCCATCCGAGGCGTTGGCGAATCCTGCATGATTTGCGTCAACACGGAGTCGCGCTGATCGCGAACGCCAAAGTCCGATCGATCGGAACGAAGGAAGTCGCCTATGAAATCGAGAGCGAGAAAGACGGTGTCGCCGAAACGAATGAACATCACGTCGCGGCGGAAAGCGTCGTGATCGCCACGGGACTCCATGCCGACCCCGACCAGGTCGAGGCTTTTCGAATAGCCGGAGTCCCGATTCGACAAATCGGCGACGTGAGCGGCCCCGGGTATCTCGAAGGGGCGATTCACGATGGCTTCCGCGCCGCACGCGAGATCGAATAGGAAGCTGACCCGAATGCCCTCCTCCCGGTCGCCGTTGCCATCGTCCATGGCTGGCAAGCCTTCCGTTGCGCCGCGAACGATCTGGCTTCGTCGGATCTCGCTCATTGCCCTTCTGCTGACCGGCGCCGCCTGCACAGGCTGCACCGCCTTCGGACCACTCGGCTCTTCGGGCGATGCGACGCGCGATTCCCGCGCCCTCTACCGCGCAGAACGGCAATTCAGCTTCGCGGGTCGTCGAACGGGCGAGGGTTATTTCGACTCACGCGGAGAGAATATTGTCTTCCAGAGTGAACGCGATCCAGAAAATCCGTTCTATCAGATCTTCCGGATGAATCTCGAGTCCGGCCACGCGACGCGCATCTCGAATGGGCGCGGGAAGACGACCTGTGCCTGGATCTCGCCTGAGGGCGACGTGTTATTCGCCTCGACCCATCTCGATCCGGATGCCATTTCGAAACAAGAGTCGGAACTCGAACAACGCGCCTCGGGAAAACGTCGCCCCTATAGCTGGAGTTACGATCCCCACTATGACCTCTTCATGTCCAGGACGGCGGACGCGGGGAACTTCGAAAGGCTGACCGACGCCTTCGGCTACGACGCCGAAGGCTCGGTATCTCCCGATGGGCGCTACATCGCTTTCGCCTCGAACCGACATGCTTATCAGGAAGCGCTGGCCGCGGAAGATCGCGAACGACTCGCGGAGAATCCCAGCTATTTCATCGACCTCTATCTGCTCGACCTTCACGCCGACGGCGATTCGCCCAGGATCCGGCGCCTGACCACGACGGCCGGCTACGACGGGGGTCCTTTCTTCAGTCCAGATGGCGAGCGCCTCGTCTGGCGTCGATTCAGCGAGGACGGCACGACCGCGGAAATCCATTCGATGGCGCTCGATGGAACTAGCGAACGGACACTGACCGACCTCGGCGTGATGTCCTGGGCGCCCTTCTATCACCCGTCCGGCGACTACATCATCTTCATGACGAATCTCCATGGCTTCGCCAATTCCGAACTCTACCTGGTCGATGCCGATGGACAGTCGCGGCCAATCCGTGTCACCGACCGCGACGGCTTTGACGGCCTCCCCGTCTTTTCGCCCGACGGCGATCGGCTTCTCTGGACCAGCAATCAAACGTCGACGGAGAAGAGTCAGCTCTTCCTGGCCAACTGGAACGATCGGGCGGCCAGAGCGCGACTCAAACTCCCACCCTCTACCTGGCGCCCGCATGGGCAAGGCCCCCTTCCTCTTCCTGCGACGCATCGCAGCGTGATCGCGCCGGCCGACCTCGAAGCCCATGTGCGTGCCCTCACGGATGAACGAACGGCGGGCCGTCGTGCGGGAACCGAGGGAGAGCATCTTGCCGGCGACTACATTGCGCGATTCATGCAGAGCATCGGCCTCGAGCCCGGTGGTAACGATGGCGGCTACCTGCACCGGTTCGAGTTCACTTCCGGAATCTCTCTCGGCAGCGACAATTCACTCGATCTCGAACTCAGCGGAAACAAAGTCGACGCGGTTCGCACGGAAGTCGACACGACGTGGCGGCCCTTGGCGTTCTCTCGCTCTGGCGAAATTCCGCCCAGCCCCATCGTATTCGCCGGGTACGGAATGATCGCTCCGGCGCACGCGGATGGAGTTGGAGTCGATGCCTACGCCGGTCTCGAAGTCACCGATCGCTGGGTAATGGTCTTTCGCGGACTGCCACACACTCTCGAAGGCGCGGACCGTCAGCACCTCCAGCGTTATGCCAGTCTGCGCTACAAGGCGATGGTCGCAAGGGATCATGGCGCGCGTGGCATTCTCTTCGTGAGCGGCCCGCTCGGCCGCTTTCGCAACGAGCTCGTGCCTCTCCTTTTCGATGCCTCGCTGGCGGGGACTCGTATCGCCGTACTCTCGATCAACGACGAACTTGCGAGTCGGCTGCTCAGCGACGAGTCGCGAAGCCTGAACAAACTCCAGCACCAGGCCGCGATTCCCCTCGAAGCGATGACTTCGAAGGATCTGGCGGCCGCCTCGCGTGGGTTCGAGAGCTTCGAGATCGCGGGCGTCACGCTCGGCGGAAACGTCGACCTCGAGACCGTTCGTGCAGCTGGGAACAACGTGTTAGGCCGACTGCAGCTCGGCGCTCGACCGAGCCGTGAGACCATCGTCCTCGGCGCGCACTACGATCATCTGGGCCACGGTGAAGGATCCGCGTCGCTGGCTTCGGGCGACGATGTCGGCGCGATCCATCATGGTGCCGACGACAATGCCTCGGGCGTAGCGGTGCTACTCGAGATCGCTGAAGAACTCACCTCTCGACGCGACGACGGCGAGAAGTTGGGCGAGCGTGATTTCGTATTCGCAGCCTGGTCGGGAGAGGAACTCGGGCTGCTCGGATCCGCGCGCTGGGTCAGCGACCACATCGATCCCCATACCGACCCTCAGCCACACGCTACGGCGGGCCGGCTGGACCGAGAGCGTCCGCGGGACGGAGTCGTCGCCTATCTCAATTTCGACATGGTGGGCCGACTGCGAGAGAACGTCGTGATCCAGGGATTGGGATCGAGTCCCCTCTGGCCTGAACTACTCGAAAGCGCGGCCGCGCCTCTGGCCCTCTCGATCGTTCCACAAACCGACAGCTATCTCCCGACCGATGCCACGAGCTTCTATACCCATGGCGTTCCGATTCTCAGCGCATTTACCGGCGTCCACTCCCAATACCACACACCCCAGGACACCATCGATCGTCTGAACTTCGAAGGCGCCGCCCAGATCGCGACTCTGGGAAGTCGAATCGCGCAGTCCCTCTCGCGCTCGAAACGACCTCCACCCTATCTCGCCCAGACGACCCCCTCGAGCGACCAGACCCGGTCGGGATTCCGCGTATTTCTTGGAACGGTGCCAGACTACGCGCAGAGCGGGGTCAGTGGGGTTCGCTTGACTGGGGTCGCGCCGGAGGGACCGGCGCAGAGGGCCGGCGTTCGTGGCGGCGACATCATCGTGGAAGTCGACGGGCGGCGGATCGAGAATCTCTACGACTACACGTATGCTCTCGAAGCACTCCGTGTCGGCGAATCCGCAAAGATCGTCGTGATGCGAGGGGCAAAGCGCATTACGCTCGACGTGGTTCCCGGCTCGAGAGACTGACCCGGTTCCGCGTAGATCCACGCGAACCCGAATACCAGGGATGACTCAATGGCCTCGAAAGCGACTTCCATGCAGGGCGAAATCTCGCCACGCTTTCGATCGCTAGCGAGCATTCCGGAGAGTCAGATCGGGCTGGCAGAGGGCGCCTTCGTTCTGGTCGCCGAAGCTCGCCCCGATCTCGATATCGAGTTCGGGCTCGCCCACATCGACGAATTGGTCGAGCGTGCGCGACCCCTGATCGACGAAGCCACCACGCCGAGTGGAACCGTGGCGACACTCAATCACGTACTTTTCGAACTCGAAGGCTTTCGCGGGAGCAAGGAGCAGTACGAGGACCCGCGCAACAGCTTCCTCGACGAAGTCCTCTCGCGGCGTCGGGGACTGCCCATCACGCTCTCGATTCTCTACGTCGAGATCGCCCGCCGACTCGGTCTCGAAGCGTACGGCGTCGGCTTTCCAGGGCACTTTCTCGCCAAGATCGCGGGCATCAGCGATTCACCGCGAGGCGAAATCATCATCGACCCCTTCTTTGGGCGAATCTTGCGCAAGGAAGAGTGCGTCGAGCGTCTACACGCGATGACCGAAGACGACAACTTCGATCATGAGACCTGGCTTCGACCGGCGACCGCGCTCGAAATCTATACACGCATGCTCAACAACCTGAAATTTCTCTACTTCCGGGAAGGCGATGGTCTTTCGGCGCTCGGCTGTTTCGATCGGATCCTCGTCCTCACTCCGAACTCGGCTCTCGAATACCGCGACCGGGCAATCCTTCTCGAACGACTCGACTGCACGCACGCCGCGATCGAGGACTACTCTCAGTATCTGGAACTCGCCCCCGATCGTGAAGACGCGGCGAGGATTCGGCTGCGCAGAGATGCACTGGTACAACAGAAGCCGAGACTCAACTAACAAGATAGAACGGAGACTGGGCGCCCCATCCAAGGGACACCCAGCCCGCCACCCACATTCCAACACGAATCAACACTTCAGTCCATCGGGAGAGCGTGAATCCTCTTCGAAGGGTCGTCGCTCGTGACGAAGCCGCCGTCGGCCGCCGTCGGAGCCATCGCCGATCCGAGGTCGTCGAAGACCTGTACTTCATGATCGCCTCGCACGGATCACTTCCGGGGTCGCCGGAGCCATCGTCTTCGGACACGGCCGGTTCCTCGACCGGGATCGCGGCGACCCGAACCTCGTTCGAACCCCGGATGCCGACGTCGATACGAGAGTCGCCAGCGCGAGTCCCAGGAACGCTGCGGTCACCCGGTACGGACGGCGATGGAGGATTCGGGGCGAATGAGAGATCGTGATGACCCTGAACAGACTCTTCGGGCCTGTCCGATTCATCTCGGGTGGCGGTCCTCACCCTTCGAAAAATTTCTGAAATTGCATTTCAGGGTACGCACGAATGTGCAGACGGCGCGCAGTCGTCACGACCGATCGCGATTCTCAGGCATCGATCATCGTGTCGAGCCTCACACTTTCGGACAATCTGGGACGGGATTTCGTTTACCGGCGTCGAGGTCGAGCGGCGCGCAGCAGGGCCGGGCGAACCGGGGTCCGCTCAGGGGCCCATCACCAATGCGGCGACATCGTCGACGAGCCGACCCACTTCGGCATCGAGATTGCCGTAGCGGATCGCGAACGTCGCTCCATCGCTGCGAATGACCTCGCCAGACAGCTCGAAGGGACACACCGGCTGGATGAAAACGTAGAGGCGGACCTTCGTCCCCAGCTCCGGAATATGACGTGCCGAGTCCAGGCACGCGCCGGAGCGCGAGATGTTGACGAGCGTGCCGGAGCCCGCGCGCTCGCCCGCAGAACAAAGGACGTCGAATTTCGTTCGAAAGCGAGGATGTGTGCGGCGATTCACGGAGACTCCCTGTGGGTCAGGATGCTCTCCTTGAATCGGCCGGCTTGACGGCCTGCTTGAGTCGGACCCACGTCGCCGGTCGTTCGATGGACGCCCCTTACCAGGGCGACGCAGACGCCTCGACGATCGGCGCGCCGCTCGATACGCAACTGGGGTGCAGATCTAGCGGCGACGGCGTGTCTGGGGCCCTTCACCCGAGCGGTCCCGAGTCGATGACGCGCCCGCTCGTTTCGGCCCGCCGCTCGATTTCCCGGCCTTCTGCTGGGGTCGACGCGATTTTCCGGAGCGACTGGAGCCGGATTTTCCGCCCCCTGCGCGAGGAGAACTGGCCGAGCGTCGGGATCCCGATCGGTTGGAGCCGGAGCGCTTGGCACGTCCTTGACCTCCGGTCGAATGAAGCGGCTCCGTCTCGAACCCCGGCAGCTGCCGGCGCGCGATCGGCGAGCCGAGCACACGCTCGGTGTCGCGTACCCAACCCGAGTCTTCGCGCGTCACCAGCGTACAGGCCTTGCCGCTTTCGTCCGAGCGACCTGTTCGCCCGATGCGATGGGTATAGGTCTCTGGCGTACTAGGCGGGTCGAAATTGATCACGTAATCGATGCCCGCGACGTCCAGCCCGCGTGCTGCGATATCCGTGGCGACCAGGATGTCGAATCGCCCCTGTCGAAAGCCGCTCATCGCACGGTCTCTCTGGACCTGGGACATATTTCCCTGAAGCGCGACGGCGCGCAGGCCGTTCTTCGCGAGCTGAAGCGCCAGTCGCTTCGCTCGATGCTTGGTTCGAGTGAAGACGATGGCCGTACGGCAATCGTCTTCCGCGAGCAGACGATCGAGCAAGTCTCGCTTGCGACCCTCTGGCACTGGATAGAGCGCGTGTTCGATTCGCTCTGCCGGAGCAACCGTCGCGAGTTCGACGATATGAGGTCGGTCGAGCACGCTCGCTGCGAGTTCGCGAATGGCCTTGGGCATCGTGGCCGAAAACAGGAGGTTCTGTCGATCCTTGGGCAGAGCAGCCAGAATCCTCTTGATGTCGGGAAGGAATCCCATGTCGAACATATGGTCGGCTTCGTCGAGAACCAGCGTTTCGACTTGTGAAAGGTCGAGCTTCTTCTGTTGAAGGAGGTCGAGCACCCGCCCCGGACAACCGACCACGATCTCGGGTCGGCTGCGAAGCGTGCGAATCTGCGAACTCGCAGAAACGCCGCCAAAAATGGTTACGGTCTTGATCTTCGTAAACTTCGCGAGCAGCCGAATCTCGGCATCGATTTGAATGGCGAGTTCGCGTGTCGGAGCCAGAATGAGGGCCAGCGGGCCCTTGCCCGGCTCCACGATCAGTCGCTCGAGAATCGGCAGCGCGAAGGCCGCCGTCTTTCCGGTTCCGGTCTGGGCGAGGCCCATGACGTCTCGTCCTTCGAGACAGGCCGGAATCGTATCGGTCTGAATCGACCGGGGTTCTTGAAAACCCGCGGCCTCGAGGCCGAAGGTCAAAAGGGAATCGAATTCAAAACGGTCAAATCCGCTTTCCGCAACGGTCTGCGGTTGTGCACTAGACAAATTACTTCTCCGCCGCGCTGCGCCGAATCGAGGCGCAGCCGGACTCTTGCTTCTGACCCAACAACAAATGGGCAGAGTTCTCTTTGGGTTCAGGGCGCCTTCATCAGACCAATCAAGACGATCGAAGTGATCAACGTGATCGCTTTCGAACTTCGCAGCGCGATCTCCATCGGCGGGCCGAGAGATCCTGTTGTTCGCTGCTCGATTGAACTTTCGGTGATGTCGGTTTGTGTCCCACCAGGTCAGTTACCTGGCTGGGCCGATGCCCTGTTGAGCGGGGGTTTAGCGAGTTTCAGATGAGACCGCCAACCCCCGGGCCAGCCTATGAATCGGGCGCCCCACCCTGGCGCTGTAGCCCCGTCGTCACGGAAGGTTGGAATTGCTCGGCCACGAACGCCCGCCGGCTTCGCATTCGGACCGCACCAGGGGCTTGCGAGGGACGCCGCGCAGTATCCCAACTACCTGCCGTTGCTCAGGAATCAGCAATCTCGAGCGGCAAGCGGACCGTCACCCGAGTGCCTTTCTCGGGCTGACTCTCGAACTCGATCGCACCGCCATGATCGGTCACGACGCCCTCGGCGACGGACAGACCGAGCCCGGAACCCCCGCTCTCGAGTCGTGTCGTGAAGAAGGGTTCGAAGACATGATCGCGGTCGGCCGGCCAGATACCGATACCATCGTCGGCGACTTCGATCGACATCTCATCGCCATTTCGACGCGTGCTGACCACCACTCGCGCCCCGCCCTCTCGCGACTCCGCCGCATTCCGGATCACGTTCACGAGAACCTGCTCGATGTCGATCGGACTGAGATTCGCCATCAGGGCAACCGGCCCGATGTCGATCTCGAGGGATCCGCCGAGCTTCATCACATAGGGACGAGTGACTTCCGCAGCCCGGCGAACGATGTCATTCACGTCCTCGATCCATTTGGCGGTCGGTTCCTGACGTGAAAATTTCAGCATATTGCGAATCATCCGCCCACAGCGGAGCGATTCCTCGACGGTCGTTTCGAGCGCCTGGGTCCGCAGCTCATCACGATCGGGAGCGTCGTCGTTCAACAGGGCGGACTCCGTATTCGAATGTCGGCAATGGGACCCCTACTCTCAACTATTCTCTGCGGCGCGGCGCGATCGCGGAGGACAATCGAAATTCCCGATGGCTCCAATCTGATTGAGGAGAATTCAATGGATGAGTGGATACGGTTCGCCGAGCAGGCTCAGAGCCTTTCGTGGGTACGCGCATTCGAGGTCGTCCTGGCCTCCATCGTGATCGCCAAGGTCTTCGACCTCCTGGTCACCCGCATCCTGCTTCGCCTCTCTTCGAGGACGAAGACTCGATTCGACGATCAGCTCATACAATCCGTCCATCGCCCGATCTTCGTGAGCGTATTCCTCGTCGGCCTCTACTCGGCGACCTTGATTCTCGAGGTGGGCCCGTCAATCAAAGGTTTCTCTGTCGCACTGATCCAGACCCTCGCGATCGTCGTCTGGATGGTGGCGGGCTTTCGTATGGGTTCGACCATCCTTTCAGGACTCAGTCGGTTGGCCGATCGCGTGACCTGGCTCGAAGCTCGCACGCTTCCGCTCTTCGACAATCTCAGCAAGATCCTCATTTTCGGCGTCGCGACCTATTTCATACTCGTCGCCTGGGATCTGGATTTGTCCGGCTGGCTCGCATCTGCGGGAATCATGGGGATCGCGGTCGGCTTCGCGGCCAAGGACAGCCTGGCCAATCTCTTCGGCGGACTCTTCGTGATCATGGATGCGCCCTATAAGATCGGCGACTACATCAACCTCGATTCGGGCGAACGCGGTCGCGTCGTTCGAATCGGCCTTCGCAGCACTCGACTCCTGACTCGCGACGATATCGAGATCACTCTGCCCAACGCGCATATCGCCAATGCGAAAGTCGTCAACGAGTCCGGCGGTCCCTATGAAAAAACGCGCGTCGTCGTGACCGTGGGCGTCGCATACGGATCGGACATCGATCAGGTGAAGGAAGTCCTGATGACCGCTGCGCAATCTGTCGAACATGTCGTCAGCGACCCGGAACCACGAGTTCGCTTCGACGAAATGGGCGACTCTGCATTGTTGTTTCGCGTGCAAGCGTGGATCGACGAGCCTGCGCTGCGCGGAATCTGTGTCGACGGCCTGAACTCTGCGATCTACAAGTCGCTCGGTCGAGCCGAGATCGAAATTCCCTTTCCTCAGCGTGTCGTTCACCTGGCGGCCCCATCGACTCCCGCGAACTTCGATGCGACACCTGTCAAACCAGGATGAACCCGAGCCGCCATGGAATGGCCGATGTAGACTGATTCGGGACAAGAGACGATGCGAAAGGAGAACACCATGAATTGGGGAGAGAGTCAGACCAGCCAAGGCGTTACCGAACGTGACTTCACCGTCACCTGCAAGGACCGCAGCGTTCCTGGCGTGCTCTGGACACCCGAAGATTGTGAAGCGCCGACGCCCCTCGTCTTGATCGGACATGGCGGAAACGGACACAAACGTGAGGATCATCTCCAGGCCCTCGCCCGTCGATTTGTGCGGCATAACAAGATTTCCGCCGCCACCATCGACGGCCCCATTCATGGCGATCGAATGCCTGCGGAAGTCGAGAACGAGTCGGTTCCGAAACGAATGCGCCGATTGATCGGCGACGCCATCGCAGACTCCATGATCGAGGACTGGAAGGCGACCCTCGACGCGCTCCAAAAGGTTCCCGAGATCGGAATCGGTCGCGTCGGCTACTGGGGCCTTTCGATGGGGACGATTTTCGGCCTGCCCTTCGTCGCCGCGGAGCCGCGAATCGAAGTCGCCGTGCTGGGCTTGATGGGAGCGTACGGTGACAACGATCGCCTGCTTCGAGACGCCGCGGATGTGAAATGTCCCGTGCTCTTCCTTCAACAATGGGGAGACGAACTCATCCCGCGCGATCTCTCGAATCAGCTCTTCGAGGCGATCGGCACGGATGACAAGCGGCTGCACGCCAATACCGGCACTCACGCGGCTGTTCCCCGTGATGAGCTTCTCCACACACAGACGTTTCTGGCGACCCATCTCGGAACGACTGGCGACTGAACCCAGACCGAAGGAGCTTTGAGCGAATCATGTCGGAAGAACCCGTAGACGTCCTGATCATCGGTGCGGGCGCCGCGGGCGCTGCGATCGCCTGGAGCCTCGCCGAAACGCACATGCGCATCGTCTGCCTCGAACAGGGCGGCTGGATGAATCCCGCCGACTATCCAACGACTCGTCACGGCGGCGAGATGGAACAATTCGGCGCCTTTGCGCTCAGCCCGAATGCGCGGGGCCGGCGCGAAGACTATCCGGTGAACGACGACGACTCGCCGATCAAGATCTCGAATTTCAATGCGGTCGGCGGCAGTACGATTCTCTACGCCGCCCATTTTCCTCGAATGCATCCCTCGGACTTTCGCGTGAAGAGTCTCGACGGCGTGGCCGAGGACTGGCCCATCGACTACCAGACACTCGAACCCTGGTACGACCTCAATGCCCGCATGATGGGCGTCGCCGGATTGGCCGGGGATCCTGCCTATCCGCCCAAGGAGTTGCCTCTTCCGCCCGTCCCTCTCGGCAAGATCGGAGAAACCCTCGGTGAGGGCTTCAATCGACTCGGTTGGCATTGGTGGCCCTCCGATAGCGCCATCGCGACCCGGGACTATCAAGGCCGCGCCGCCTGCATCAACCTCGGCCCCTGCATCATGGGTTGTGCACAGGGCGCGAAGGGCAGCACCGACGTCACCTACTGGCCCGCGGCCATACGCGAAGGCGTCGAACTGCGAACCCATTGTCGCGTTCGAGAAATCACGGTCGACGCGCAGGGCATGGCGACCGGCGCGATCTACGTCGGCGAAGACGGAACCGAACACCATCAGCGCGCCGAGATCGTGATCGTCGCCTGCAACGGCGTCGGCACTCCGCGGCTACTCCTGAACTCCACTTCCGAACGATTCCCGGACGGCCTCGCCAACTCGAGCGGCCTCGTCGGACGGAACCTCATGTTCCATCCCTACGCGATGGTGACCGGCGTCTTCGACGAAAGTCTCGACGGCTATAAGGGTCCGACGGGATGTTCCATCATCTCGCAGGAATTCTACGAGACCGACCCTTCGCGCGGATTCAAACGTGGCTACTCCTTCGAGATGCTGCGCGGAATGGGACCGATCGCGACCGCGTTATGGGGGATGTCCTCGGGACGACTACCTTGGGGCGCCGAACACCACGAGTCGTATGACAAGATCTGGAATCGAACCGCCGGCATGGTCATCATCTGTGAAGATCTCCCGGATGTGAACAACCGCGTCACTCTCGATCCCGAACTCAAAGATGCCGACGGGATTCCCGCTCCCAAGATCGAGTATACGCTCAGCGACAACAGTCTTCGGATGCTCGACCACGCCGTGGCACGCGGCGTCGAAGCGCTCGAAGCCGCTGGCGCCAAGGAAACGCGCTCCGAGGCGCCACTCCCCCCAGCCGGCTGGCACCTCATGGGCACGACGCGAATGGGAAGAGACCCGGCTTCTTCCGTGGTCGACCCGCACGGACGAACCCATGACGTGAAGAATCTCTTCATCGTCGATGGCAGCGTCTTCGTCACGTCCGGCGGCGTCAACCCGACCAATACGCTTCAGGCCATCGCCCTCTACGTGGCCGATCACATGAAGAAGAACCTCGACAGTCTCTTCGACTGAACACGCACGCGAAAGCGAGATCGCCATGACCGAAGCGCCACTTACACAGAAGACCTTCGTTGCCCTGCTCGACGAATTGATTCCCGCACGCGATGACGTTCTACCCGGAGCCGGAAGCCTCGGGATCGGAAGCCATATCGAGGCGAAGCTGGGCGAGGCGTTGCCTCTCGTGGCCGCTGGCCTGGCGGCACTCGATGCCAAAGCTCACGAGCGAGGCGTCGATGATTTCGTCAGTCTGCCCGTAGGCCTTCGCGCGTCACTGGTCAGCGAGGTCGGCGCCGAGATTCCGGGCTTCGTCGATCTCCTGGTCTACCACGCCTACGGCGCCTACTACCAGAACCCGCGCGTTGCCGTCGCGATTGGACTCTCGGGCGAGCCGCCCTACCCGCGCGGCTATGAACTCGAAGAGGGAAACCTCGGACTCTTGGATCCGGTTCGCGAGCGCGAGAAACTCTACCGAGAAGTTTCCTAGACAGGGTCAGAGAGGGTCGCTCGTCGCGGACCCGGATCCC
>CAWLAJ010000057.1:0-18114 GCA_963854795.1 Deltaproteobacteria bacterium UBA4427 | reverse complement strand
GCCCTTGCCATCGATCGCCACGCCGAGCGCATCGACCACACGGCCAAGCAGCCCGTCACCGACCGGCACCTCGATGATGCGGCCGGTTCGGCGAACCGGATCGCCTTCCTTGACGCTTCGAGACACGCCCATCAAGGCGACGCCGACGTTGTCCTCTTCGAGGTTCAGGACCATGCCGCGCAGGCCACCATCGAATTCGACCAGCTCGCCGGCCAGTGCATTCTCGAGCCCGTAGACCCGGGCGATGCCATCGCCCGCGCTGAGCACTGTGCCGGTTTCGGCGACGTCGATCTCGCGGTCGTAGTCCTTGATCTGCCGCTTGAGGATGTCGGTGATCTCTCCGGGTTTGATGTCCATCTTTCAGGATCCCTTCGTGAGGTTGGCGCGCAGCTGTCCGAGCTGCGTGCGGAGGCTTCCGTCGAAGACGAGATCTCCGACCTTGGCGATGGCGCCGCCAATCAGCGCGGCGTCCACTTCGATTTCGAGTCGTACTTCGCGACGCGTCCGTTCTGAGAGCGCGCGACGCAGTCGATCCGTGCGCCGATCATCCATGGGGCTGGCCGTCTTCACTTGGGCGGTCAGCAATCCTTCGGCTTCATCAGCGAGCCCACCGTAGGCCTCTACGATCTCGGTGAAATTGATCAATCGTCGTTGGTCGATCAGGTACGAAACGAAATTCTGGACCAGCGGGCTGACGGAGAGCCTCTTCGAAAGCTCTCGAAGCGCAGCCTTTCGGCCCGCCGCCGGATGAAGGGGAGTCATCAGCGCATCGCGAAGTTCGCGGCTGCCGTCGAGAAGCGAATCCAATTTTCCCAGTTCGACCCGAACTTCTCGATGACGGTGAGCGTCCTCGGCGAGCCCGAAGAGGGCCTTCGCATACCGATGCGCTGCGGTCCCGCCCCTCATCGGCTGGTTCCCTCACCGGTATTCGGTTCGATGCGCGTGATGAACTCGTCGACGAGGCGGTCGCGATCCGCGTCGCCGACCTCTTCCGCCAACTTTTGCGCGGCGATTTCCATGGCGAGATCGGCCGCTTCTTCGCGCAACGCCAGCTGAGCGCGGCGAAGCTCCTGCGCGACCGCGGATTGGGCATCTCTACGAATCCGCTCCGCCGAGGCGCGGGCCTCGCTGAGAATCCGCTCCGCTTCCGCTTCGGCACGTCGGCCGGCGTCTTCGCGAATCCCGTCGACCTCCAGGTTGAGATCGACCAGGCGAAGCTGGAGTTCGGAATTGCGCTGTTCCGCTAGCCGCAGAAGGTTCGCCGATTCACTGAGTTCCGTGGCAATTCCCTCGCGCCGCGTCGAGAAGAATTCGACGATCGGTTTTCGTCCGAAGTAGATCAGGACGCCCAACAGGAGCGCCAGGTTCAGCGCCTGGAAAAGTGTCTCTTTGAGAGCGCTGTCGTCCGATTCGTGCTCGCCGCCCGCCGCGTGGGCGAGACCGCCGACGATGCAGACGAATAGGACCGTTGAAATCTGGAGCAAAAGGCTTCTTCTCATTCTCACGACAAAGCTTCTCACGACAAGGCTCTTCCAAGGACCTGCGCTGCCGCCGCCTCGGCGAGACTTTCTGCGCTGGCTCGCAAGCTCGCACGCGCCTCTTCGAGAGACTCACCCAGCTCGGCGCGCGCCGTCTCCAATTCGCGCTCGGCCTGGCCTCGTGCCTCGGACGTCAACGTCGCCTGTTCCTCACGTGCCCGAAGGAGTCCGGCCTGGCGGGCTTGCTCGGAGTCCGATCGCGCTTCGCGAATCGCGGTTTCGTAACGCTCGAGGACATCGTCGGCCTGTGCCTGGAGTTCGCCCGACCGCTTGCGCGCACCATTGATCTTCTCGGCGCGCGCATCGAGAGAATGAAAGATCGGCTTGAAGATCAGTTCGTTCAGCGGAAAGATGAGCAGAACGAATCCGATCAACATGATCCAGAGATCGCCGAACTGGGACTGGCCGAAAAAGTTGAAGAGATCGAAGTCGGGAACCAGCACGAGCTTGTCGGAGGCCGAAGCCGTCCCGGTGAACCAAGCAGAGATCGTCGCCGCGCAGACGCCCAGCGACCCAGCGGTCTTGTACGAAACGCGCTGGCGCCGCAGGATTCTCGCCGCAGCCGATGACTTCAATCTGTTTCGCACGAAGTGGTTGCTCCAGGGCGAGGACTCACCCTTCGAATTCTTCTGAGCCCCGATGTCTCAGAACTCTTTATCTGATCTCTTCTCGTCTGCGCGGGGCCGATCACGACCGCGTCGCAATCCCGCCGGCCCCGAGTGGGTACCACGAAATCACCGGCAACGGAGTCGGACGCAACGATTTGTTGACCGATCGGACCAATGCCCGCGTGCCCGGTCTCCCGACCGCTGAGGCGGCTGCGAGCGGCGCCAAGTTTTGCACCACCCCAGCCTCAATTCAACCGCCGAAACGGGCTCGAATCTCTTTATTCACAAGGTCTTCCCGGCTTTAGGCAATCCATTCAGCA
This sequence comes from Deltaproteobacteria bacterium UBA4427, assembly GCA_963854795.1. GTDB lineage: Bacteria > Myxococcota_A > UBA9160 > UBA9160 > UBA4427 > UBA4427. The sequence continues at coordinate 15,648 of CAWLAJ010000057.1, read as the reverse complement.
GGCTCGGACCCGGCGAGATCGAAGGCTGTCCAAGCGGGTCGAACGCAGTCGCGGGGGATCGTCGGCTAGCGACCGACGCGGGCGGCACCGTTCCACACGACATCGCCGTCGACCTCGACCGACGGCGCTTCGAGATCTCCCTCGAATCGCGCGCCGTCTCCGAAATGCGCGTGCCGGCGAGCAACGACCGGGCCCTCGATCTCTCCGCGGCTCGAGACCACGTCGCATTCGATTCGTCCCTCGACCCGGGCTTCGGTTCCGAGAACCAACTCGCCGGATCCCTGCAGACTCCCTCGAACCGTGCCCTCGATGAGCGTCTCGCCAACGATCGCAACCTGTCCCTCGAAAAGACCGTCTCGGGGCACCAGCGCGAAGCGGACCCCTCGAAGTTCGCTCCCAGGTTCCCGACCTCGGCTCCCGCTGTGATCCGAGGCGGTCATCGCAGCTCTCCGAGCAGGAGTCCACCGATTCGCTCCAGATCCTCGAGGTTGAAGAAGCGAACCTCGAGTCTGCCTCCGCCCTCGGCCGTCGGGTGCAGCGTGACCTTCGTCTGCAGGTGCCGCTCGATCCGTTCGACGTAGGCACGCGTGTCGGGATCCAGCGGGGCGACGGGGGCCTTGGTCGACTTCGGGATTCGCGGAGGCCGGCGATCGGACCCGTTGATTTCGCGCGCAGCGCGTTCTGCCGCTCGGACCGCGAGCCCCTGGTTCAGGATCCGCACCCGCAGTCCTTCACGGGCTTCGATATCCGTTACCTGGAGCAAGGCCTTTGCGTGTCCAAGGCTGAGTTTTCCCGACTCGACGTCGGCCTGAATGGCGCGACTGAGATCGAGAAGCCGCAGATGGTTCGCCACGGAAGAGCGCTCCATCGCGACCTTTTGGCCGATCTCCGCCTGCGTATGCCCCACGTCCGCCAGTCGCTGGTAGGCGTGTGCGAGCTCGATTGGATTTAGATCCTGGCGCTGAACGTTCTCGATGATCGCGAGTTCGAGACGATCGGCCGGCGCAACATCTGCGATGACCGCCGGCACAGTCAATCGATTCGCCAGCTGACTCGCTCGGAATCTACGCTCACCCATGATCAACTCGAAGCGGCTCCCGGCACGACGAACGACGATGGGCTGGAGCACGCCGTGCTGTCCGATGGAATCCGCGAGTCGACGCAGCGATGCCTGATCGAATTCTCTTCTCGGCTGATCGGGATTCGGATCGATGAGTTTGATATCGAGCTCTACACGGCCTGTATCATCCGAACTCGACAGTTCTACCGATTCTGTCCGAGCATCGATTCGAGTCTGACTCAATTGTGTGTCAACACTATTCGGTGTCGTTTCACCCGACGTCGAGGGTCTCGGATCGGTTGATGGCGCCGACACGGAGCCAGCGCGGGATCCCGGATTCGAAATCAGTGCGCCAAGTCCTCGGCCTAATGCGCTTCGACGTGGACTCATCTAGTCCTCCAGATGGGTGGATTGAGGGTTCGGCAAGACCGGTGGCTTGCGAGGCGGAGCGGTCAACGCCAGCTGCGCCAGTAGCTCGTCCGCCAACTTCACGTAGGCCACTGCGCCCTTTGAATGAATGTCGTAGAGCAAGATGGGTTGTCCGTGGCTGGGCGCTTCCGACAATCGAACGTTTCGAGGGATTCGTGTTCGATACACCTTGTCACCGAAATGGCGGCGCACTTCGGCTTCGACCTGGCGCGCAAGGTTGTTGCGTTGATCGACCATCGTGAGGACGATGCCCTGGACCTCGAGTCGTGTGTTGAGTTCGGCGCGTACGAGATCGACCGTTTCGACGAGATTGGCCAGACCCTCGAGCGCGTAGTATTCACATTGCAACGGAATCAGGACCGCGTCCGCCGCGGTCAGGGCGTTGAGCGTGAGCAAGCCGAGCGAAGGGGGGCAGTCAATCAAGATGATCTCGTAGGCGTCGCCGACTGCTTGAATGGATTGGGCCAGTCGATACTCGCGAGATTCGAGCGAAACGAGTTCGATCTCGGCTCCGACAAGATCGCGACCGGCTGGAACCACGTGCAATGTCTCGAGTTCCGTCTCGAACGCACAATGCGTCAACGGCATTTCGTCGATCAGTGCATCGTAGATCTGGCGCTCGGCGTTGGTAATTCCGTAGGCGCTGCTTGCGTTGGCTTGCGGGTCGACGTCGATGAGCAACGTCGGACGTTCGGAAGCGGCTAGGCACGCGGCCAGATTGACGGCCGTCGTCGTTTTACCAACGCCGCCCTTTTGATTGACGATGGCAAGCACGAAAGGGCCAGGACTGGAATCCATAGAGCAGATCTCAACCGGGACAGGGCGAAGGGATGAGATGCGAAATCGGCCTGGCCACATATCCCCCCGACTGTGACGGCCGTAGACGAGCCGATTTTCGAGCTCGTTCCTCGATTCTTAACACAGCATCGTGCGATTGCGACCGGTGATAGACCTGAAGACGCTGGTTGGAGGCAAAGGTCGCGCTGAAATACCCGGCAGCCCGAGAACTCGACGAGAGTGGTGTCCGATCCATGGCGTCAACGCGGGTCCACCGTAGCGACCCAAAGCTTGCGCCTTCTGCCAGTTGTCGGCACACGGTATTCTCGCAATGAAAGGTCGGCGTAGCCGTCCGGCAGATCTGGCTGCTCCGCCGTTTCGGAAGCCGGTAGAGCCACCACGCCACCTGGCCGGACCCAGGCGCGCATCAACTCGAGCGCTTTGCGAGGCTGCGCCATCGCCTGGGCGACGACTATGTCCGAGGACCTGGCTTCAACCTCATTGGATCGGCCCAAGATCGAAATGACGCGCGTCAAATCCAGCTGACGCCGAATCTCTCGCTGTAAATGATGTCGTTTGAGCCGAGATTCGACCAGATAGACGGCTAGCGAAGGTCGAAGAATCGCAATCGGTAGCCCGGGAAACCCGACGCCACTTCCGAGATCGGCAAGATGCGAGGCCCTATCCAGCTCCGGAAGACTTTGCGAGAGTGCGGCAGCGTCCAAAACGAGCCGTTCTGCCATTTCGATCGGGTCGCGATGACCGGTCAAGTTGATTCGGCCCGCCCATTCCGAGAGGAGAGAGATCAGGCGAGTGAGCTTGAATACCTGCTCGGTGTTCACGGGAATTGAAAGCTCGCTCAAACCGCGCTCAATCAAGGAAGAGACAGCCCGCTCGTCTTCCTCGGAAGCGCCGTCACCTTTCATCTTGAGCTCCGTTCCACGTGGAACATTTCAACTTGGAAGAATCAAGCGACGTCGCGCGCGGAATCTGTCATTGGCGTTTCAAAATGAAATCCATTCCACGTGGAACCCTTCACCAGGGCGGGATTTCCAGGAGTCGAAACGAGCCTGAATCTCGAGACCTCTGACTGAATGTTCCCCGTGGAACACTCGATTCTTCGTGTCGATTTTCACGAAGACTCGTTCAGAGCATCCTCGTATTCCGGCGCGCCTTCGGGCACGACCAGGACCTGGCGATAGCGGCCCTCACCGATACTCATCGTCTCGACACCCTCTTCGTCCCGAATCGTGACGTGAATCGTGCGACGATCCCGGGAGTTCATCGGATCCAAGGCGATGGATCGTCCGGCATCCCGAGCACGCTTGACTGCCCGATCCGCCAGTCGACCAAGAGTATTCTCTCTCTCATCGCCGCCGCCCTCGACGTCAACGACGATTCGGGGCGCATCCTCGCTCTGGCGCATCGACACCTGATTCGCGACCAACTGCAATGCATCCGTCGCTCGACCATCGCCGCCCTGAAGCGCCTCGGCGGCCGCTCCGCGGAGCTGAAAGATCAGGTAATCACCCTCAGCGGATTCCGAGATCTCGAATGAGCCGATCTTCATCAACTCGACGGCTCCGAGCAGGAACTCGCCGGTCGCTCCCAGCTTTCCCACGGCCTTTCCCTTGGATCCCTCGACCGATTTCTTGATCTCTGGTTCGAGCTGTTCCCTTGGGGCTGCCTGATGGTCTTCTCGCGCCCCCCGCTCGGGCCGACGGCCGCGGCCACCGCGACTATCTCCGCGATCGTTTCGGTCGCCACGACCACCCCGACCGCCGCGATCTCCCCCTCGTTCACTGCGGCCTCCCCCTCGGGGACCACGAGAACCGGAGTCATCGCCACGGGCTTCTCGACCTCCCCGATCATCACCGCCAGATCGCGGTGCCGGCCCGCTCGCATTCTTCGGTACGGCCGTGATCACCGTTTGCCCATGAACACCGTAGATCTCTCCATCTTTGGGAACGATGATCTTGAGATCTCCTTCGCTCGTTCCAAAAAACTCGGCGGCCTTGGCTTTCGCATTCGCAAGACTGTCGGCAACAAATTCGTTTGGTTCCTGGCGCGCGTCGTACATGTCGTCTCTCTCTTCTCGCCGTTGCTCGATTGAGCTCGGCGTTCAGCTCGCTGGCTGCGTCTGTTTCCGGATCCAGTATTGCTGGGCGATGCCGAGCAGATTGCTGACCGTCCAATAGAGGACCAGTCCGGATGGAAAGGTGTAGGAAATAAAAAGCATCATCGCCGGCATCATGATCAGCATCATCCGAGCCTGCGTCGGGTCCATTCCCGTCGTCGGCGTCATCTTCTGCTGAAAGAACATGCTCGCTCCCATGACGATCGGCAGCAGTCGGATCGGAAAATCGATGCCCGGCATCACGAATAACGTCGCCGGCTGCGATAGATCGTTGATCCAGAGTGCGAAGGGCGCGTGACGAAGACCGATTGAACTTCGAAGCGCATAAAAGAGCCCGATCAAGACAGGGAATTGTAGAAGCAGCGGCAGACATCCAGCGATCGGATTCACCTTCTCCTCACGGTAGAGCTTCATCGTCTCTTCGGACTGCTTTTGCCGATCGTCCTTGTAACGCTCCTGCAGCTCCTTCATTTTCGGTTGCAGCGCCCGCATTCTCTCCGCCGAGCGCATCTGCTTCGCCATCAGTGGCGCCGTGAAGATTCGAACCAGAATCGTCAGCACGATGATCGCAAGACCGTAATTGGGAATGTATCGATACAGGGTGTCGAGGGCGATCTCGAAAAAGCGCGTCAGGGGCTCGAGCCAACTGAAGCCACGGTTCACGGAATGTTTGAGTCCATTCCCGGCGCTCGCGAGTGCCTCCGTCGTCTTCGGACCGATGAAGCCACGCAGGGATTCCTTCACCGAGGCGCCCTTCGCCACTCCAACACTCGGTAGTGTTATCCGCACTTCGCCGCTCTCGCCCGCTTCTACCGGGGAGAATCGGACCTTCAACCTCGGGTCGGGTTGTGGGTCGATGAGCACGCCTGCGAAGTATTGAATGTCGAAGCCCGCCCACTGGGATCGACCCGGGACCGTTTCGACGCCATCGACGATGTTTTCTCCGGCGCCCAGGAAACTGAAGAACGCCGGTTGGCCGACCGCCTGGACGAGAGTTCGCGTCACCCCGATCTCCTCTCCGTAGGCGAGAAGCGAGAGTTCGCGGAAGTCTTCTCGATCGGAGGCTTTCGTAGACCAGATGACTTCGAATCTTGCGTCCATTGGATCCGTACGGTGGCTTTGGAACTCCAGTTCGACATCGAAGCCGAAGCCCTCTTCGTCGAGTCGAATCGTCCGTGTGAGAATTCCCGCTCGATTTGTGGCTCGCTGAACGACTTCACGACCCGCGTGGCCGACGACCTCATATCGAAGACCACTGAAATCGGTACCCGGGATTCCTCCCATCTCGGTTCGCAATACCGGAAGCGCCTGGTCGATGAGCTCGATTGGCGTCGTGCCTTCTGGAACGAACTCTTCGAAGTCTCGAAGTCGCCAACTCTCGATCATGCCCGGACCGTTCGAAATCCGAGCGATCACCGAATCGTTTTCCAACACGATCGTCGACAGCTCTATCGCACGCGCGGACTCGCGATCGACCTCCTGGGAATACTCGGATTGAATCTCCGATCGAGTCTCGAATCGCTTCTCTTCGCGAGCGGAAGATGCTGTGTCCGGCGCGGCGAAGTTCTCGGTCCGCGGCCCACTCGAATCCAGGAACCGCGGGTCGTCGCTGTCCAGCGACTGTTCGAGTGCCAGTTCCTGCCGCGCCGCGTCTTCGAGCAGTTCCGCGCGCCGGTCCTCCTGGTACATGACGTAGCCAACGAACACGAGCATCGAGAGAGCGAATGCGAGAGTTGTATTTCGATCCACGAAAATGGGGACCTCTATGGGACCGGGTCGTAGCCGCCGGGGTGAAAGGGATGACATCGAAGGATGCGAAGAAATCCAAGCCAGCTGCCACGGAAAAGGCCGTAGCGGGCGATCGATTCTTCGCTGAAATGTGAGCAGGTCGGTTCGAACCGGCAGGTCGGCCCGAAAAAGGCGTGGATCACGCTGCGATAGAAGAGAAAGAGCGCTCGAATGAGGCCGCGCATGGGTGAAAACCCCACCGACTCGAGTCTTTTTCGGTCTGGATATGGAGTCGTGGTCATCGCATTCCCCTCCAGTCCAGCTATTTCGCCCGAGATTCGGCGGATTCGAGGTCCATGAGTCGAGATAAGTGTTGATCGAGCTGCCCAAACGTGAGCTGAGCCCCGGGCCACCGCGCGATCACGACAATATCCTCATTCGTAGCGAATTCAGAGCGTCGAGTTCGAAACCAGGCGCGAACCCGCCGCTTGAACCGATTTCGTACGACAGCGCCGCCCACTTTCCGACTCGCGGTGATTCCAAGACGAGAGCGCGATGCGTCGATTCCACATAAGTTATTGGAATCTCGAGTGTTTTCATCTATACGGGTTGAAATAACAACAACACATTCGTCCGCACGGCGTCGACCTCGACGCAAGATACGACGGAAATCTCGTGAATCGAGGAGCCGATCCGACCGCCGAAAACGGCCGGTCTCGATGCCCATGATCTACTTGGACGCGACGGTCGCAGCGAGCCGCTTCCGACCCTTCGACCGGCGGCGCTTCAGGATGGCTCGCCCGGCCTTGGTCTTCATTCGTTCTCGAAAGCCGTGCTTACGGAGGCGCTTGATCCGACTCGGCTGAAATGTCCGCTTCATCGCTGCGGATCCTCACTCTCATATGGTCCGGGGTTTCCGGTCATTCATTTTCGGCGCTCGCTTCGTTTGATGCCTGTTCCTGGGCGTTTCCAGGCGCTTTTACAGGTTGTCTCACGAATGAAGCGGTTTGGCCGATTCGGGTTCGGTGGGCGCTGCTTCCGAGATCGGTGGAACAAACGGCCATTGCCGGGAAGCGCGGGAGCTTACCTGGGATATTCCCGGGCTGTCAATGCACGAATCTCACGACAATTTTCCGATCCTGCCCGATCCAAGACTGAATGCACCGGGCCCGATTCGCGACGCCCGTGTTACTCTGCCGACAGAATCGGCGAAAAAGATCCCCGGCGGCTCCTTTTTGTCGAATCAGCGCTCTTTCGATTCTCCTGGACAGGAAGAGACAAACCCAAAAGCCGTTCACAGTCTGCAATTTGCTTGTGTTTTGTCCTAATTCCTGTCCTTCTCTACCACTACTCTTAAATAAATCATTCTAAAAGCAGAAGAGAGAGCAGATGAAACTCTCGATTACAAAGTCTGAGTTCCTACGTGGCCTCGGCCGGATCCAATCCATCGTCGAAAAGCGAAATTCGATGCCCATTCTCGCGAACGTGCTCATCGAGGCACCGGAAAAGGGCAAAGAAGCAAAGCTCCATCTAGGCGCGACGGATCTCGAAGTAGGCATCCGCAGCCTTCATAGCGCGAATGTGAGTGAGCCTGGCGGATTGACCGTCTCCGCGAAGAAACTGTTCGAGATCATTCGTGAGCTACCCGACGAAACGATCGAGTTATCTGCGACCGCGAATTCCTATCTTAAAATAAACTGCGCGAGGAGCCACTTCACACTCGCGGGTACCGCGGCCTCGGAGTACCCGACTCTCCCCGAATTCAGCCCGGAGAAGACGGTTCCGATTCCCGCCGCCGTTTTGAGCGAAATGATTGACCGAACGATCTACGCCGCTTCGGTCGATGAGACCCGATACAACCTAAACGGCGTTTACGTCGAGGTTCTCGAGGATACCGGTGGGATCCGGTTCGTCGCTACGGATGGACATCGACTTGCTTGCGTCGATCGGGAGATCGAAGGAGACGCGAGTGCTCTCGCCAGCGGTGTGATCGTTCCTCGCAAAGGCCTCGGCGAGCTGAAGCGGCTCGTCGACGAAGATGTTGACGAAGAAATCGAGTTGGCCTTTGCGAACAACAGCGGATTCGCGCGACGCGGTGATGTCACATTGGTGATGCGACTGATCGAGGGTGAATTTCCGAACTACAACCAGGTCATCCCAAAGAACCTGACTCGGCATCTCACGCTGCCAACAGAGCCACTCGTACATGCTGTTCGACGCGTGGCGCTTCTATCCTCAGAACGCAGTCGCGCGGTGAAGCTCGAACTGAGCGACGGGCAACTGGTCATTACCTCGAGCAACCCGGATCTCGGCGACGCCCGGGAAGAACTCGATATCGACTATGCGGGTGAACCGTTGGCGATCGGGTTCAACGCGAAATATCTGCTCGATGCCATCAACGCGGTTCAATCGAAGGAAGTTCTCTTCTCGTTTCAGGACGAGCTCTCCCCGTCGAAACTCTCCCCGCCCGGCGATGAAAAGACCATCGCCGTCGTCATGCCGATGAGAATCTGAGAGAAATCGGGCGCAAACCTTACGGGCCGTCAGACTTTATTACCCACGGGAAATCTATGTCGCCGTGAAAACGTCGGTTCACGAGCCGTAGAACGGCCTCTATTTAAGAGTATTAGGCGAATTCACCCTAGCCTGACCCCACGGGTTTCGGTACTCTTTTGGAACGCCTGAGGCGCATTTCCGGCCGTAGGCTCAACTTCTCAGCAAAGCTCGTCGCCGCTAGGCATTCATTTAGCCGCTCGAGCCCGAAACGAGCCTTGATCCGCTCAGTTCAGTCAGGATCCGGAAGAGTTCCGGTACCGGCTTCGAACAGACCTGGTGGATTCGAAAAATCAACAGAGCCGGGAACCGAGATCAACTGAGATCTCGACCCTGGGCGGTCCGAAACCCCGGGTCGTCGCACGCCAGAAAGAGGGTCCGTGAGCTACGACGCCAGTTCGATCGAAGTCCTGGAAGGACTCGAACCAGTTCGAAAACGCCCGGCGATGTATATCGGAACGACCGGTCTCGATGGTCTTCATCATCTGGTTTACGAAATTGTCGACAACTCGATCGACGAAGCATTGGCCGGTTTCTGTACCGAGATCAGCGTCACGATGGAAGAAGATGGCCACGTGACGGTCACGGACAATGGCCGCGGCATCCCCACTGACATGCACGCGACCGAAAAACGATCCGCCTGCGAAGTCGTGATGACGACGCTTCACGCGGGCGGAAAGTTCGACGAAGATTCCTACAAAGTTTCCGGTGGCCTTCACGGCGTCGGTATCTCGGTCGTCAATGCGCTCTCCATAGAGTTGACGGTCGAAATCGACCGCGGCGGAAAGAAACATCGTCAGAGTTACGAGCGCGGCGTGCCCGAAGCGCCACTCGAAGTGGTCGGTGATAGTGATGAAACCGGTACCAAGGTGACCTTTCTACCGGATCCCCAAATTTTTCCGGTGACCGATTTTTCTTTCGACGTCCTCTCCAAGAGATTGCGCGAACTCTCCTTCTTGAACGCCGGCGTTCAAATCATCATCCGAGACCTCAAAACGGACAAGAGTCATAATTTCTGTTACGAGGGCGGAATCAACTCCTTCGTCGAGCATCTGAACGAAAAGCGAAATCCCCTCCATCCAGAGCCAATCTTTCTTCACGGTCAGCGCAGCTTCGACGATCATGGTCGTCACGTCGTCGTTGATGCCGAGATCTCGATTCAATACAACGACTCGTACAACGAATCCGTCTATTCCTTTGCGAATAACATCAATACAAGCGAAGGCGGAACCCACCTCATCGGCTTTAGGACCGCACTGACCCGTTCTCTCAATCGCTACATCACGGCAGTGACCAAAGGCAGCAGGGGAAGCAAGAACGACGCACCGTCACTCGCGGGAGAAGATCTCCGCGAAGGCCTGACGGCTGTCATCTCCGTCAAGCTTCCACAGCCGGAATTCGAGGGTCAGACGAAGAACAAACTCGGCACGAGCGGCGTTCGCGGCGTCGTCGAAGGCATCGTCTATCAACAACTGACGAATTTTCTCGAAGAGAATCCCAGAATCGCCAAACCGATCATCGCGAAGATCATCGATACAGCCAGAGCCCGCGAAGCCGCAAGAAAGGCCCGCGATCTAGCCAGACGCAAAGGCGCACTCTCCGATTTCAGTCTTCCCGGAAAGCTTGCCGACTGCCAGGAACGCGACCCGGCGAAATGCGAGATTTTCATCGTCGAGGGCGATTCGGCAGGTGGAACCGCGAAACAAGGCCGTTCGCGGGCAACCCAGGCAATTCTCCCGATTCGCGGCAAGATCCTGAATGTCGAGCGAGCTCGCATGGACCGCATGCTCGCCAGCGTGGAAATCCAAGCGATCATCGCGGCCCTCGGTACCGGAATCGGCGAAGACTTTGCGGCTGAGAAGGCGCGTTATCACCGCGTGATCATCATGACCGATGCCGACGTCGACGGCAGTCATATCCGTACGCTCCTGCTGACGTTCTTCTATCGACAGATGCGGGATCTGATCGAGCGCGGCTATCTCTATGTGGCTCAGCCGCCGCTGTTCAAGGCGAAGCGCGGAAAGAAGAGTCGCTATTTGAAGGACGAGCCTGCACTCGAGGACTATCTCTTCGCGCTCGCTCTCGATGGTGCGTCGGTTGAATGCGGCGATGGCGAAACGCGCGAAGGCGACGCACTTCGAGTGGTGCTCAAGAATGCGAGTGGTCGACAGAGGGCGCTCGACCATTTCAATATCCGTCTCTTCGACGAGCGTGTCGTTGACGCTGCCGCTCGGGCGGCTCGCCCGACGGTCGAGGATCTCGGAGAAGAACGCGTCTTGATGGAGGAAGTCGTTCCATCCATCGTTGCCGAAATCGCGCGCTTTCATCCATCCAACGGTGATGACGTCGTCGGGGAATTGCAGTGGGAGACCGAAGCCGAGCTCGACGGTGATGGCTACCGCCTGGTTGCAAAGACGCGGCGCGCCGGCCAGACCTTGCGAAGCGCTTTCGATCGAGACCTCGTGGCGTCTGGAGATTTCAAGAAGATGGTGCGACTTTCGGAAGAGCTGAACGAGATCGCGCCGACCCCCTATCGCTTGCAGCATGGCGATAGCGAACCCGAGGACTTCCTGTCCGTTACGGAATTGCTCGCTCGCATGCTCGTGTTTGCGAACAAGGGCGTTTCGATCCAGCGCTACAAGGGACTTGGCGAAATGAATCCGGATCAGCTGGCTGAAACGACGATGGACGAGGGAAATCGCAGCCTCGTTCAGATTCGGGTCGAGGACGCCGTTGAAGCCGATGATGTCTTTACGACTCTGATGGGTGACGTCGTTGAGCCGCGTAGACGATTCATCGAAGACAACGCTCTCAACGTCGCGAACCTGGATATCTAGGAAAGAGAAGGCCCAAGCCCAGTGTCCGACGAGCCCATCGATCCACCAGGCGACGAAACGCCCCCGACACCTCCGATTCCTCCGGAAGGTGAATTCTCGACCGTGAACATCGAGGACGAAGTTCGCTCATCGTTCCTCGCCTATTCGATGTCGGTGATCATCCAGCGAGCATTGCCCGACGTACGCGATGGGTTGAAGCCGGTTCATCGTCGGATCCTCTATGCGATGAATCAAGAAGGGCTGCTTTCGAATCGGCCCTACTCGAAGTCGGCGGGTGTGGTCGGCGAAGTCTTGAAGCATTACCACCCCCACGGCGACAGTGCGGTCTACGACGCGATGGTTCGAATGGCCCAGGATTTCTCGCTTCGATATCCGCTCGTCGATGGCCAGGGAAATTTCGGAAGCATCGATGGCGATTCCGCCGCCGCCTATCGCTACACGGAGGCGCGACTCGCGAAGATCGCCGAAGAGATGCTGCGCGACATCGATCGGGAAACCGTCGAGTTTCAACCCAACTTCGATGGCCAGATGGAAGAGCCCATCGTTCTTCCGACGCGCTTTCCGAACCTGCTCGCGAACGGTTCGACCGGGATTGCCGTTGGGATGGCGACCAATGTTCCGCCGCACAACCTGACGGAATTGACGGCCGCTTTGATTCTGGTCGCCGAGAATCCGGCTTGCAGCCTCGATGACATTCTTGAAAAGATGCCGGGCCCGGACTTTCCAACCGGTGGGATCTTGTGCGGGACCGACGGGATCCGGAGTTATTTCGCGTCCGGTCGAGGACATCTCACGTTACGCGCAAAGGCTGCCTTCGAGCCCTACAAGCGCGGAACGCGCATAGTCATCACCGAGATTCCGTATCAGGTGAACAAGTCGCTGCTGCTCGAGCGCATTGCCGACCTGGTTCGTGATGGTCGTCTCACGGGGATCGCAGACCTTCGCGACGAGTCGAGTCGCGAGGGCATGCGCGTCGTGATCGAGCTCAAAAAGGACGCGGCGGAAGACATCATCCTCAATCAGCTCTACAAGATGACGCCGCTCCAGACGACCTTCGGCGTAAACCTCCTGGCGCTGGTCGGCAATCGTCCGCAAACGCTTTCGGTGAAGGATGCGCTCGGCCACTTCGTCGAATTCCGCAAGGAAGTCGTCATTCGCCGGGCGATCTACGATCTCGCTCAGGCTGAAGCCCGCGCGCATATCCTCGAAGGTTTCGCGATCGCCCTCGATCATCTAGACGAGATCATCGCGCTGATTCGTGCGGCCGCCGATGCCGCGACCGCACGCGGGGAGTTGATGACGCGCTTCGACCTCTCCGAGCGTCAAGCCCAGGCGGTCCTCGACATGCGCTTGCGCGCGCTCACGGCGATGGAGCGCCAGCGCGTCCTCGATGAGCTCGCCTCATTGCGCGAGAAGATTGCGGACCTGAAGGGTCTCCTCGCCAGCGATGACCAGATTCTCGAAGTCGTGATCGACGAATTGCGTCAGATCGAAGAGAAGTTCGGCGATGACCGCCGAACCGAGCTGGCTCCCGCGATCGATGGCATCACGAACGAAGACATGATCGTCGAAGAAGACATGGTCGTGACGCTGTCACATCTCGGCTACATCAAACGAAATCCAGTCACGCTCTATCGACAGCAACGTCGCGGGGGCAAGGGCGCCCGCGGAATGTCGACGCGAGAAGAAGATTTCGTGCGCCATCTCGGAGTGGCTTCGACCCACGCCTATCTACTTTTCTTCACGAATTTCGGACGCCTGCATTGGCTGAAGGTTCATGAATTGCCGCAACTCGGGCGTGCTGCGAAGGGCAAGGCGATCGTCAACGTCCTCCAACTCCAAACGGACGAGCGCGTTCAGACGATGTTGCCCGTGCGAAGTTTCGACGACGCGGCAGATGAATACATCATCCTTTCGACGCGCCAGGGAATCATCAAGAAGACCTCGCTCCGCGCCTTCTCGAATCCGCGCAAGGCCGGGATCATCGCGATCAACCTCTCGGAGGGCGACGAACTGATCGCCGCCGGTCGAAGTCACGGTCACGATGACGTGTTGCTCGCGACGCGTGCCGGCAAGTCGATTCGTTTCAAGGAAGCAGATGCGCGCGCGATGGGTCGAACCGCGACGGGTGTACGCGGAATCTCGCTCGGTCGAGACGACGAAGTCATCGGCATGGAAATCCTGGCCGGTGACGCACAGATCTTGACGACGACCCAGAATGGTTTCGGCAAGCGCACTCCGCTCGAGGACTATCGGCCGCAACGACGCGGCGGGCAAGGCATCATCAATATCCGCGCGAACGAACGAAACGGACCCGTGATCGGGATCGCCCAGGTCGTCGACGATGACGACGTCATGTTGATCACGGACGGCGGCAAGGTTCTTCGCTGTCCCGTGAACGGAATCTCCTCAATGGGCCGAGCAACGCAGGGCGTGCGCGTGATGAACCTGGACGCCGCAGAGAAGCTGGTCTCGATCGCGCGTGTCGCGGAAGAGGATGTTGCGGTTCTGGCCGAAACATCGGCGACAGACGAAAACGAGGATGGAAGCGGGGAAGAGTAGCCGGATGGATCTCTCGAATTCCCGCCGCGAATTTCGTCGCGCGAAGCGATTGATTCCAGGTGGTGTGAACAGTCCCGTACGCGCTTTTGGATCTGTCGGCGGAATCCCGCCCTTTATCGAGTCGGCGAAGGGCGCCCGAATTCGCGACATCGATTCGAATGAATACATCGACTACGTCGGCTCCTGGGGTCCCATGATCCTGGGCCATGCCCATCCGCGGATTCTCGCCGCCGTGCGCAACGCGCTCAAGGCGGGTACGAGTTTCGGAGCGCCGACGACGCGGGAAACCGATCTCGCCGAGGCGATTCGCCGAGTGCTGCCCTCCATACAAAAGGTGCGGATGGTGAGCTCGGGGACCGAAGCGACGATGAGCGCGCTGCGGTTGGCGCGCGGAGTAACCGGTCGCGCTCGCATACTCAAATTCGATGGTTGCTATCACGGGCATTCCGATGGGCTGCTCGTCGGCGCCGGAAGCGGAGTCGCGACTCTCGGGATCCCTGGCTCGCCGGGCGTGCCGAGCTCCATGACCGACCTCACCATCATCGCCCCCTTCAACGACCTCGAAGCGACCCGAAAGGCTTTCGAGAAATGGGGCGGGGACATCGCGGCGATCATCGTTGAACCGATCGCCGGCAATATGGGTTGCATCCCTCCGATTGCCGGATTTCTGAAGGGTCTGCGCGCGTTATGCGATGAATTTGGTGCGCTCTTGATCTTCGACGAGGTGATGACGGGCTTTCGAGTTGCTCGCGGTGGCGCCCAGCGGCTCTACAAAGTGAAGCCCGACCTGACGACACTCGGAAAGATCGTCGGCGGAGGGCTGCCGGCCGCCGCCTACGGCGGTCGAAAGGACTTGATGGCTCGAGTCGCGCCGGAAGGCGACGTCTACCAGGCGGGAACGCTCTCGGGCAATCCGCTCGCGGTCGCGGCGGGCCTCGTGATGCTCGAATTGCTCGAAGCCGACGGGGTCTACGAGACACTGTCGGCGCGATCGAGCGCGCTGGCGACCGGACTGGCAGAGATCGCTGAGGAATTGGGCGTTCCGATGACCACGGTCAGTGTCGGCGGCATGTTCGGCTTCTTCTTCCATCCCGGTCCCGTCGAATCCTTCGCGCAGGCGCAGCAAAGTGATGCAGCCGCCTTCCGCCGCTTCTTCGGAGTGATGCTCGAAGAAGGCGTCTATCTAGCGCCCTCACCCTATGAGGCGGGCTTTGTTTCGCTTGCACATCGTCCACGCGACATCGCGGAGACCCTCGCTTCGGCCCGTCGAGCACTCGCTCGAGTGGCCCGCGCTCGTTGAGACCACCTGGTCTAAAGGCTATGCTGCGCGCCGATTTCCGGCCTTTCGGGCTAAACTGAAATCGTCGCTTTCGCGCGCCGGGCTACGCGATTCAGTCTAGTGTGCGTTAGGGCGCGTCCGAGCGAGTCACGGAATCGCATGGAGCGTGAAAACGGCAGAGAGGGGGGCGCGTGAGTCAGCCGCCCGACTATCCGGGGCGTGATCGCTTGAAGAGCGCGGCCGCCGCCGCAGGAAGCGAAGCCTATCAGGGCGCCTTCGAGGCGAT
>CAWLAJ010000056.1:0-18251 GCA_963854795.1 Deltaproteobacteria bacterium UBA4427 | reverse complement strand
GCCCTCAGCCCAAGCGAACCCAGTGAGCGATATAGAAAGCCCCCGCGAAGACGAGGCTTCACAGGGGCTTTCCGTGAAACGTGCGTCACGCACGGTCTAGGCGAACTTGAAATGGCCCTGATCGATCACGACATCTCCGCCTTGATTCTTGGTCTGGAAGAGCGCTTCCTGACCGTCGACCCACATCGAGATGGTCAGTGAATCGCCCGGCATGACCGGCTTCGAAAAGCGGGCATCCATTCCCTTGAATCGGCTCGGATCCCCGTCGCAAAGCGTATGGAGCAGCGCGCGACCCGTGAAACCGTACGAGCAGAGCCCGTGCAGGATCGGCCGATCAAAGCCGCCCATCGCCGCAAAGGACGGATCCGAATGAAGCGGATTGCGATCGCCGGAAAGACGATAGGTGAGCGCCTGATCCTCGCGCGTCGTATACACGACTTCGTGATCTGCCTTGCGATCCGGAAGCTCGAAGCTCGGCGACGGACCTCGTTCGCCGCCGAAGTCTCCTGCGCCGCGACAGAAGATCGACATCTTCACCTTGAATAGCGGTTTGCCGGTGGAAACCAGGGTCGACGTCGATTCGAACTCGAGAACGCCTGCCTTCCCCTTGTCCCAGACACCGGTGATTTCGCCGACACTCTCGATCTCGCCATCCGCGGGGATCTCGTCATAGAGTTCGATGCCTTCGGTGCCATGAACCATCAAGGCCGGGTTGAATGAGCCGGCCTTGTCCATGGGAATTCCGCCACCACCGAGAATCACCGCCATCGTCGGCAGCACCCGCTGCGGCGTGTCCTTGGTGTTCTCCGTGGTAAAGGGAAGCTCCGAGGTCCCGGCGCCTACGCCAACCGCATAGAGCAAGGAATCCTTCGAGGACCATGATCGTTTAACGGGCTCGCCTTTGAGGCCAACACTACTGGGGTCGAGGGCCATATCATCTCTCCTGTTTTGCTCGTTCCCTCGTCGATTCGATGGATTCGATGAATGACGGAACGGCGAAACGTTCGTTTGGGGTCATTTAATCCCGACGGTCGGCACCTGGATGACACCTACTGCGCATGTCACTGCATGTTTGCGCATGTGTAATCACTTCACCTTCATTGCGTGCAACACACACCAGTAACCCGTCTGGGAGCGCGGCCTTTAGAGGTACAATAGGCGTTCGCAGTTGTCGATCGCGGCTCGAAGGACCTGTATCGTCCGCCTGCGTCAATCACCGACCCAAAGACCCACCCGCAGGAAATCAATGCTGTCGAAATTTCGCAGTCTCTCAGCTGTCCCGGCGCTACTGATCGCGCCCATCGCTGCATTTCTCTTCATGGGGAATGCTGGGCCGGCTCGCGCGGCATGCAATCCCGACCCGCCAATGAACGACGACGCGGTCGTCGTGTGTGATGGCATGGATTCGATCGGATACGACGGCAGCGGGGCCACCGGCCTCACGATCACCACCAATGGCGTCACGCTGCTCGACGAGAGCGGTGGACTCGACAGCGCGATCCTGGTCAGCGACGACAACACCATCACGATCGACGTCGATGCCACGATCAACGTCACGGAGGTCGACGGCTTCGGCATCCGCAGTGGCGACAACAACACCATCGACAATCTCGGCGCGATCAATCTCGGGGTCGATGATGGAACTGGCATTCGCACCAACAACGACGGCCGGATCAGCAATCAGGGGACCATCACCATCACCGGAAACGGCGGTATCGCCATCGGGGTCAACGACAACAACGCCGTCAACAATCAGGCGACGATCACGATTACCGGAAACAATGGGGTCGGCATCCAGGGCAATGACCTGAACACCCTGATCAGCGAAGTCCTGATCACGATCGACGGGGATGATGGGGTCGGCATCCAGGGCAACAACAACAACTTCGCGGACAACCGTGGCACGATCGAAATCAACGGCCTCGACGGTCGCGGCATCCTGCTCAACCAGAATACCAACGGCATCCTGCCCAACGGTGCCGTCAATCGAGGCGTCATCGACGTAAACGCCGACCGCGGATTCGCGATCGAAACCGGCGACAACGCGGGCGTCACGACCTCCGGCAATATCAATCTCAACGCGAATGAAACCCGCGGCATCTCCGCAGGCAACCGTACCAACCCACTTTTCGCGGCCAACCTCTCGAACACCGGCGTGATCGTGGTCGCCGGGGACGATTCGTTTGGAATCAAGGCCGGCGACGGCTGGGCGGACGGTACGTTCGCCGGTAATTCCGGAGCCGCAGCGCCCGGTGTCTTCATGCTCTCGTTGACGACGATCACGGTCTCCGGCTCGGATTCTGTCGGCATCTTTGTCGGAGATGAAACGAATCTGGTCGGGAACCACAACAGCTTCGTTTCCAATGGGGGCTTCATCAACGCAAGCGGGTTTGACGCGATCGCGGTTTCCTTGGGCGGACAAGATCTACTCGATCCGTTCGACTCCCAGGACACGAGTTCAATCCCGATCACCAGCTTCACGAACACGGGAACGATCCTTGGAGGCGTCGACGCCAAGCCCCTGATCGTATTCCGCGACTTCGTCGCCGGCCGCGAAAACAGCTTCGGCAACGGCCTCGGTGCGCGCATCTCGGCCAACACCACCAATCGCGGGATGCCGGATCGCGCCATCGCAATCATGGGAACCGCAGGTGATGAGTTCATCTTCAATCTCGGGGAGATCGAGGGCGACGTCGAGCTGGGGGACGGCAACAACACTTATGTACACGGACCCACCTCGACCTTGACGGATTCGACAATCACGGCCGGCACCGGAATCGACCTGCTTACCCTGCTCGACAACTCGAGCTCAGACCAGAGTTTCGATCTCGATCTGCTGGACAATTTCGACCGAATCGAAGTCGGTGGCGGAACCTTTGGCTGGGAACTCCTCAACACGAATAATTTCATGGGAAACATCGAGATCGCGCCCATGGGCCGACTTCGAGTGCCCACCCCAATCATGGTCAATGGCGATTTCCTGGCCGCGGCCGATGGCACTCTCGACCTGACCGTGGACGTGGGACCCCCGGCGATCACGGTCACGGGCGCAGCAACCTTCGATGGGGACCTCATCGTTCGACTCGAACCGACGGTTTCCCCGGGCCCTACACTCATCCGAGCGATCTCGGTCGCCGGCGGAACGATCGGCCAATTCGATCTCCTCCCGAGTACTGGCAACCAGATCCTCGCCGTAACCTACGATGCGATGGGCCTATTGGTTCAGTTGGTGAGCGCGAGTGCGCTCGGCGTCGCGACGGGGTCGACGCAGCGGGCGATCGCCCGACATCTCGACGACATCAAAGCGATTGGCGCGACGACCCCAGCGCTACAGACGTTGCTCGACGAATTCGATACCGCGACCGGCAATCTGAATAACATCTTCGGCGCACTCAGCCCGGAAGTCTACGACGCGCACACGACGACCATCGTCGAGGGCGGTCGACGCGTGACGAACCTGCTCTTCGACCGTCCGCGCGAATGTGAAGTGGGCAAACGAAATTTGTGGCAAGGACCCGACGTACAGCTTCCGTGTCACACGCGAACCTGGTCTCCCTGGCTCGCGAGCGTCGCGGGAAGTCGAACCCGCGAGGATTTCGGCGGAAACCGCCGCTACGACACCCAACTCGCCGGTCTGGTCTTCGGGGTCGACTTCAGACCGATCGAGAGCCTCGGTTTGACCCTCGCCATTTCGAGTCAGCGCGGCACGATCGATGGTGCGAGCGACGGCAAGAGCACCGTCACCTTGACCGACATTTCCGGACATGCCGCCTGGGATCGTGGTCCCCTTCGTGCTCAAGGTGCACTCAGTTGGAGCCATGGCTTCCATGACGACCGACGCCGAATTCGCTTCGCAGAAGCTGGCATCACCACCGTCGACCGCCGCGGACTGGCGGAACACGACAGCAACCGGATCGGAATCGCGGGGGAAGTCGGGTACGTATTCGAAGTCGGACCGGTCGAGATCGAGCCCATCGGCGGCCTCGATTGGACCTGGGTCTATCAGCGACCCATCCACGAATCGGAGACCTTCGGGCTCGGCATTCGCATCGACAGCCGCGACGACAGCATCGGGTCGATCAACGCCGGCGTGCGTGTGAGCGCGAGCTACCTGCACAGCAAATACCTCGCCCAGCAACTGTTGTGGATGGACGGGGTCTGGACGGGCTCGCTCGATGTTCGCTGGCGACAGATGCTGACGGGATTCGAGCGTGAATTCGACGCTCGACTTCAAGGCGCTCCCGACGGTGTTTCGGATTTCACGATCAAGGGACAGGAAGATGCCGGCGGCGCGGAACTCGGCGCGGCCATCCGCTTTGCCCCCAAGAACGCGAATCGACTTCAGTTCGACCTTCGCTACGAAGCCTTCGTAGCAAAGCATACGATCGCTCATGATCTGACAGCGCAGGCCCGGGTCAGCTTCTAGCCTCCGCCCGTCGCGCAACGCGACGACGACACGGACTCAGTGAAGCCGGGCATCCTCATTCGCCAGGAAGCGAATGCGTTCCTTCGCCTCGTCGTGACCCCCGTCGCGCGGTCGGGTCTGCAGCAGGATTTCGTCGAAGCCCAGATCTTCCCAACGTTCGAGCTTCTCGATGTCCCTGGCGCTCGGGTCGATCTCGACGGCGATCCCGACCACGCCGATCGAAACCAGATCATCGGGATCGGCTCCGGCTCGAGCCTCCGTATAGGCGTCGCGGTTCAGCAACAGCGTTTCGTCGGTCCCGCCCGAGATGTCGAGAAAGGCCATTCCCCCGGACCCCGCTCGTGTCGCGTGCGCTGTCGACCAACCCGCTAGCCAGAGGGGCGGATGCGGCCGCTGAACCGGCTTCGGCAGAACGTCGACCGGCATCACCGAAAAGCGACGCGACGTCCAGGAAAAGGTCGGCTGGTCCCACATGTCGACCAACATGCGCATCCCCTCATCCCAGGGGCCTTCCTCATCGTCCTCGAGTTCGCCGTCGGGCAAGAAGGCCAGGTCGAGTCGGCCCTTCGAGGCGAGATCGATCACCGCCGCTTGCTCTGCGACCCGCATGGGCGGACTCTTCGGCGCGAGCATCGAGGGCAGCCCCCAGCCCAGGCGAATGCGTTCGGTCCGAGCGGCCAACGCGGAGAGCCAGATGACGGGTGCACTGTCCCGGAAGTCGCCGGCGGCGCCAGCCGCGGGGAAACACCAGACGGAGTCGAGGCCGAGCTCTTCGGCGAGTTGGACTTCTTCGAGCAGATCCTCGAAGGCCGATTCCTCCCCGCCTCCCGTCTGAACCAGAATCGATCGTTTCATTTCTGCGCTCGCTTGATTTTCACTCTGGCCCCTGATGGCATTCGAATCGCGCGCTCCGGACCGGTCTCCGCGCTCGCGCGATCGATGTTAGATTCTCGGAGGAGGTTCCGACACCAGTGAACAGAGATGTCTAAAGACGTCCCGCGTCCCTTCGACGATCTTCGCGTTCTCGATCTCAGCTCGGGAATCGCTGGCCCCTACGCGTGCAAGCTCTTCGTCGACGCCGGGGCGACCGTGATCAAGATCGAGCCACCGGGCGGAGACTCGCTGCGCCGCTGGACGGCCTCCCAACAGGATCTCGCCGACGACGAATCGAGCCCCCTCTTTCACTACTTGAATGCCGGAAAGCAGAGCATCGTTTTGAACGCCCGCGATGCCCAGGCTCGGGCGCGTTTTCATTCATTCGCGCAAAGAGCGGACATCGTCATCGAAGATTGGGGTTCGGGCATTCTCGAAAAGTGCGCCTTGAATCCAGAGCAATGGCTCGAGGCCAATCCCAAGCTCTCGGTCGTTCGCATCTCTCCGTGGGGACAAGGGGGTCCCTGGGCCAAGCACGCGGCCAATGATTTCACACTCCAGGCCGCGACGGGTTCGCTCGAATACCGTGGCCTCCCGAGCCGCGAGCCACTGGCCGCGGGCGGGCGGCTCGGCGACTGGATCGCGGGCAGCTATGCAGCCGTGGCAGCGCTCGCCGCCTGGAGATCGGCACGCCAGACCGGAGAGGGGCAGATCGCGGACCTGTCGAGCTTCGAATCGATGATTCAGTGTCTCACGATCTTCGGGGATCTCGGGAGTCAGTTTCATGGGGGGCTGATTCCACGCTCGATCGAGCTCCCGTCGATCGAAAAGACCGCGGACGGCCATGTCGGGGTCTGCACTATGACGGGACAACAGTGGACCGACTTCTGCGCGTTGATGGGCGAACAGGCATTGGCACAGGACCCACGTTTTCTCGAAGGTCGCGAACGGATGGAGCACATCGACTACATCCAGGGAATCGTCCGAACATGGACGGAAAAGAGGACGACGGCCGAGATCATCGAACTCTGCGAAATGGTTCGAGTCCCCGTGGCACCCATTGGCAATGGCAGGGTTCTCCCGGGCTTTGATCACATGATCGAACGAGGACTCTTCATCCGGACCTCAGAAGGCTTTCTTCAACCGCGCACACCGTGGCGTCTCGAGACGACCGAGCCTGCACCCATTGGTCTGACACCGAAACTCGACGAACATCGCGAAGACCTCCTGCGCAGCCTCGAGCAGGCGCCGGGCGAAATGCCGACCAAGCTGGGCCACGCGGATCTTCCGTTCACGGGTCTCCACGTCGTCGATCTAACGGCATTCTGGGCCGGCCCCTATGCGACGTCGATCCTCTCCGACTTCGGGGCCGATGTCGTAAAGGTCGAATCCATTCAGCGGCCCGATGGAATGCGTTTCGCGGGCGCCGTGCGCAATGAAATACTCTGGGAATGGTCCCATGTCTTTCATGGTGCCAATCCCGGCAAACGCGACGTCACGCTGCGACTCGATCATGAGGATGGTCTCGAGCTCTTGAAGCGCCTGATCGCAGACGCCGACGTCGTGATCGAGAATTTCTCCGCTCGCGTGATGCCCGCCTTCGGTCTCGACGCCGAGACGATCAAGAAACTGAATCCAAGAGCGATCTTCGTCCGAATGCCCGCCTTTGGCCTCGATGGGCCGTGGCGCGACCGCGCGGGCTTCGCAATGACGGTCGAACAGGTCTCCGGCCTGGCCTGGGTGACCGGTTACGAAGACATGCCGCTGGTCGTTCGCGGGGCATGCGACCCCATCGGCAGCGTTCATACCATCTTCGCCATCGGGCTCGCACTCGAGGAACGAGAGCGAACCGGCCGCGGGCAAGTCGTCGAGGTCGCGTTGGTCGAGCCGGCGCTGGCCGTGGCGGCTGAACAGGTCATCGAATACTCCGCCTATGGTGTGCTGTTAGGCCGATCGGGGAACAAGATGCCCCATGCCGCACCACAGGGAGTCTTCGAAACGCGATCCGAAAGCGAACGCGTGGCGGTATCCGTCTCGAACGATGAACAGTGGCGAGGTCTCTGCCGCGTGCTCGAATCGGATGCTTGGCGCCTGTCCGAGGACCTGGCGACGCATAAAGGTCGGCTCGCCGCTCACGACGAACTCGTTGCGGAGCTGGCGGCATGGATCCGGACGCGGTCTCGCGAGGAAGTCGTGCGCGAGATGCTTGCAAAGGGTGTTCCAGCGAGTGCGTCGATCAACAATCATGCGCTGATGCCGAATCCTCAGTTGGAGGCTCGCGGATTTTTCCAGACGATGAACCATCCAGTCACCGGCCCGACCCGCTATCCGGCCTTTCCCGCCATTTTCTCGGCGTTTGAGCGCGACTTGCATCGGGCGCCGCCGCCCACTCTCGGCCAACACAACCGGGAAGTCTTGCAGAGTGAACTCGGCGTGGATGATCGCGAGTTCGAACGACTCGAAGCCGAGGGCATCATCGGGTCACGCCCGAGTTTCATGTGAACTCGGCTGTGCTTCTCGCATCGTGTGCCGACGTGCCGTTTCAAACAAAAAGGTTCCAAGAAATCTTAAAGGCGCACTCTCTCCCCGAGATCTCGACGTCTCCTGCGGAACGAGATCAACAGTCAAGAGCACTCGCACCTTGCGAATTCCGAATCGATCACGGATCCTTCCAACACCCCCGCATGAAATGATCGAAGGAGACCGACATGAGACAATTGTCGACCGGCGCAATCTCGATGACAGTTGCAAAGCACATCTGTAACAGACGGTCACATGTGCTTCTCGCTCTGGGCCTGATGCTGACATTGTTCTCGACGGTCAACCCGCGAGTTTCCGCCGCGCAAGATTGGGGCAGTGATCAGGGGCAGGAAACCCAGTCTCAAGCGACCCTTCTGCAAGACGGAAACGCGCCGACCACTCCCTGGTCCGTGCGAACGGGAATCGGGTTCATCGACGACCCGACAGCGCTACTGCTGAATTTCGAATTGCTCTACGCGTTCGACCAGTGGGTTACCGTCGGGCCGATGATGCAAGTCGGACTCGACGACAACAACACGATCATCGCTCCGACCCTCAACGTCACCATCACGATCCCCGACCTTCCGGGCGAAAATTTTGACCGAATCAAGCCCTACGCTTTGATGGGAATGGGCTTCGCCTATATCGAAGACGACAATCGTCGAAACGACAACAGCTCCGCGGGCTTCCTGATCGATTTCGGTGTCGGCATCGAATACGAGATCAGCGAGAGATTCTTCATCGGAACGCAGATGATGTTCAACTTTCTACCCGAGAAGACCCTCGACGAAGAATTCTTCTTCTCCTGGCAGATCGCGGGCGTTCGGCTCGCGTTCTAACCCTTTGCTGGCCACGGCGCCTACCGGCCGCGGCACCTCAAGCCACGACTCCGTCTTCTCTCAATTGCTGGATCGTCGCTTCGCCACGACCGAGTTCCCTGAGAATTTCGTCCGTATGTTCGCCATGCTCGGGTGCCATTGCGCGCGGCGACCACGGTGTCCCGTCGAAATCGACGGGTGTCGCCGGAAGCATCGTCGTCCCAGCTCCATCGGGAACCTCCACGAAACCACCCGCCGCCGTCACCTGCGGATCGGCGATCACCTCCTCGATGGATTGGACCGGAGCCCACCACAGGTCGACTTCCGCATCGAAGATCTCCCCCCACTCCTCGCGAGTCTTGGTGGCAAAGATCCGATCCAGCTCCTGTATCAATCCAGCGGCATTTGCGGCCCGCTCGCTCGGCTTCGCATAGCGGCTGTCTTCCATCCACTCCGGATGACCCGCTGCCCGCGCCAACGCAGGCCAATGACGTTCTCCTTCGAGGCCCACGATCCAGAAATACCGGCCGTCGCAGTCGGCATAACAGTTGATCGAAGGATTTCCCATCGTCTTGCGATCACCGAGCATGATCGGAACCCCGAATCGAAGAGCCACGGATAGATCGAAGGACAGCGTGTAGATGCCCTCCCGGAGGAGGGAGGTCGATACCACCTGACCCTTGCCGCTCCGCTCCCGGTGAAGGAGGGCCGCACAGATTCCGCCGGCCGCCGCCAACCCGGCGTTGTGGTCGCCCATCCCGCCGCGCTGATGGGGCGGTGGCGAATTCGCCTGCGTGAGCGAATGGGCAATGCCCGAGCGGGCCCAGAAGGCCGCGATGTCGTAGGCGGCACGATCCGCGTCTTCCCCGGCACGGCCATAGCCGGTAATCAGCGCGTAGACCAGCCGCGGGAAGCGCTTGCACAAGGACTCGGGATCGAGGCCCAGCCGCCCGAGCGCGGCGCTACGTATGTTCGAAACGAAGACATCCGCGGACTCGAGGAGTTCGAATGCGACCTCGAGGCCCTCCTCGGTACGCAGATCGAGCACGATGCTCCGCTTGCTTCGATTGTCGTTCTCGAAGATCGGGTTGAAGGGAAGATCACCGCCTAGCATCGACTGGAACAGACGAGACGGATCTCCGACGCCGGGCGGCTCGATCTTGATGACGTCCGCGCCCCAATCCGCGAGGATCACACCGGCGGCGGGCCCAGCGACCCAGACGCCCATCTCCACGACCTTGATGCCTTCGAGTGGTCCGGCCATTTTTTCTCCAATGATTTTCAGCGACGCCTCTGGCGCCTCACGACACTTCAGTTCGAATCGATCGACCCGCGGCCGTCGACATGCTGCCCAAGACGAACCTCGTCGACCAGCCCCCAGGAAAGCGCCGTCCGCGCATCGATTCGGCGTCCGGACAGACCGAGCCACGCCGTTCGCTGTCGGCCGATTCGTCGCGGAAGACTGACCGTCCCGCCCGCGCCCGGAATCAGGCCGAGGGCGACCTCCGGCAATTGAAAAAAGGCGTGCTCATGTGCGATGACGCGGTCACTGAACGCCGGCAATTCAACGCCAGCGCCCAGACATGCGCCATGCACTTGAAAGCAAATGCGACCCGCAAGTCGTGAGATCAAGAAGGCGGGGCTTCGCGTCGTGCGAATGACGTGCGCGATGGCCGGGTCCGTGGCCGTTCCGAATTCATCGAGATCACCGCCGCTGCAGAAGGATTCGCCCTCGCCGCAGATCACGACCTCATCGATCGAAGAATCGGCGAGCGCGAGTTGAAGTCCTTCGACGAGGGCGTCTCGCATTGCGCGCGAAAATGCGTTGTGTTTATCGGGCCGACAGAGCGTAATCGTCAGGCGATGACCGACTCGCTCGAGTCGGCAGGGAGATTCGCCAGCGGCGAAAGTTGCTGCAGCGGCTGCACGCGTCGTGCGACTCGCGCGGGTCGCGGCCTTCCGCTCGGCGCGGACCGGCTTCGCACGCGCAGCCAACCAGGCCTTGAATTCGCTTCCCGATTGGAGCGTCGAGTAGACGAACGACTCTGCCGCGAGGCCTCCCTGAATCGGAAGGGAGGTTGCTGTTCTCAGGAGCTGCACGAAGGCGAGCGCTGCGATCGGTGTCTTTGCAAAGTCGGCCAGGAAATCGTCGAGGTCTGCAGATTCGCTTAGCACGACATCGCAAGCGGATGATAACGCGCGCTTCGATTCCGACGGATTCGACAGCTCGCTGGCCCCCGATGCCTCGACGGCGATCGTCACGCAGGGCAAGCCGGGAAGTTGTTCGAGGAGCGCGCCACGCCAGAGCTCGGCATCGGATTCGCTCGTCGCCTCGAGATCGAGCACGACGACCCCAGGCCCTTCGATTGGGGAAAGTTCTTCGCTGCCAAAGGGTCGGGAAAGAAGTCGACCGAGCCCACCCGCATCGTAGCGCGGCGCTTTCACCCGCCTTCTCGAAGCGCCTCGCGAACCTTCCGGCGCAGCAGTTTTCCGGTTTCGTTGTAGGGGAGCTCCGACCAGAACTCGATACGCTCGGGTGTACGCGAAGAACGCAGTCGATCCTTCACCCATTGCTGCAGCTCGTCCACTGAGGCAGTCGTATCCGGTTTGAGAACGATGACTGCCGAAATCGCTTCGCCCCATTGTTCATCGGGTACGCCGACGACGGCCGCGTCGGCAACGACTTCATGGGTCAGGAGCACATCTTCGATTTCGCCAGGCGACATGTTTTCGCCGCCGCGAACGATGACATCGTCCATGCGGCCTTTCAAAAAGAGGTAGCCTTCCTCGTCGAGGAAGCCGCCGTCGCGCGTATTGAACCAGCCATCTTCATCGAGCAGACTGCCCTGACCTCGATATTCACCCGAGACCTGCTCGCCACGCACATAGATGAGTCCGGCCTCGCCCGCCGGGAGTTCGTGCCCATCGTGGACATCGCGAATACTGACTTCGATCGTGGGCAGCGGCTGGCCGACCGAAACGATCCGCTGGCGAACGGCTTCGTCTTCACTCTCGACGGCATCTCGATGCTCACGGGGACCGAGCAGCGAGATCGTGGAACTGGTTTCCGTGAGCCCGTAGGCGTTGGTGAAATCACAATCTGGAAAGAGGTCCATCGCCTTCTCGATCACGGCTCGGGGCATCTTCCCGCCGCCATACGAGAGCGCGCGCAAGCTGGGAAGGTCGGCGCTTGGCTGACCCTCGAGCGCATCGATGATCCGCGCCAACATGGTCGGCACGACAAAGGCGTGCGTAATCTTCTGCGTACGCGCGGTCTCGAGCCAGGACTCCGCGGAAAAATTCGGTAGCTGGACGACCCGGCGGCCCGAATAGACCGAGCTCGCAATCGCAGCCATTCCCGCAATGTGATACGGGGGGACACAATTCAGTGACACATCGTCTTCTGCCGCGCTCATGAATTCGACGGTTCCCAGCACGTAGGACACGAGATGCTTCTGACGCAGCACGGCCGCCTTGGGTGCACCAGTAGTTCCACTCGTAAAAAGCAGGACCGCCGTGTCTTCTGGATCCATGGCCCAGGCGGGATCCCGCGAAGTGGCGCCCTCAGCCCGAACCGTATCCATCAGCGCCGCGCACGATCCGACCTCGACGAAGCTGTCTCCGTCCGCGGAACGAATCTTCTCTCCCAGGCGCGCTGCACGGGCAGGATCCGTAATCAGCCGACCGGGATGAAGCTGCGCGATCAGCCGATCGAGTTCGGAATCCGTCAACCGGTAGTTGAGCGGAGCGAAGGGAATGCCAGCCCAGGAAGCTCCGAAGAGCGAAATAGGCAAGGCGAGTGAACTCTCATCGATCATCGCGAGATGTCGAGTTCGGCCGTCGTCGAGGGATTCGGCCAGCACCCCGGCAGCAGCGAATAATTCCTGGAAGGTGAGGGTCTCCTCACCGTTTTGAAATGCGACCCGCTCGCCATAAGCGCCCGCCGCCATTTCGAGCAGCATCATCAGATTCACGGTGTTTCGGCGACCTCGTTTTTCTCGAGTGATGAAACTCGGAGCGAATGATCAGTCGGAAGAAGGCAGTGGCTTCGCGCCCTTGACTTCGAGTGCCGTCCCGTCGACGGCGAGTCCGCCCTCGCCAGGTTTCGTGCAGAGAATCTCGACGTCACCGGCTTCGTTCGTATAACGCTTGCCCATCAGCGTCCCCTGCTTCTGTTCAGGATCGAGCGCGGCATCCGCGGCCGCTTCCGCGCCCAAATCGATCACGGGTGCCCCACCGCAAGTGAGCACAACATCGCGCTCCGGCGCGACGATCAGCATCAGCTCGGAACTACATACGGCACTCTTGAGTCGCGTACCGGCTTTGAGGGCGGCCATTCCATACTCCTTTTCATTTCCTGACCCGGCGGGATTCATCTCCGCGACCGCGCGAGGTGTCGCTCGGCAAGGTTTGAAGCCGAGCGCGACGGTTGGACCGCGGGGAATTGCGGATTCGTCAGAATACGGGTTCCAGAGGCCGGATGCTAATGTCGATTTCGCCTGCTTCCCGCCTCCAAAGTGTCGGGAAGCAGATTTTTTCACCCCGGCCGCCTAGCCGCTCACCCGTCCGAGAGTGACGACCCGAGTCCGAGACCACTCCTATTGCCCGATTCAGTCGATCCCGCCGCCGAACACGCCCGTCGCCTACTGCGCGCGTGTGACCTCGATCGGACGCCACCGGTTCGCGAATGCCCGCGCGGAACCGCTGTCGAATGGGCTTGCTCGGGCGCGATGGCCCTCACGGGAACCGTGCAGGGCACACCCGAATTTGCCAACGGCGCGCTCGCGAGCGCAGCGAGCGGAGCCGCCCTCGCGCTCGCCACACTCGCGCCGAACGCGGGGTTCGATCAGCTCGACGGACCCGCGCTCTTCGGTGAACGCGCAGCCATCGGCGGACTCTCGCGAGGCGGCGACATCTCGGCTGGAAGAAGCGCTCGCCTCCTGCCTGCGGAACCCGTCGATGTCGTATTGAATCTTCCTCGCGATGAAGATTGGCAATTGATCCCGGCACTATTCGAAGTCCACCCGTCCGAACTGACTTCGACGCGAGATTGGAGAGCGGTCGGCGAGCTGGCGGCGAAACGAAATGCGAGGAAGCTCGTCGAACGCGGCCGAATGATGGGGCTCGCCATCGCAACGACGACACGGCCGCCTAACAAGAAAGACCCCTTCGTCTTGCATCACGCGACGGAGTCGCCGCGGGCGGGACGGACTGAGCGGCGGATTCGACTGCTCGACCTGTCGAGCCTGTGGGCGGGTCCGCTGGCAACCTCTCTCCTGGCCTCGGCTGGAATCGAAGTTCTCAAGCTGGAGAGTGCTCGGAGACCCGATGGTGCTCGCCAGGGTCCCGCAGCCTTTTTCGATCTCATGAATGGTCGGAAACGCGGCTGCGCCCTCGATCTGGATCGAGCCGACGACCGCGCGATTTTCGATCGACTCCTCGAAGCCGCCGATATCGTCGTCGACAGCTCGCGCCCTCGAGCGCTCGCCCACCTGGGCATCGACGCGGTGAGCTGGGTGAAAGCTCGGCCCGGCCGCCTCTGGACATCGATCACCGGCTACGGGCGAGACCGCGAATGGATCGCCTTCGGTGACGACGCGGCGGTTGCCGCCGGCCTGGCCGAACCCGTCGAGGGCTCGGATTCGCGTCTTCGATTCTGCGGCGATGCGATCGCCGATCCGCTGACGGGACTTCACGCGGCGGTGTTCATCCTGGCCCAGCTGCATCACGGTCGCGGGGGACTTCTCGATCTCTCGCTGGTCGACATCGCCGCTTACGCAGCCGCGACCCCACACGACGGCTTGACGCGACCGATCGAACGAGACTCGGGTCGTTGGATCCTCCACGATGAGGAACGTCGAGTCCTGATCGCGCCGCCGCGAACACGACCGACCCAAGCGGTCGCCCCAACGCTCGCAGCGCCGAGCCCACGGTTGATTTCGGATTGGACGGGAGCTTGTTGATTCGGGACGCGGAATTGGACGGTCGAAGTGTCGCCGTTCGCTGTGAAGATGGGTTGATCCGCGAAATCGCTGATCGACTCGACGCGAAATCCGGCGAAGACGAAATCGACGCACGCGGCGGCGCGCTCCTGCCCGGACTCCACGATCATCATCTCCACCTCCATTCTCTGGCCGCGCATTTCGCCTCCGTGCCTTGCGGACCTCCGTCGATCGAATCGCCCGATGCGCTGGCCGAAGCGCTTCGATGCGCCGAGAGCATCTCGGGATGGATACGGGGAACCGGCTACTTCGAATCCGTCGCCGGCAAGCTCGATCGCAATCGACTCGACGTGCTCGGCCCCGACCGGCCGCTCCGCATTCAACACCGAAGCGGGTCGATGTGGTTCCTGAATTCGCGGGCCATCGTCGAGCTCGGCCTCGACCGCACAGAGGACAGGGAAGCGACCGAGCCGCCCGGCGTGGAGCGCGATGAGACGGGACGAGCGACCGGCCGGCTCTTCCGCGCCGACGAGTGGCTACGCGAACGATTCGCATCCTCGCCGGCCCCCGATCTAGGCGCCGTCGGTGCCCATCTGGCTCACTGTGGCGTAACGAGCGTGACGGATGCGACCGCTTCGAATGGACCCGAGGAACTGGCTCTGTTTCGCGCGGCGCAGCGAAGCGGTGCGCTGCCCCAACGACTTCGAATGATGGGCGATCTCTCGCTCGCCGAAGCCGCTACTTCCGACTCCGGAGAAGCGAGGGATTGGCTCGAGATCGCCGA
The DNA here is from genome assembly GCA_963854795.1 of Deltaproteobacteria bacterium UBA4427. Lineage (GTDB taxonomy): Bacteria > Myxococcota_A > UBA9160 > UBA9160 > UBA4427 > UBA4427. The sequence goes on along the minus strand of CAWLAJ010000056.1, from coordinate 2,888 downwards.
ATACAAAATCATGCTCGACGAACCCGCGCTTCCCGATTTCGACGAACTCGTTTCGTCGATTGCGGCAGCGCATCAGTCCCGGCGCTGCGTCGCCTTTCATTCGGTCACGCGAACCGAGATCCATTTCGCTCTGGCCGCACTCGAAGCCGCGGGCGTAGCGCCCGGCGATCGCCTCGAACACGCCTCCGTCACACCGCCCGAAGCCTTCGATCTCGCCCGCCGGCTCGGACTCACGATCGTCACGCAACCCAATTTCATCGCCGAACGCGGCGACGCCTATCATGAAAATGTTGAGTCGCGCGACCTGACCTATCTCTACCGTGTTCGCAGTTGGCTCGAGGCGGGGGTCTCGCTGGCCGCAGGAACAGACGCGCCCTTTGGTGATCCTGATCCATGGCTCGCCATGCGCGCGGCCGTGCTTCGTGAAACTCGAACCGGTCGCTGTATGGGCGAGGAGGAACGAGTTTCACCGGAATCCGCGCTGGCGCTCTTTGGCAATGGATTCACCCACAAGATCGCTTCGAATCTCGACGCCAGAGGCGTGGCCGTCGGCCAAAGGGCCGATCTGTGTCTCCTGAAAGAACCCTGGAGCAAGGCGCGACGGACTCTGTCGAGCGAACTCGTCGCCGCGACGATCTGCGACGGCCGCCTCCTCTGGAATGCGATCGCCTGAGCTCGAGCCCCGCGAGAACTGTCCGGCGACTTCACAAAACTTTACAAACGCGACATTCACGAGAGAAAACCGGTTCCTAGCTTGTGAATGGGCCATGGCGGCCCCAACCAAGAGGCGGGCCGATCCAGTGGATGGTCGCCGGGAGAACACCCGATGAACTCCGAAGAGAACGAACCCAGCGAAAAGACCCCCTTCTTTGGCCGGCGCCTCATTTCATGGCCGCTGGCGCTCATCGGCCTGACACTCGCCTTCATGCTCGTCGCCAACACCGTCTCGGCCGAGACCATTGACCGGAGCGCTCTCCAGGCACTTCGCCAGAGCCACCTGGCCGAAGCGGATAAGATCACTCGAAAGCTGACCGACAACCTCGTCGACATCCTCGAGGTCCTCACACCCGAACAACGCCAGGAGTTGCAATCGCATTTCGACAAACATCGCGGCGGTCATGGCGGCCACGGGCGTCGACATGGGCGATGGGGACACCCCTAACAGCTTCCCAAAAAGGGCCTTCCAAGGTTGCGACAGCTGCGTGATCGCTCCGACCGCCCGGGCCTCCAATCGAGGGTCCGGGCCAACCGCATCGAAGAACTCGTCGCGGACAAGACCCGCCTGCTCGCCCAGACCTCTCATGAGCTACGCACGCCCTTGACTCGCATTCGCATGGCGATCGCCCTGCTCGACGAAGGATCCCGGCCCGATCTCCTCGAGCGAGTGGCACAGGACATCGCAGAGTTGGACGCGCTGATCGGCGAGCTCCTGGTGGCGAGTCGGCTCGACGCGCCGGGACTCACACTCGAGCGCGAACGGATCGATCTGCTCGCGCTGGTCGCTGAAGAGGCGGCGCGCCTCGAAGGCATCGACGTCCATGGCACGAGCCAATTCGTCGACGGCGATCCGCGACTCCTTCGCCGACTGGTGCGCAATCTACTCGAGAACGCAATTCGACATGGGGAAACGCCCATCGAAGTCGAAGTGATGGCCGGGTCAACGGAATCGGCAGATTCCGGCGGGCGCTGGGTTCGATGCATCGTGGCGGATCGCGGACCGGGGATTCCCGAGTCGGAGCGCGATCGGATCTTCGAGAGCTTCTACCGACGGGCCGGACAGGCCAGCGCCGACGGCGGGGTCGGCCTCGGCCTCGCATTGGTCCGCCAGATCGCCGACCGGCACCACGGCACGATCCATTGCGAAGCGCGCGAAGGAGGCGGGACCCGCTTCGTCCTCGAACTCCCCGCCTAGTTGGACGGAGCGCGGCTGTCGCTTCGCTATGCTGCCGCCATGCCTGGACAGATTCGAGTCGACCGTAACGGCCCACTCGCCGAGATCATCTTCGACCATCCCGAACGACGAAACGCCATCACGGCAGACATGTGGCGAGAACTTCCGGAGGTCGCGCGCGAACTCGATGCGGACGAAAGCATTCGTGTCGTCGTGCTGCGTGGCGAAGGGGATCTGGCCTTCATCTCCGGCGCCGACATCTCACAATTCGAGAAGCAGCGATCCGGCGATGACGCAGCGCAGTACGACATCAAGAACGCACACGCCTATCAGGCCATCTCCGCCATCCGCAAACCCGTCATCGCATCGATCCATGGCTTCTGCATGGGGGGCGGTTGTGCGATTGCCCTGACCGCCGACCTTCGTTTCTGCGCCGACGACGCGATTTTCGGCATTCCGGCTGCGCGATTGGGACTCGGCTATGAACAACCGGGAATCGCCACGCTGATTCGAATCGTCGGCGAGCCTCGCGCCAAAGAGATCTTCATGACGGCACGACGCTTCGACGCCATAGAGGCCGAAGCCATGGGCCTGGTCAATCGAGTGCTGCCCAAATCGGAATTGGACGCCCATGTCGAAAAGACGGTCGAGATGATCGCGGACAACGCCCCTCTCACGCTTCGCGCAGCCAAGACGGCGTTTACGGACCTGGCGCGAAACGAATCCCAGCGCAAACCCGAAGAAGTCAAAGCCGCCATCCGGGATTGCTTCGACAGTGAGGATTACGCCGAAGGCGTGCGCGCGTTCCTGGAAAAGCGCAGACCGAAGTTTCAAGGACGCTAGCTTCCATGATCTCGGCGAAATCGCGCGGGCGCTGCGCCTGGTGTGGCGACTCCCCCGACTATCAGACCTATCACGATACGGAATGGGGTTTTCCAGTCGACGATGATCAGAGACTCTTCGAAAAGCTCTGCCTCGAGGGATTCCAATCTGGCCT